>NZ_JBWWVR010000013.1:0-164710 GCF_056675575.1 Xanthomonas sp. NCPPB 3959
CAAGTGGAAGATCAACCGCTCTGCAACTGATCTATCCGCACTCTCCATGCGTTCAAGACAACCGAGATTTCGAGTCGTAGCGTCATTAGATACAGTCACAAGCTAGTTAGTCGAGCGCGCGGTGCCCTCGCCGCTCGCGGGACACGCCGCAAGTACGTCCATGTAGGCTCGGTGGCGGCATCCATGCCGCCACACGGTCCCGCAATCGGCGAGGACACCGCACCAGAAAGTTAGTCGGCTGCTTTGTTGAAAGCCTGCCTCTTGATCTCGTTGCGTTGCGAAGCTGATCGGACGCGCAGTTATCCAGACAGCGCATGTCATGCCTTGCTTGCAACCATGCATACCGACCATCTCGACTGGTCCTTGCCCACCCACCGTCGCGGGACCTTACGCGGCATGGATGCCGCGTAAGAGCCTACATGGACGTACTTGCGGCGTGTCCCGCGACGGTGGGCGGGCAAGGGCCCTGCAGCCAGGCGGAAGATCAACCGCTCTGCAACTGATCTATCCGCACTGTCCAGTCACTTCCACGACAACCTGAATTTCAAGTCGTAGTGTCATCAGGTCAAAAGCCAGTCAATCGAGCGCGCGGAGCCCTCATCGCACCTGGAAGATTGCTGGTTGTTTCGTTGAAACTGCGAGCGCCGCCGACTTGGTACTGCAGCGATCGCAGCCGCGTGTCGCACAACACGCAATCACGCAGTGCACTCAACTTTCGCCACTTTTGACCAGCAGATGCTTGGCGAACATGCCATGCAGCTTGCCGAAGGCGCGCGCCAGATGCAGCGTGACGAACAGCAGCAGCACGCCCACGACAAACAACGGCAGCGTCAGCCAGGGGCTGGTGACATCCACGCCATCCCAGGTCAGCACCGCCGTGTTATCGAACAACAGTGCCAACGGTGAAGCGGCCAAGCCCAGCGACAGCGACAACAACGTGGTGAACACGCTGAAGTAGATCACGCCCAGCGGCAGCATCAGCAGGAAGTACAGCATCGTGCTCCAGGTGCGCGCATCAGTGAACATCGCACCGATGCGTTGCAGCCAGCCACCTTGCGGCCCGGGATGGGCGGGACGACGCGGCATGCGCACACCGAGCAGCGTCTCCACCACGCGGCCTTCCACCAGCGACAGCACACGCACCGACCCGAAAAACAGTACCAGCAGCGGCACACCGATGATCAGGATCAACAGGCCCGCCGACAGACTCGCGCCGGTCACCACCCAGGTGAAATAGAACACCCCGGTGACCAGCGACAGCAGCATGTAGAACAATGCGCCGTACGTGCGCGGGTCGGCCGCGACGCCGAAGAACTTGCCCACCCAGGAACTGCGTTTGGGCGGTAGCGGCGGACGCAGTGCGCGCGTCACCGTCACTTCGGTCTCGCGATAGATCTCGGCCACTTCATCCGGCGCGCCGTAGCTGCTGGCCACGCCGGCGATCACCTCGGCCTCGCTCTTGCCAGCCTGCTCGGCAAGTTCGGCGCGCAGGTATTCCTCGGCGTCGTAGAGTGCGTCCTGGATCATCGCCGGGTCCGCGCCGGCCAGGGCCTGGCGCAACTGGGTCAGGTAATCGGGAATGGTGGTCGGCAACGGACGTGTCTGCGCAATGGTCGTCATGGGTGAGTCCCCTCCAGCACTGAATCAACGGAATCGCGGGTGGCGCGCCAGGCGGCGGTCCAGTCGCGCAGGCAATCACGCCCGGTTTGGGTGATGCGGTAGTAGCGCCGCGGCGGACCGGACGCAGAGGGCTCGACATGGCTCTGCAGCAGCCCTGCCGCTTCCAGATTGCGCAGCACCGGATACAGCGCACTCTGCTTGCCGCTCAGCACGCCATCCAATCGCTCCAGGCGCTTGGCGATCAGGTAGCCATACAGCGGCTCGTCGGCCTGCGCCAGCACTGCCAGCAACGCCAGCGACACGGTGCCGGCGCTCAGTTCTTTCTGAAATTTTCGTAGGTAGGCATCCGGCTCGCTCATCACCATCTCCGCTAGGTCGAAGACGATACTAGTGAGAAGTTAGGTATAGCGGATGTGCTGTTAGTCATGGAGCCGGGTTATGTCATTCGGGATTCGAGATTCCGGATTCGCGAAGGCATGCCGGCCGAGAATTTCCGTGTATCGACTCAAGCGAACTGGAGAAGAATTGGCACAGCAATCGACATGCCCGCTGTTGCGAATCCCCAATCCCCAATGACAAATTCCGGCTCATGTACTTAGAACCATTGGGTTACTGCCTTTACGGCATGGCTCCACTACAGTCCTTGGTCACTGAGCCGATACACCGTGCTCAGGCGACTCACTTTTAGATAGGGCGACACGATGCGACTTGCGCGTTTGGCACGACCGGCCATGGCTGACACTTCCTTTGGTACCACCCGGCGCCTCTGCCTCGCGATCGGGTTGTCGCTGCCTGGCGTGAGCGTTGCACAGGCGCAGACAGCGCCGGTCAATGCCGAGCAGACTCAGCCGGACACCAGCAAATCGCAAGCGCCTGCTGCAGCACCAGCTGTCCCTGCTGCGCCCGCTGCATCCAAGGGTTACCCGCTCGAAGCGCAGGGCTGGGGTGCCAAACAGGGCGGCAATATGTGGCAGGTGCGCTGGGTCGAAGACTGGTCGTATCTGAAGGATCCGTCCAAGCGCAAGAGCCCGTTCGATCCGCTCAAGTACATCCCGCTCAGCGAATCCGGCGATGTGTATGTGTCGCTCAGCAACGAGCTGCGCGTACGCAGCAACACCATCACCAATCCCGGCCTGATTCCGGGCAGCCATTCGCAGCAGCAGTATCTGTTCCGTGCATTCTTCGGCGCCGACTTCCATGTCGGCGAGCACTTCCGTCTGTATACGGAACTGGCGCACGGCAGTCTGGATGGGCGCAACGAAGGCGCCAAGACCGGCACCCAGGAAAACAACGCGATCCTGCAGCAGGTGTTCTTCGACGTGAAGGGCAACATCGGCGGCGCCGACACCGGTCTGCGTGTGGGCCGTCAGGTGTTCGTCGACGGCCCGACCACATTGATGGCGCTGCGCGACAACACCGATATCTTCGTGACCTTCAACGGTGTGCGCGCCTGGGCGATCGGCGAAAAGACCCGTGTGGACGTGTTCGATTTCAACTTCAATCTGGATGGCACCGAAGGGTTGGGCGACGATCGCATCGACCGCTCGCGGCATTTCCGCGGCGTGGTTGGCGGGTATCGCCTGCCGACCGCCAAGCCGATGTATCTGGAGCCGTTCTTCTATCAGTTCCGTAACGACAATCAGTTGTGGGGCCGGCAGACCGCCGAAGAAAACCGCAATTACTACGGCCTGCGCCTATGGGGCAATGTGGGCAAGCTGCGCACCGATTCGTTCGTGACCGTGCAGCGCGGCAGTTTTGGCGGACGCGATCTGCGTGCCTACATGGCCAGCACCTCCAACGCCTGGACGTTGAGCGACAGCGGCTGGAAGCCACGCGTGGGGTTTCATAGCGAAATCGCATCCGGTGGCGGCGGTACCTCCGGCACCGGCACCTTGCGCAACAACAATTTTCTCTACGGCAACACGATCTATTTCAGCTGGGCGACGTTCTTCGGCCCGGTCAATTTGGTCACCGCCGCGCCGACGTTGATCTTCTCGCCCACGCCCAAGCTCACCGTGAATCTGGAGTGGGAAACCTTGTGGCGCCAGACCACCAGCGATGCGATCTACAACAACCAGGCGCGCGCCTATGCACGCACGCAGAGCACCGGCGAGCGCCGCATCGGCACCATGCCGCGCATTAACGCGACCTGGAACATCGACCCGAACTGGTCGGTGACCTTCCGCGCCGAACACCTGATCGCCGGCCCCGCGCTGACCAAGGCCGGTTACGGCGATTCGACCTTCGTGATGGGGTGGTTGAACTTCCGGTTCTGAGCAAGCGGTACGGTCCCGATCGTTGTTCTGAACTGATCTGCGCCCTGCAATCGGACGCGATGAATGTGTCGGTTTTTATAGCGGCTGATCTGCGGGTTTGCTGCAGGGCCCTTGCCCGCCCACCATCGCGGGACACGCCGCAAGTACGTCCCTGTAGGCTCTTACGCGGCATCCATGCCGCGTAAGGTCCCGCGACGGTGGGCGGGCAAGGACCAGTCAAGATGGTCGGTGTGCGTAGCTTTAAATAAAACAGCCAGCAAACTTTCTGGTGCGGTGTCCTCGCCGCTTGCGGGACCGTGTGGCGGCATGGATGCCGCCACCGAGCCTACATGGACGTACTTGCGGCGTGTCCCGCGAGCGGTGAGGGCACCGCGCGCTCGACTACCCAGGCTTTTGACCTAAGCATTTGACTGCACCTACGACGACGCACCGAATCGAAAGATTGATTGGCTTTGAGTAGTTGGACAGTGCGGATAGATCGCTTGTAGAGCCGACGGTCTCCGGCTTGGCGGCAGGGCCCTCGCCCGCCTACCGTCGCGGGACACGCCGCAAGTACGTCCGTGTAGGCTCTTACGCGGCATCCATGCCGCGTAAGGTCCCGCGGCGGTAGGTGGGCAAGGACCGGTCGAGAGTGTCGGTGTGCATGGTGCAAGCAATGCATGACGTGCGTTGCCTAGATAACGGCGTGTCCGATCATCTTCTCAATGCAGTCAAAACAATGGGCAGGCTTTCAACAAAGCAACCTACAAACTTTCTGGTGCGGTGTCCTCACCGCTTGCGGGACCGTGTGGCGGCATGGATGCCGCCACCGAGCCTCCAGGGACGGATTCACGGCGTGTCCCGCGAGCGGTGAGGGCACCGCGCACTCGACCGACTCGGTTTTTGACTGCATCTAAACGCCACTAACTCCGTTTGATCGATATCGCCGCCGGCTCAGGCGGCCGCTTGCTGCCGGCCAGCGGCCACTGATCTTCCACCACATTCTCCTCGCGCCTGGCGTATTGACGCAGTTGCATGCTCAAGCCATCGGCACCGGGCTGGAGTGGTCGCGCTTGTCCGCGCAGCGCTGGCGGCAAGCCGGCAAGGCGCTGCTCCAGTGCCTGCACATCATTGGAATGATCGCGTAACCACAGCACTGCCGACAGCGCGCGCAATGCGGCCGCGGTGTCCTGGAGCTTGTGCTGATAATGCGCATAGTCAGGGCGTGCCATACCCGCCAACAGACACCCCACCGCATTGGCAATACAGCACATCGATACCGTGTCCGGCACTGGAATCATTGCCTGCGGCACCGCTTGATCCTGCGCCAGCAGGGTCCGCACCGGCGCGCTACACGCCCAGGTATAGGTCGGCGCCATCAGCGCACGGGTGCGCTCGTGGTCAAGCAGACGCAGCGACAACAGATCGTCCCAGGACAGGTCGGTTGCCGGGTCCTTGCGAACCTCTGTCTCGAGCATCGACAGCACCATTCGCGATTCGCCGTGCAAGGCATTGCACAGCGAGACCTCATCGACCGCAAGCGGCGCGAATGCAGTGAGGCATTGCGCGGGCAATGGATGCTGCGTAGGCAGCTCGGCCAGCATTTCAGCAAACAGATGCGCGTTGGTACGCAGCATCGCCGCGCCAACCATCGGCATGATGAGGTTGTCGCCGCTGCGCAGCAGTACCCGCGCAATCCGTGCATCGGCGCAGACGCCCGCCAGCGCCTGCTCGGTGCGTCCTTGTACGAAGTCCAACGCGTTGCTGGTCATCGACAGCTTGAACTGCGGCAGTGTGGGTAGCGGGGCGGTGGCGCTGGGCGGGAACGGGCTGCGGTAATCCGCATAGCCGGCAAGATCGCGCAACTTGATCAACTGCGGCCTCTGTGCGGCCAGCGCGTCGGCATAGGCTTGCGGCCGTTGACGCACGCGGTCCAGGCACCCGTCATAGCGCGTACACAGTTCCGGGGCCGACGCAGGCCAATCCGGCCGGCGTGGATAGCGTGTGGCGGCGCTTTGCAACAGCATGCCGGCGGGCAAGCCTTCGAACCGCTGCACATCCTGCGCAAGCAGCGCTTCACGCTGTGCATCCGGCACCGCGTACGGCAACGACCATAGCGCGACAAACATGTTGGGCCCACGCAGCGGCAGCGGCGGTTGACGCAGTTGCGCCAACGCCTGGCGTTGTGCCTCAGGAATCGGCCAGCGTGCGGAGATCGCGTACAGGGCCACCAGTAGGGCAACCAGAATGCAGAGCCCCAGCAGGGCCGACTTGAGGAATCTGGCGAGCATGCGTTTGCAACCTTCCGTGGATGAACTGCGCCATCTTAGAGCGGCAGGCACCGGCTCACGCGTGCCATAACGCGTATGCGCACTTGCCGTCTCCCGGGCGAACAAGCACTGCCTCGGGTCTGCACCGGACCCGGCCGAGTGCCTACAATGCGCGGATGTCCGAATCCCCCACTCCGCATCCCCGCCCTTCCCTGCAACGGGTCTTTCTGACCGGTTTGCTCACCCTGCTGCCGGTCTGGTTGACCTGGGTGGTGGTGAAGTTCGTGTTCTCGCTGCTCTCTGGCATCAGCAGCCCGTGGGTGGTGCCGTTGTCCGAACGCATCGCCGCCTCGTTCCCCGACTATCTGGGCTGGATCAAGGCGCTGTGGGTGCAGAACACCATCGCGCTGATCGCCACCGTGGGCGTGATCCTGTTCGTCGGGATCCTGAGCCGGCGCGTGATCGGCCAGCGCCTGTTGCGCTGGTTCGAAGCGATCATGCGGCGCATCCCGCTGGCCAGCGTGGTCTACGACAGCGCGCGCAAACTGCTCGACATCCTGCAGACCCAGCCCGGCAGCACCCAACGCGTGGTGCTGATCGACTTCCCGCATCGCGACATGAAGTCGGTGGGCCTGGTCACGCGCGTGATCAAGGAACAAGGCACCGGCCGCGAGCTGGCGGCGGTGTATGTGCCGACCACACCCAACCCGACCTCCGGCTATCTGGAGATCGTGCCGGTGGAGTTGCTCACACCGACCGACTGGACCGTGGATCAGGCAATGAGCTTCATCATCTCCGGCGGCGCGGTGGCGCCGGAGTCGGTGCCCTTCACCCGTACCGCGGATCGCTAACGCCATGACACAGGTGCGTACCCTCGACGATCGTGCGGTCCGCCTGTTCATTGCGCTGGCCGCGTTCTTCTGCGTCAACGCGGCGCTGGCCGAGTTCATCGGCGTCAAGATCTTTGCGCTGGAAGACACGCTCGGCATCGCGCCGTTGAACTGGAACCTGTTCGGCCAGACCGGCTCGCTCAGCTTCACCGCCGGCACCTTGCTGTGGCCGGTGGTGTTCATCATGACCGACACCATCAACGAGTTCTTCGGCAGCCGCGGGGTGCGTTTCATCTCGTGGGTGGCGGTGGCGCTGATCGGCTACGGCTTCGTGTTTGCGTTCGCGGCGATCGCGCTGGCGCCGGCCGGTTGGTGGGTCACTGCGGCGCAGAGCCAGGGCGTGCCCGATTATCAGGCGGCGTTCGCGGCGGTGTTCGGGCAAGGGTTGTGGACGATCGGTGGGTCGCTGGTGGCATTTCTGTTCGGCCAATTGATCGATGTCTCGGTGTTCCACCGCATCCGCCGCGCCACCGGCGAAAAACACGTGTGGCTGCGCGCCACCGGCTCCACGGCGGTGTCGCAGTTGGTGGACAGCTTTGTGGTGATCTACATCGCCTTCGTGCTTGGCCCGCAGCATTGGTCTACCGACCAGTTTCTGGCGGTGAGCACGCTCAACTACGTCTACAAGATGGGTTTTGCGATCGCGCTGATCCCGCTGCTGTATCTGGCCCGGCGCGCCATCGGCGCGTATCTGGGCACTGCGCGCGCCGAGCAGTTGCGTGAGGAAGCCGCTGCCGACTGAGCGTGGCCGGCAAGACGAATGCGCTCACCGCCGGGTACGCGCAGTTGGCGCCCGCAACGGCGTGTCGCACTCGACCGTCGTGTTTCCGAGAACACGCTTCCGTGCACATCACGACTGCCAGCTACGTTTTGTCAGCCACTCCGAGCGGACGAAAGTCGTCCGTCGAAATTTTGTTCAATCCGCCAGCGCCCTCGCTGGCCATGCTGTTGCGCCCCGCTATGGACGTCGCGCAATGGAGCATCTTTTGGCAATGGCAAGCTTCGCGTTGGTGTGCTCGATTTCGCCCGGCCCGGTCAACCTGGTCGCGCTGAGTACCGGCGCCAGCGCCGGCGCGCGTGCCGGGCATACCCATGTGATCGGGGCCACTGTGGGCTTCGTGGCGCTGCTGTTGTTGGTCGGCATGGGGCTGCAGCAGGCATTGGTGCGCTGGCCGCTGCTCGGACGCGCATTGCATCTGGCCGGGGTAGCGTTTCTGCTCTACATGGCGTGGCGCCTGCTGCGCGACGATGGCGTCATCGATGCTGCCAGGCCGCGCCCGAGCGCCTCGTTCTGGAACGGCGCGGCGATGCAATGGCTCAACCCCAAAGCCTGGCTGGCGGCGACCTCCGGCGTGGCGCTGTATGCAACGGCAGGCACCACGCAACTGGCCGGCTTTGCGGCGGTGTATGCGCTGATCTGCTATCCCTCGCTGGCGTGCTGGTTGCTGGCCGGTGCAGTGCTGCGGCGGCATGTGCAGGTACCAAAACAGCTACGGCGGTTGAACCGGGTATTGGCCGCGCTGCTGGTGCTCAGCGCCGTCTATCTGCTGATGGACTTCTGCTGAGGACATGGGGTCCGGCACTGCGATAGTGCCCGGGTGTCACCGCCCAGGCGCGTTTGAAGCTGCGCTGCAGATGCGCTTGGTCGGCGTACCCGTGCGCATAGGCGACCTCGGCAATGCCGCCACCGCGACGCAAGGCCTCACGCGCACGCTGGAACCGGCAGTCCAGCAGATACGCGTGCGGGGTCAGACCATGGGCCTGACGAAAACCGCGAATCAGGCGCGGCGCGGGCATCCCGGCCAGCGTGCACAGTTCGCGCAGCGACACCGCACGCGCGTGATGGGTCTGCAGATACTCGGCCACCTGCCGCATCGGCCCGGCATCGACCGCAACCGCACGGCTCATCGGCTCCACATGCAGATGCAGCCGCGCCACGAACGCGATCAATGCGCTCTCACGTGCAAGCGCATCGGCGTTGTCGTCGATCAGCAGCGCATGCATGCGGTCGAAAGCGGCGTAGGCTGCCGGTGTCTGGCACAACGGCGCTGCCAGCAAGTGCACATCCGTATTGGCGGCCAAACCGAGTGCGCGTTGTTGTTCGCGCAGCCACGCCACGTCCAGATACAGCATGCGGAACGACCAGTCCTGCTGCGGATCCGGATTGCAGGCATGCACATCGCCTGGGTTGATCAAGGTCAGCGACTGCGCCCCCACCTGCGCCCGCATGCGTCCATTGCGGTAACGCGCAAGCCCGCGATCCACCGCACCCACCGACCATTGCTCGTGCGTATGCGCCGCATAACAGAGGGTGCGGCTGTTGATCACCTGGCGGAGTTCGACGAAGGGCAATGCCGCATCGCGCCAGAACCCCTGCCCGCCTTGCAGGGGCAACTGCGTCCCGCGTGTCGATTCATCCTGTTGCATGCGCGCAAGACTATCGCACTGCAACATGCGTGTGCGCCGCCCATCTGCAACGCGGGCTTCATGAATTCCAGGCGCGCCCCATGGGCTGGGTGGGTGGCTTGAACGGTGCGGATCGGGCAAGCTCCCCGCTCGCTTGTTCCCGGAGCCGGTAATGCCCCTCAGCTTTTCCCGCCTGCTGTCCCTGGCCATGGCCGCCATCATGAGCCTGTCGCTGGCAGCGCCCGCCGATGCGGCCAAGAAGAAAACCGGCAAGGCACAGACCTCGCAAACGCGCGCGAAGGCGAGCAAAGGCAAGAAGACCGCCAAGCCGGCGGCCAGGACCACCAAGGCTGCCAAAGGGGGCAAAGCCGCCAGGGCCAAGCCGCGTGTCGTCGCCCCGCCCGTGGTGCTGACCAAGGCGCAGCAGCTCAACCTGCTTTACGACCAGTACTGGGATGCCTCGCTCAAGCTCAACCCGCTGCAGGCCACCTTCCAGGGCGAAACCCGCTACAACGACCAGTTGCCCAACTTCCTGTCGCCGGCGTTCCGCCAGCAGTCGCACGACTTCACCGTGCTGTGGCTGGGCAAGGCCGAAGCGTTGGGGCCGGACGGCTTGAGCGGGCAGGACCTGCTCAGCTACCAGATCTTCGTGCGCGATGCGCGCAGCGCACTGGCGGCCGAGCAGTTCCCCAGCTGGATGCTGCCGATCAACCAGTTCTACAACATCGCCAGCATCGCGGTGGTGCTGGGCTCGGGCACCGGCGCGCAGCCGTTCAAGACGGTCAAGGACTACGACAACTGGTCGCGGCGTGCGGTCGGCATCCCCGAGCTGTTCGACCAGGCGATCAGCAATATGCGCGCCGGCATGCAGGCCGGCGTGGTGCAGCCGAAGGTGCTGATGCAAAAAGTGCTGCCGCAGCTGGATGCGATCATCGCGCGCAATGCAGAAGACAGCCTGTTCTGGGGCCCGGTGCGCAACCTGCCGGCAGACATGCCCGAGGCCGACAAGCAGCGCATCACCGCCGAATACAAGCGCTTGATCGAAGTGCGCATCATGCCGGCCTACCGGGAGCTGCGCGGCTTCATCGCCACCGAATACCTGCCGGCCTGCCGCGATACCGACGGACTGACGGCGCTGCCCAATGGCGCGGCCTGGTACGCCTACGACGTGCGTCAGAGCACCACCTCCGAGCTGACCCCGGACCATATCCATCAGATCGGGCTGGACGAGGTGGCGCGCCTGCAGGGCGAGATCGCCGCGCTGGCCAAGCAGGTCAAGTTCCGCGGCAACCTGCCCAAGTTCTACAAGTTCATGCAGACCGACAGGCGCTTCGCCTTCCGCAGCGACACCGAATTGCTGGGTTATTACCGTGGCCTGCAAGGCCGTGTACAGCTGGCGGTGCCGCGCCTGTTCAATGTCCAGGGCATGCCGGCGCTGGAAGTACGCGTGGTGGAACCCCAGCGCGCGCAGGCGGCCGCCAGTGGCTCGTACATGCGCCCCAACGGCGACGGCAGCACGCCGGGCATCTTCTACGTCAACACCTCCGACCTGCCTTCGCGCAAGACCTGGGAGGCCGAGAGCCTGTATCTGCACGAGGCCATTCCCGGCCACCATTTCCAGCTCGGGCTGCAGCAGCAGCTGACCGATCTGCCCAAGTTCCGCCGCCTGGGCGGCGAGACGGCGTATATCGAAGGCTGGGGCCTGTACGCGGAGTCGCTGGGGCGCGAGCTGGGTCTGTATCAGGATCCGTACAACACCTACGGTTATCTGCAGAACGCGCTGTGGCGCTCGATTCGCCTGGTGGCTGACACCGGCCTGCACAGCAAGGGCTGGAGCCGCACCCAGGCGATCGATTACATGCTGGACAACTCAGGCATGAGCCGCACCGATGCCGAAGCCGAGGTCGACCGCTACATGGCCATCCCCGGCCAGGCACTGGCCTACAAGGTCGGCGAGATGAAGATCGCGCAGCTGCGCGAACAGGCGCAACGCGAACTTGGGCCACGCTTCGACGTGCGCGCCTTCCACACCGAAGTGCTCAAGGATGGCTCGGTGCCGCTGGAGATCCTGCAGGACAAGATCCAGCGCTGGATCGCCACGCAAAAAGGCTGAGGCAGCTCAGCCCGCCGTGCGCGCAGCCGCCAACGCGGCGATGTCGCGCGGCGTGGTGCGGCAGCAACCGCCGATTAACCGCGCGCCGGCCGCCAGCCACTGCGCGTGCTGGTCGGCCAAGCTGCATGCCGTCGTACTGCCGGCATGCCAGCGTTTGTCGTCGGCATCGTAGTGCTCGCCCGAATTGGGATACACCACCAGCGGCAGTGACGTCAGCGCGGACAACGTCTGCAAAGCGGCGGTGACATGTTCCAGCGCGATGCAGTTGATGCCCACTGCGATCAACTGCTTGCAGGCATCCAGCGCCGGGATGACCTGTGCCAACGGCGTGCCGTCGCTCAGATGCGCGGCATCGCGCAAGGTGAAGGAAAACCATGCATGCAGCTGTGGAAATTCTTCCAGCAGCAGGCGCAGCGCGACGATCTCGTTAGCCGACGGCAGCGTCTCGCAGGCCAGGACATCCACACCCGCCTCGGCCAACGCGGCGATACGTGGACGATGGAAGTCCATCAGCTGTGCCAACGGCAGAGCGTAGTCGCCGCGATATTCCGAGCCATCTGCCAGATACGCGCCATACGGCCCGACCGACCCAGCCACCCATAACGGCGCGTCCTGTGGATGGGCAAGCAGATGATCGGTGCGCGCCTGCACAGCCAATGCCACGCTGCGTGCGATCAGCGCTTGCGACTGCGCCAGGTCCAGCCCGCGCGCGGCAAAGCCCAACGGCGTGGCCTGGTAGCTGGCGGTGATGGCGCACTGCGCGCCGGCAGCGAAGTAGTCGCGATGCACCTGATAGATCAGCTCCGGCTGCTCCATCAGCACGCGCGCCGACCACAGCGCATCGTTGAGATCGCAGCCGCGTTGTTCCAGTTCGGTGGCGAGCGCGCCATCGAGCAGCACATAGCCATCGTGCTGCAGGGCCTGGCTGAAAGGCGCGTCGGCACGCGGCCGGCGGGGAAGAATCGTCATGCGTGCTGTCTCCGGGCCGCAAGCCATTGTGTGAGTGCGTAGGCGCCGTAGCACAGCGCCACAAACGGGATGCCGCACCACAGCGCGACGCGTTGCTGCGGATCGAATGCCAGCCCGATACAGGCCAGCAGACACAGCGAAAACCCCAGGATCGGCGTCCACGGATACCACGGAGCGCGATATGCCAGGCTCTCCGGCGCGATGCCGTCGCGCAGCAACTGGCGCCGAAAAAAGTAGTGCGAGGCGCAGATGCTCAGCCACACCACTACCACCGCAAAACCCGATACTGCCGAGATCGCAACGAACACGGTGTCGGCCGCGTACACGCCGGTGAGCAGCGCCAACAGGCCACCGAGCATGCTCAACGCCAATGCCGGCAACGGGATGCCGCGCCGGGTCAGGCGCGCCAGCCGCGCCGGCAGCGTGCCTTCGTTGGCCAGCGACCACAGCATGCGCGCGGCTGCGTACAGGCCGGAATTGGCCGCCGACAGGATCGCGGTGAGGATCACTGCATTCAAGATGTCGGCCGCATACGGAATGCCCAGCAATTCGAAGCCGCGCACGAACGGGCTGGTCTCCACTGCTGCCTGCTCGGCCGGTAACAGTGCGGCCAGCACCAGCACGGTGCCGACGAACACCACCACCAACCGGACCAGCGTGGTACGGATCGCCAGCGGAATCGCACGCGCAGGCTGCGCGGTTTCGCCGGCGGCAACACCGATCAACTCGGTGCCGGAGAAGGCGAAGTTCACCGCCACCATCGTCATCAAAATCGGCAAGGTGCCGTGCGCAAACCAGCCATCGGCACGCAGGTGGCGCAGCCCGGGGGCCGGCGAACCATCTGCCAACGGCAACACGCCGACCACCGCAGCACCACCGAGCACGATGAACACCAGGATGGTGATCACCTTGATCAACGAAAACCAGAATTCGCCCTCGGCAAACCAGCGCGCCGACACCGTGTTCAAGCCGAAGATCAGCGCGCAGAACAACAGACACCACGGCCAGGCCGGTGTGTGCGGGAACCAGTACTGCATGCAGAACGCGGCAGCGGTCAGGCTCGATCCCAACGCCACTGTCCAGGTCAGCCAATACAACCACGCCACCACGTAGCCGGTGGCCGGACCCAGATAGCGCGCGGCATACACGTGAAAGGCACCGGTCTGCGGCATCGCCACTGCCAGCTCGCCCAGGCACTGCATCACCAGATACACCACCAACGCGCCGATCAGATACGCGATCACCGTGCCCAATGCACCGGTGCTGGCGATGATGTAACCGGTGTTGAAAAACAGTCCGGTGCCGATAACACCGCCCAGCGACAGCATCACCAGATGGCGCACCTGCATGCTGCGCTGGAATTGCGGTGCGGCGTTGGAGGTGGGTTCGGGCATCGGCAGGACGGGTCGGTGGCCCAGCATCCTGCCATGCGCGCGCAGGCGAGCACAGCCACGCGTTGGCCAGCCGTGACGCGGCACCAACAATCCGCGATGCCGTGCGGCGATACCGCGCGGGGCGTTCTGCCTCGATGCGCTCCAGCGCGCGCCGCGCCCGGCCTGGCCTGGTCTGCACGACACGCTCCGGGCACCCGGGCGGTATCCTCGCCACTGCTCATCCGGACCGCTGACATGCCACACGACTTGCACACACGCACCTACGCGCAGACGCAGCGCTGGAGTGCATCCTCGCTGCCTGCACGTATCGCAGACGCCATCGCCATCGCTGTCGCCGCGTGTCGCGCATCCATGCTGGCCGCTAGCGACGCGGGGCAGCGCCAGCTCCCCCATCGCGTGCGAGGCGCCGCATGATGCTCGCCGGCATCCACCACGTGGCGATCATCGCCGGCGACTATGCGCGCTCCAAGCAGTTCTATTGCAACGTCCTGGGCCTGCGCGTACTCGCTGAGCATTACCGGCAGCCGCGCGATTCCTGGAAGCTGGATCTGGCGCTGCCCGACGGCGGCCAGATCGAGCTGTTTTCGTTTCCCGACGCACCGCTGCGCCCCAGCCGCCCGGAAGCGCGCGGGCTGCGTCATCTTGCCTTCCGGGTCGAAGCGCTGGACGCGGCCGTCGCGCATCTCAACGCGCACGGCGTGGCCACCGAAGACATCCGCATCGACGAGTACACCGGCCGTCGCTTCACCTTCTTTGCCGATCCGGACGACTTGCCGCTGGAGCTCTACGAAGTCGGTTGAGCAGCAGACCCGGCAGGTTCGGTCACATCTGCCACGGAGGCACGTCGAAGAATCAAAGCGATCAACAAAGCTACTGCGCGGCCGCCAGGCGGGCGCTCGGTATGTTTTGTTAGCCGCTGGTAGTCGATGGTCGCTGTGACTTTCGGCGGATGCGGCAATGCGGTAACGCCATGAAGATCGAACCACACCAGGACACAGGAACCGTACATGCTGCAGATCCGTGCATTGTCCAAGACCTACGCCAATGGCGTGCATGCGCTGCAAGGCGTCACCCTCGACATTCCTCGCGGCATGTTCGGATTGCTTGGGCCAAACGGCGCCGGCAAGTCGTCGTTGATGCGCACGCTGGCCACGCTGCAGGAGCCAGATTCGGGTAGCGTCAGCTTGACCGGCGCCGACGGCAGCAGCATCGACGTGCTCACCGACAAGGACGCCTTGCGCCGCCGGCTGGGCTATCTGCCGCAGGATTTCGGTGTGTATCCCAAAGTCAGCGCGCTGGACATGCTCGATCACTTCGCCGTGCTCAAGGGGCTCAGCCATCGCGGCCAGCGCAAGGAGGTGGTCGAGCGGCTGTTGCAGCAAGTGAATCTGTGGGACGCACGCAAGCGCAAGCTCGGCACCTATTCCGGCGGCATGCGGCAACGTTTCGGCATTGCGCAGGCGCTGCTGGGCAACCCGCAATTGGTCATCGTCGATGAGCCGACGGCCGGGCTGGATCCGGAAGAGCGCAATCGCTTTCTCAATCTGCTGGCCGAAATCGGCGAGAACGTGGTGGTGATCCTGTCCACCCACATCGTCGAAGACGTCACCGACCTGTGCCCGACGATGGCCATCATGAACAAGGGCCAGGTGTTGCTGACCGGGCGGCCCGCCGATGCGATCGACATGCTGCAACAGCAGGTCTGGCGCAAACAGGTCGCCAAGCAGGCGTTGCCCGATTACGAGGCACGCTTCACCGTGCTGTCCACGCGCCTGATTGCCGGCCACCCGGTGATCCACGTGTTCAGCGCCGACTGCCCGGAGCCGGGTTTCGAACAGGTCGCTCCCGATCTTGAGGATGTCTATTTCCAGCGCCTGCGCAAGCAAGCGCTGGCTGCCTGACGGAGCGCTGCGATGATCCTGGCGTTCCTGCGCTTCGAGCTGCGCGAACAACTGCGCTCGCCCTTCCTGTGGCTGCTGGCTGCGCTGTATGCGTTGCTGGCGTTTGCCGCACTGTCCAGCGATGCGGTGCAGATCGGTGGCGGCATCGGCAACGTGCTGCGCAATGCGCCGACCGTGATCGCTACGCTGCTGGGGCTTTTCAGCCTGCTCGGTCTGCTGGTGATCACCCTGTTCGTCAGCAATGCATTGCTGCGCGACTTCGACCTGGGCACTGCCGAGCTGGTGTTTTCCACACCGGTGCGGCGGCGCGACTATCTGCTTGGCCGCATCGGCGCGGCGCTGATCGCCGGCATGGTGATGTACGTGGTGATCGCGCTGGGCATGTTCGCGGCCCAATTCATGCCGTGGATCGATCAGGCACGGCTCGGCCCGGTCGCAGTACTGCCCTATCTGTGGTCGTTGCTGGTGCTGGTGCTGCCCAATCTGCTGTTCACCACCGCGCTGCTGTCGGTGCTGGCGGTGACCACGCGCAGCATCCTGTGGGTCTATATCGGCGTGATCGTGTTCTTCGTTCTGTATGGCGTGAGCCGTGCGCTGATGGCCGACCTGGACAATGTGTGGATCGCCACGCTGTCCGACCCGCTCGGCATCCGCGCGTTGTCGCAGACGCTGCGCTACTGGTCGGTGGACCAGCGCAATCATCAATTGCCGCCACTGACCGGCTATCTGCTCGCCAATCGCGCGGTGTGGTTGGGCATGAGCGGTGTGCTGTTCGCTGCCACCTTCGCGCTGTTTCGCACCGAGCGCAGCGGCACGCGTCGCCGCCGTGGCGCTAGCGCGATTGCGCCTGCCGATACGGCGCCCACCAGCACGCGCGTCACCACCACGCGCCTGACGGTCACGCCGAGCTTCGGTGCGGCCACCGCCTGGAAGCAGCTGCTGCGGCAGATCCGCTTCGACACGCTCGGCGTGCTGCGCAGTGCGCCGTTCGTGGTGCTGCTGATGCTGGGCCTGGCCAACTTCATCCCGACCGCCTTGTTCAATTCGCGCAATTACGGCACCGCCGTGCTGCCGGTGACCTCGTTGATGCTGGAGGCGCTGCAAAACAGCTACAGCTTTCTGCTGATCATCGTGGTGCTGTTCTATGCCGGCGAGCTGGTGTGGAAGGAGCGCAGCAACCGCATCGACGGCATCACCGACGCGATGCCGGTACCGGATTGGGTGCCGCTGCTTGGCAAATTCGTCGCTTTGCTGGCGGTGATCGCCAGTTTCCAGCTCGCCGGTGCGCTGACCTCGATCGCGCTGCAGCTTGGCCGTGGCTACACCAGCATCGAACCGCTGCTGTATCTCAAGACCCTGGCACTGGGCTCGGTGCTGTACGTGCTGATGGGCGGCATGGCCTTGGCGCTGCAGGTGCTGAGCAACAACAAGTTCGTCGGCTATGCGCTGCTGATGCTGGTGTTGATCGGGCAATCGGTGCTGTCGATGCTCGACTACACCCAGAACCTCTACAACTTCGGCGGCTGGCCCAACGCACCGTATTCGGACATGAACGGCTACGGGCACTTTTTGCCAGGGCAATTGTGGTTCCAGGGCTATTGGGGCGTGTTCCTGCTGGCCTTGCTGTTGCTGTCCTCGGCATTCTGGCCACGCGGCGTGGGCCACGGGTTGCGACAGCGTGTGCGGCTGGCGTTGCGGCGCCTGCGCAGCCCGACCGGTGCGGCATTGGCGGCCAGCCTGCTCGGCTTCGCGGCGGTTGGCGGCTGGCTGTACTGGAACACCAACGTCTACAACAGCTTCCTGTCGCCGGAACAGCGGCTGGACCTGCAGGCGCGCTACGAGCGCGATTACCGCAAGTACAAGGATCTGCCGCAGCCGCGCATCGTCGCGATCGACAACCATGTCGATCTGCATCCAGAAACCCAGTCGGTCGTCATCGATGCCACCTGGACAGTGCGCAACACCCACACCGCGCCGATCAGCGAGGTGCACATCGGCATGCAAGGCCGCACTGGCGACCGAAGCCTGGTGAAGGTGGATCTAGGCGGGCAGACCCTGACCATGCACGACGTCCCGGCCGGCTACCGCATCTATCGCCTGCAAAAGCCGCTGCAACCTGGCGAAGAGCGCGTGTTCCGCTTCCGCGTGGACCAGCATCCGCACGGCCTCACCGCCGAACAGGCGCAAACCGAACTAGTCGCCAACGGCAGCTTTTTCAACAATACCCTGCTGCCCTGGTTCGGCTACAACACGCAGACCGAGATCACCGACCGCAACGACCGCCGCAAGCGCGGCCTGGGCGAACCCACGCGCATGCCCAAGCTGGAAGATCAGGCCGCGCGTGCCAACAACTACGTCAGCAACGATGCCGACTGGCTCGGTTTTGCCAGCACCGTCTGCACCGCACCGGATCAGATCGCCCTGGCACCGGGCTATCTGCAGAAAGAATTCCAACGCGATGGCAGGCGCTGCTTCCGCTACGTGATGGACCGCCCGATGCTCAACTTCTACGCCTACCTGTCGGCACGCTGGGAAGTGCGCAAGGCGCGTTACAAGAACATCCCCATCGAAATCTATTACGACCCCAAGCACCCATACAACGTGCAACGCATGATCGAGAGCGTGCAGAAATCGCTGGCCTATTACGAAGCCAATTTCAGCCCGTATCAGCACCATCAGGTGCGCATCATCGAGTTCCCCGGCTACGCGCGATTTGCGCAGTCGTTCGCCAACACCATTCCCTACTCCGAATCGATCGGCTTCATTGCCGATCTGCGCGACAAGAACGATATCGACTACGTGTTCTATGTCACCGCCCACGAAGTGGCGCATCAATGGTGGGCGCATCAGGTGATCGGCGCGAACGTGCAAGGCGCCACCATGCTGTCGGAATCGCTGGCGCAGTATTCGGCGTTGATGGTGATGGAACGCGAGTACGGACGCGCCCACATGCGCCGCTTTCTCAAGTACGAACTGGACCGCTATCTGGAAGGCCGTGGTGGCGAAACCATCGAGGAATTGCCGCTGTATCGCGTGGAAGACCAGCAATACATCCACTACCGCAAGGGCTCGCTGGCGTTTTACCGGCTGCGCGAAGAGATCGGCGAGCAGGCGCTCAACCGCGCGTTGCAGCGCTTCCTGGCCGCCAAGGCGTTCGAACAACCGCCTTACACCACCTCGGCCGAGCTGCTGCAGACCATTCGGGCCGAGGCGCGCCCGGACCAGCAAGGGCTGATCACCGACCTGTTCGAGAAGATCACCTTCTACGACAACCGCGTGGTGAGCGCACAGGCACGCAAGCGCCCGGATGGACGCTATGAGGTCACCGTGCAAACGCATGCGGCCAAGTTGCAGGCCGACGGCAAGGGCAAGGAGCACGCAGTGCCACTGGACGACTGGATCGAGGTGGCGATTTACGGGAAGGCCGCTGGCAAGGACGCGCAAGCACCGGTGCTGTATCTACAGCGTCAGCACATCACCAGCGTCGCGCCGAGTTTCACGGTCATGGTCGACGGCCTGCCTGCCGAAGCCGGCTTCGACCCGGACAACAAGCTGATCGACCGCGTGCCGGAGGACAACCGCAAGCAGGTGACGCTGCAATAGCCGAATGAACGCATGCCGCAGCGCGTCTTTCCGCCACCATACTCCACGGTATACATTGCGATCAGGCCGCCGACGGCGGCCACAGCAATCCCTGGGAGGGGACACATGCGCAAGACCTTCAAGACCCTGATGCTGGCCCTGCCGCTGGCTGCGGCCTCGCTGCTGGCCCAGGCCGCCGACTCGCCGGTGGGCCGCTGGAAGACCATCGACGACGAGACTGGCAAGCCCAAGTCGGTGGTGCAGATCGAACAAACCGGCAACGGCACGCTGAGCGGCAAGGTGGTGGACATCCTGCAATCGGACAAGGGCCCGAACCCGCTCTGCGACAAATGCGATGGCGCCCAGAAAGGCAAGCCGATCAAGGGCATGACCATCCTGTGGGGCCTAAAGCCCGACGGCACTGCGGTGTGGAGCGGCGGCTCGGTGCTCGACCCGGCCAAGGGCAAGACCTACAAGGCCAAGGTCACCCTGACCGACGGCGGCAAGAAGCTGCAGATGCGCGGTTATGTCGGCATCGAGGCGCTGGGCCGCACTCAGACCTGGATTCGTGAATAGCTGGGATTGGGGATTGGGGATTCGCAAGAGCGGGCGTCCTTCGGGGCGCCTTTTTTGTGCGTTGGCGATTTTTTGGGGGCTTGTTCTATTGGGCGGGATCATTGGCTGCTGGTGCCGCAGCGATGGCTGACGCCGCGCGTCTGGACATGCAGGCGACCTGATCCTGCTTTGACGAATCCCCAATCTCCCAGCCCCAATCCCGGCTCACGACTAATGCGATAATCGCCCGTCCCCCGCATTACGCCTGCCATGACCCGCACCGCACTCGTCACCACCGCCCTGCCCTACGCCAACGGCCCGCTGCATCTTGGCCATCTGGTCGGCTATATCCAGGCCGACATCTGGGTGCGCGCGCGCCGCTTGCGCGGCGACAAGACCTGGTTCGTCTGCGCCGACGACACCCATGGCACGCCGATCATGCTCGCCGCCGAAAAGGCCGGCGTGACCCCGGAAGCCTTCATCGCCAACATCCAGGCCAGCCATGAGCGTGATTTCGCCGCGTTCGGGGTGACCTTCGATCATTACGATTCGACCAATTCGCCGGTCAATCGCGAGCTCACCGAGGCCTTCTACACCAAGCTCGAGGCCGCCGGTCACATCGGCCGTCGCTCGGTGGCACAGTTTTACGACCCGGCCAAGGGCATGTTTCTGCCGGATCGCTATATCAAGGGCATCTGCCCCAACTGCGGCAGCGCCGATCAATACGGCGACAACTGCGAAGTCTGCGGCGCCACTTATGCCCCGACCGAGCTGAAGGAGCCCAAATCGGTGATCTCCGGCGCCACGCCCGAACTGCGCGATTCGGAGCATTTCTTCTTCGAAGTGGGCCATTTCGACGGTTTCTTACGCGAGTGGCTGGCTGGCGATGTCGCACTACCGGGCGTCAAGGCCAAGCTCAAGGAATGGCTGGACACCGAAGGCGGCCTGCGCGCGTGGGACATCTCGCGCGATGCGCCGTACTTCGGCTTCCAGATTCCCGGCCAGCCGGGCAAGTATTTCTACGTGTGGCTGGACGCGCCGATCGGCTACCTGTGCAGCTTCAAGACGCTGTGCGCGCAGATGGGCGAAGACTTCGACGCGCATCTAGTCGCCGGCACGCAGACCGAGCTGCATCACTTCATCGGCAAGGACATCGTCAATTTCCACGGCCTGTTCTGGCCGGCGGTGCTGCACGGCACCGGCCATCGCGCGCCGACCCGTCTGCACGTCAACGGCTATCTGATGGTGGACGGCGCCAAGATGTCCAAGTCGCGCGGCACCTTCGTGATGGCGCGGACCTTTCTGGACGTGGGCCTGGAGCCGGAAGCGCTGCGCTATTACTTCGCGGCCAAGTCCTCTGGCGGCGTGGATGATCTGGATCTGAATCTGGGCGATTTCGTCACGCGGGTGAACTCCGATCTGGTCGGCAAGTTCGTCAACCTGGCCAGCCGCTGCGCCGGCTTCATCGGCAAGCGCTTCGACGGCAAGCTGGCCGACACCCTGCCCGACCCGGCGCAATACGAGCGTTTCGTCGCCGCGTTGGCGCCGATCCGCGAGGCCTACGAGCGCAACGATGCGGCCAGCGCGATCCGCCAGACCATGGCGTTGGCCGACGAGGCCAACAAGTACATCGACGACACCAAGCCGTGGGTGATCGCCAAGCAGGAAGGTGGCGATACGCAGCTGCAATCGGTATGCACGCAGGGTTTGAACCTGTTCCGCATTCTGGTCGCCGCACTCAAGCCGATCCTGCCGCGCACCTGCGCCGAGGCCGAGGCTTTCCTGTCGGCACCGATGACCAGTTGGGAAGACGTCGCGCGCCCACTGACCGCGCACACGATCCAGCCCTACACCGCCCTGTTCACCCGTATCGACCCCAAACTGATCGACGCCATGACCGACGCCTCAAAAGACACACTAGCCGCAACCGCATCAGCACCCGCCGCAACCACCGCCAAACCCGCACTGTCCAAGGCCGACACAAAGCCCGCCGCCGTTGCGAATCCCGAATCCCCACTCTCCACTCCCAGCCTCATCGGCATCGATGACTTCGCCAAGCTCGACCTGCGCATCGGCAAGGTGCTGGTGTGCGAATTCGTGGAAGGCTCCGACAAGCTGCTGCGCTTCGAGCTGGATGCCGGCGAGCTGGGCAAGCGCCAGATCTTCTCGGGCATCCGTGCCAGCTATGGCGAGCCGGAAACGCTGGTCGGCCGCAGCGTGGTGTTCATCGCCAACCTGGCACCGCGCAAGATGCGCTTCGGCATCAGCGAAGGCATGATTTTGTCGGCCGGCTTCGATGGCGGCGCGTTGGCACTGCTGGATGCCGATGGTGGCGCGCAGCCGGGGATGCCGGTTCGGTGAGGCGGGATTCGGGATTCGTAAAAGCAAGACCTGATTGTTGAGGGAGACCTGATACGAGTGCTTCGCCCGTACCCTCGTCCGCCCCTACGGGGCACCTTCTCCCGGTGGGAGAAGGAAGAGGCTAAGCCCCTCTCCTGCGGGAAAGGGGTTGGGGTGAGGGTACGGTGCGAAGCCCTGGTGTCGTTCCAACTGCACGTGGCTTCGCCCGTACCCTCATCCGCCCCTTCGGGGCACCTTCTCCCGGTGGGAGAAGGAAAAACACCGCGCCTTTAACCAATCTCTAATCCCAAATCCCCAATCCCACCTCCCAGCCCCATGCAGCTCGCCCTATTCGACTTCGATCACACCATCACTACCTGCGACACCTATGCGCGCTTCCTGCGCAAGGTGGCAACGCCGGCGCAGCTGGCTGCGGCGAAGTGGCAGGTGGGTCCGTGGGTGTTGGGCTATCGGGTTGGGTTGATCTCCGCGCAGGCCTTGCGCGCACGCGTCACGCGCATGGTCTTCAACGCTCGCTCGCTGGAAGAAATGACCATGCACGGGGCGGCGTATGCACGCAACGATCTGCCTGGCATGTTGCGCACGAACGTGATGCAGCGTATCGACTGGCACCAGGCGCAGGGGCATGAAGTGGTGCTGGTGTCGGCGTCGCTGGATCTGTATCTGCAGCCTTGGTGTGCGCTGCATGACCTGTCGTTGATCTGCAATCGGCTGGAACACGATGCCGGCGTGTTGAGCGGACGCTATGCCGATGCCGATTGCGGCCCGCACAAGGCCACGCAGATCCGCCTGCGCTACGACCTGTCGCAGTACGAGTGCGTGCATGCCTATGGCGATAGCCGCGAAGACACACCGATGCTGGCACTGGCGCAGCAGCGCTGGTATCGCGGCAATCTGCTGCACTGACATGCCCACTGCAACGCCCGCCCCCACGACTGATCTGGTCGAACGCCTCGACCGCCTGCTGCCGCAGACCCAATGCGGCCAGTGCGGTTACGACGGCTGTCGCCCTTACGCGCAAGCGATGGCCGATGGGCACGCCGACGTCGATCATTGTCCGCCCGGTGGCGACGCCGGTGCCCGCGCGCTGGCGCACGCACTGCAGGTTCCTGCACGCCCGTACGACCGCACCCGCGGTACCCACACGCCACCGCAAGTGGCGTGGATCGTGGAGGCCGACTGCATCGGCTGCACCAAATGCATCCAGGCCTGCCCGGTGGATGCCATCGTCGGCGGCGCCAAACACATGCACACGGTGATCGCGCCGCTGTGCACCGGCTGCGAGCTCTGCCTGCCAGCCTGCCCGGTGGATTGCATCGAGCTGCGCACAATCGGCTAGACGGCTCGCAAAAGGCCTCCAACTCCTACCTTCCGTCAGGAACGTCCTGACGCATCCGGCGCATCCGTGCTGCGGACGCGCTCGTATTGGTGTGTACTCCCATCGAGGAATCCGCCGATGCGCCCATTCGCCGCCCTTGCCACGTTAGCCGCACGCTGCCGGCCGATCCCGCCGTTGTTGTTGCTGGTGCTGGGCTGTTCGCCGCTCAGCGCAGCAGCCGTCACCCGTGTGGACGGCGATGCCTTCGACGGCGACAGCGGCGCGCTGCGTTACCGCGAGTCGCACTGGCTGCTCGACGACGGCGGCCGGGTGGTGCTGTATCGCTGCACGGACGGGCGCCCGTTCGCGCGCAAACTGGTCGATGGCGGCGGCCCCTCGCCCAACTTCAGCCTGCTCGATGGACGCGACGGCTACCGCGAAGGCGTGCGCCAACGCGATGGCGTGCGCGAGATGTTCCAGCAGGAACCCGGCAAGGCCGAACGCCGCACTGCGCTGCCCGCCAGCGAAGGCGCGCGCGTGATCGATGCCGGTTTCGATGCCTATCTGCGCACCCAATGGGACGCACTCGCCAGCGCAACGCAGCGCGTCGACTTCGTGCTGCCGAGTCTGCAGCGCCAGCTGGCCTTCAAGGTCGAACGGATCGGCGACAGCGCCGGCCAGCGTCGCTATCGGCTCAGCCTGGATGCCTGGTACGGCGCCGCAGTGCCGTCGCTGGAGGTGCGCTATTCCATCGCCGACAAGCGCCTGCTCGAATTCCGCGGCGTCGGTAACCTGCGCGACGAGCGCGGCCGCTATCCGCACGTGCGCATCGTTTTCCCGGACACCGCTGCGCGTGCCGCCAGTGCGGACGAGTTGCGCCAGGCACGCGAGCAGCCGCTGGCCAAGCGCTGCAGCGCCCCGTGAACCAGACACGCGCCATCTTCACGTTCGACCACGCGCCGTTGCGTAAAACGGCCCGGGCACCCATTCCCCACGCAGGAACATCCTCATGGCCAAGGCCTATCTTTGGATCAACGCAGTGCTCTACGTCGTCCTGGCGATCTGGTGCACGCTCTCACCGGCCAAGACCGCAAATGCGGTCGGTTACACCCAGCTTTCGCCGGCCGGGCAGTCGGAATACCTGGTCATCTACGGCGGCCTGCAGTTGGGCATGGCGTTTTTGTTCGGTTACTTCGCCTGGATCGATCAACCGCGCACCGGGCTGTTGGTGGCACTCGCCTTCTACGTCCCGATCGTGCTGTTCCGCACTGTCGCGCTCTCGCGGCTGTGGCCGGTCTCTGCACCGACGGTTGCGCTGGCAGGCGTGGAAATCCTGTTGCTGCTCGCCGCTGTGCTGCTGTGGTTCCGGCACAAGTGAAAGACACGCTGTAGCCAGTCCGGTAGGATCGGCGCCACCTTACTCAACGCCCGACCGCATGAGTGCCATTCCTGGCCACGACGACGATGAAACCGGACGCCTGCTCACCGCAACTGCGGGCGGAGACCGGCATGCTTTCGAAGCGCTGTATCGGCAGACCTCGGCCAAGCTGTTCGGGGTGTGCTTGCGCATGATTCCGCAACGCGCCGAAGCCGAAGAAGTGCTGCAGGACGTGTTCACGCTGATCTGGCACAAGGCCGGGCAGTTCGATCCGGCGCGTGCACGCGGGCTGACGTGGCTGGCGATGATTGCGCGCAACAAGGCGATCGACCATCTGCGCGCCAATGCACCGCAGCGCCGCAACGTGACCCTGGACGATGCCGGCGACCTGCGTGCCAGCGATGCCTCACCGCTGGAGCGCACCGAGCGCGCCAGCACGCGCCACCGCATCGACCATTGTCTGGCCGAACTCGAACCGCCGCGCAGCGAATTGATCCGCACCGCCTTCTTCGATGGCATCACCTACGAAGAACTGGCGGCGCGCACCGACACGCCGATCGGCACGGTCAAGAGCTGGATCCGTCGTGGCCTGGCCAAACTCAAGGCATGTCTGGAACGATGAGCACGCCATTCCCCATCGACCAGGAACCGCCGCGCGACGTGCTTGCCGGCGAATACGTGCTGGGCCTGCTGAGCGCCGACGAGCGCCTGGCGGCCGAACAACGCATCGCCACCGACAGCCAGTTCGACCAGGCGGTTCTGCAATGGCAGCAACATCTGATGCCGCTGCTGGACGAAATCGCGGCGGTGACCCCGTCCGATCAACTCTGGACGCGCATCCGCCAGACGCTGGGCTTCGATACGCCAATGCGCGCAGTGCCGGCAGCATCGACCACCACCACCACACCGGCCACGCCACTGTGGAACAGCGTGCGCTTCTGGCGTTGGGCCAGTGCCGGTGGCCTGGCCACTGCTGCGGTGTGCGTGCTTGCCTTGTTGAACGTGAACACGCCGCCCGCACCGGTGCAGCCGCCAGCCACTGGCCCGGTGGTACAGGCACCGCCGGTCACGACTCCAGCAACCCCGGCCACCCCGCCTGCCACCGGCATCGCGATGACCGCCACGCTGGCGACCGAAGACGGCCGGCCGGGCTACGTGGCCTTGATGGATGCCGACAAGCACACCATCACGGTGACGCCGCTGGATCGCACCGCCACCGCCGACAAGGTGCCCGAACTGTGGTTGATCACCGCAGACGGCAAGCCGCATTCGATGGGCACGTTCGACGATCAACGCGCACGCCGCGCGCAGATCCCCGATCAGCTGATGCCCATGCTCAGCAACGAGGCTCTGTTGGCCGTCACCCTGGAACCACTGGGCGGTGCGCCAGGTGGCATCCCCACCGGTACCGTGGTGGCCAAGGGCGGCATCAGCACGCTGGCAATGGCGCCCTGACCCGGCGGTGAGCTTGCCTGCGAGGCTCTCGCAGGCAAGCTCGTTTCACGAACGACCTCATGCGCGCCAGCGATACGGCGTGTGGTCAATTGTGTGCGCGATTGCGCGAATTATCAGTGTGATCAGACGAACCTTACACACGCATGCGACGATCATGCGCGCTGGTGCATCTGTTTGCCGGCAGCGTTCGTAAAGGGTCACGACCAACGACGGAGAACCACGCGTGCCGAGTACCGGAGTCGACCCCAACGCTGCAACGCCTCAGCCCACCAGCCCACATCCCCGTGGCTGGTTGGCAATGCGTATCGGCAGCCTGCGCCGCTGGGTGGATTCGCAGACCGACGAACCGCTGGACGAAGCGCGCGCAGACCGCATCGACTGGTTGCGCGCCATCCCCTTCATCGCCCTGCACCTGGCCTGCCTGTCGGTGATCTGGGTGGGCGCGTCCTGGTTTGCGGTGGGCATGGCGGTGGCGCTGTATGCGCTGCGTATGTTCGCGCTGACCGGCTTCTATCATCGCTATTTCTCGCACCGCGCTTTCAAGACCTCGCGCGTGTTGCAGTTCGTGTTCGCCGCGATCGGCGCTACCTGCGTGCAACGCGGGCCGCTGTGGTGGGCCGCGCATCATCGCAACCACCATCGGCATACCGACACCGGCCGCGACCCGCATTCGCCGGCACAACACGGCTTCTGGTGGAGCCATACCGGCTGGTTCCTGACCCCGCGTAATTTCCGCACCGATTGGGAGGTCATCCCGGATCTGCGCCGCTTTGCCGAGCTGCGCTTCCTGGATCGCTTCGACATCGTGATGCCGGTGGTGCTGGCGCTGGGCCTGTACCTGCTCGGCGACTGGCTGGCCACCGCCGCGCCCGCGCTGAAGACCAGCGGCGCGCAATTGCTGGTATGGGGCTTTGTGATCTCCACCGTGGCCTTGTTCCATGCCACCTTCACCATCAACTCGCTGGCGCATCGCTTCGGTAGCCGGCGCTTCGATACCCGCGACGACAGCCGCAACAACTGGCTGCTGGCGCTACTCACCTTCGGCGAAGGCTGGCACAACAATCACCACTTCTTCCCCGGCTCGGCGCGCCAGGGCCTGCGCTGGTGGGAGTACGACATGACCTGGTACGGCCTCACGGCGATGTCGTGGGTGGGCCTGGTGTGGGACCTCAAGCCGATGCCGAAGATGCTCACGCAGCGCGCCGAGCGGGTGCGCCGATGAGCGAGGGCAGGATTGCCGTGGTCGGCAGTGGCATCGCCGGCCTGGGCGCGGCGTGGCTGTTGTCGCGGCGCTATGAAGTCACTCTGTTCGAGGCCGCCGATTATCTCGGCGGGCATACGCACACGCACGACATCCAGCTGCAAGGCCAGCGCTACGCGGTGGACAGCGGCTTCATCGTGTTCAACCCGCAGCACTATCCGTTGCTCACGCGCATGTTCGCCGAGCTCGATGTGGCCGCGCAGCCGACCACGATGAGCTTCTCCGTGCACGATGCGCGCAGCGGGCTCGAATACAACGCCGGCAGCCTGGGCGGGCTGTTCTGCCAGCGCCGCAATCTGCTCAGCCCGCGCTTCTGGGGCATGTTGTCCGACCTGCGCCGCTTCTATCGCCAGGCACCGGCGGTGCTGCACAGCGACGAGCAGTTCAGCACGCTGGGTGAGTATCTGCAGCGGCATGGCTACTCGGCGGCGTTTCGCGACCAGCATCTGGTGCCGATGGCCTCGGCGCTGTGGTCCTCACCCTCGCAGCGCATCCTGGAATTTCCGATGGGCCAGCTGATCGGCTTCATGGCCAACCACCACATGCTGCAACTCAGCGGGCGGCCGCAGTGGCAGGTGGTGCGTGGTGGCTCCAACAGCTATGTGCGCGCGCTGCGGCGGCGCTGGCAGGTACTGGAGCGGCTGTCCACCCCGGTGCATGCGATCCGGCGCGTCAGCAATGGTGTGGTGCTCAGCTCGCTGCGCGGCGAAGAACATTTCAACGACGTGGTCCTGGCTTGTCACGCCGACGATGCCTTGGCATTGCTCAGCGACTCCACACCGGCCGAGCAACAGATCCTGGGCGGCATCACCTACCAGAACAACGACACCGTGCTGCATACCGATGCGCGCGTGTTGCCGCGCGATCGCCGCGCCTGGGCAGCGTGGAACGCGCATGTGCCGGCCGACCCGCAGGCGCCGTGCACGGTGAGTTACTGGATGAACGCGCTGCAGTCGATCGAAGCGCCACAGCCGTTCATCGTCAGCCTCAATCGCGACCACGACATCGACCCGGACAAGGTGCTGCGCCGCATGCGCTATCGCCACCCGGTGCAGAACGCGGCCGCACTCGCGGCGCAGACGCGCAAGGCCGATATTCAAGGCGTCCAGCACACCTGGTTTGCCGGCGCGGCATGGGGCTTCGGCTTTCACGAAGATGGCCTGCGCAGCGGCGTGGACGTCGCCCACGGCCTGGGAGTGCCGTGGTGATGCAGCTGCTGCGCGAAGCCAGCACCGATGCGGTGCCGTTGCCCCCGACCGAGGGCAATGGCGCCGGCAGCGTGGCAGCCCCGTTGCGCAGCGCGATCTATACCGGTTGGGTACGGCACCGTCGGTTTGCGCCAAAACCGCTGGATTTTCGCTACAAGCTGTTTTTGATGTATCTGGATCTGTCCGAACTGGATCGGGTGTTTGCGCAGCGTTGGCTGTGGTCGGTGGGGCGCGCCAACCTGGCGCAGTTCCGTCGCAGCGATTATCTCGGCGACCCAACTATTCCACTGGATGAAGCAGTGCGCGATTGCGTGCAGACCCACACCGGCGAGCGCCCCGACGGCGCGATCCGCCTGCTCACGCATCTGCGCTACTTCGGCCATGTGTTCAATCCGGTCAGCTTCTACTACTGTTTCGATCGTCACGACGGCCTGCGCTGGATCGTTGCGGAAATCACCAACACGCCCTGGCAGCAGCGCCACACCTACGTGCTGCCGGTGGCGCAGGCGCGCACCCATCGCGACGTGCATGCCTGGCGTTTCGACAAGCGCTTCCACGTCTCCCCCTTCATGGGCATGCAGCACCAGTACGACTGGCGTTTCAGCGTGCCGGACGCGCAATTGCGCGTGCATATGGACGTGCTGGATGCGCCCGATGCCGACGCGGCAGGCAACGACAGCGGCGCCCGCCGTTTTGACGCCACCCTGGTGCTGCAGCGCCAGCCGCTGACCGCGCGCACCCTGGCGCGCACGCTGCTGGCCTACCCCTTGATGACCGTGCAGGTGGTGGTCGCCATCCACTGGCAGGCCTTGCGCCTGTGGCTGCGCGGCAACCCTGTGCACGACACCCCCCATCCGCCTGTGCGAGAACGCCGATGAACGCCACGTCCCTGCCCGACACCACTGCTCCGCGCGCAGCTTCCTGGACGGATCGCCTGTTGCGCAAGCGCCTGCTGGCAACGCTCGGCGACCTGCGCGATGGGCAATTGCAGCTGCACGAGGCCGATGGCATCACCACCCTCGGCAATGCCAGCGGCGCGGATGCCTTGCAACTGCAGTTGCGCGTCACCGATCCGGGCTTCTATCGGCAGGCCGCGCTCAATGGCAGCGTCGGTGCCGGCGAGTCGTACATGGATGGGCAATGGCAGTGCGACGACCTGGTCGGCCTGATGCGCCTGCTGTTGCGCAATCGCGACCGCCTGGATGCGATGGAAACTGGCACCGCACGGTTGGGTGGTTGGGCGATGCGCAGCCTGCACACCTTTGCGCGCAATACCCGCAGCGGCAGCCGGCGCAATATCGCCGCGCATTACGATCTGGGCAATCCATTATTCAGCCTATTTCTCGATGAAAACCTGATGTATTCGTCGGCGATCTTCGTCGATGGCGAAGAGGCGCAAGGCGAAGCGGCACTGGAACGCGCCGCCACGCGCAAGCTCGAACGCATCTGCCAGAAACTGCGGCTCGGCCCGCAGCACCATGTGGTGGAAATCGGCACCGGCTGGGGTGGCTTCGCCCTGCATGCCGCGCGCGAGCACGGCTGCCGCGTCACCACCACCACCATCTCGCGCGAGCAGTTCGATCTGGCAACCCAACGCATCGCCGCAGCCGGTTTGAGCGATCGTGTGACGGTGTTGCTGCGCGACTATCGCGATCTGGACGGCCGCTACGATCGGGTGGTGTCGATCGAGATGATCGAGGCGATCGGCCATCAGTATCTGGACACCTATTTCGCCAAGGTCGGCAGCCTGCTCGCCGACGATGGCGAGGCGCTGATCCAGGCCATCACCATCGAAGACCATCGCTATGCGCAGGCATTGCACTCGGTGGACTTCATCAAGCGGCATATCTTCCCCGGCAGCTTCATTCCCTCGGTGGCGGCGATGACCGGTGCCATCGCACGCGCCAGCGATCTGCGCCTGTTCAATCTCGAAGACATCGGGCCGAGCTATGCGTTGACGCTGCGTGCCTGGCGGCAACGCTTCATGGCGCAGCTGCCGCAGGTGCGCGCGCTGGGCTACGACGAGCGCTTCATCCGCATGTGGGAGTTCTATCTGGCCTATTGCGAAGCCGGTTTTCTGGAGCGCTCGATCGGCGATGTGCATCTGTGGCTGAGCAAGCCGGGCGCGCGTCCGCCTCAGTTCGTGCCTGGCCTGCCTGCCGACGCATGAAGCAGCTCGGCAACTATCTCGGTTTGCAGGTGCTATGGGTGGTGGCGGTCAGCGCCGCCGCGCAGGCGCGCATCTGGCCGACACTGCTGGTGTTGGCGCTATTTGCGCTGTATCAGCTGTGGCCGCCGCGGCGCGCGCCGGGCGATCTGCAATTGTTGATCGCCGCGTTGTCGCTGGGCTTGCTGCTGGATACCACGCTGGCTGCAGGCGGTTGGGTGCGTTACGCCGCACCGTGGCCGGGCACGCCGTTGGCACCGCCGTGGATTCTGGCGTTGTGGCTGGGCTTTGCGCTCACCCTCAATCATTCCTTGGCCACGGTGATGCAACGTCCATGGCTGGCGGTACTGCTGGGCGCCATCTTCGGGCCGTTCTCGTATTGGTTGGCGCAGCGCAGCTGGCACGCAGTGGAATTCCAGCCGCCACAGCTGCACGCAGTGGTTGCGGTCGGCATCGGCTGGGGCGTGGCCTGCGGCGTGTTGTCGCTGTATGCACGCCGCCTGGCGCGACCATCGCCTGAGCACATCACTGGAGAACTGCAATGACTGTCTGGCCACTGCTGCATGTAGGCGTGTTTGCGAGTGTGGTGATGGTGATCGGCTGGCTGTGGCAGCGCCGCAGCGGCAATGCCGGCCCGGTGGATGTGCTGTGGGCCGCGTGCCTGGCCGTCGCTGCGCCGTATTGCGCGTGGATGTCCGATGGCGCGCTGCTACCGCGCGTGCTGGTGGCCGTGCTCGGCGGCGTGTGGGGCGCGCGCCTGGCGCTGCATCTGGGCGTGCGCGTGTTCGGCGACCCGCACGAAGATGGCCGCTATCGCGCACTGCGCGAGCATTGGAATGGCGATCAACGCAAATTCCTGGGCTTTTTCCTGGCGCAAGCGGTGGTGGTGGTGCTGTTTTCGGTGCCGTTTCTGGCCGCTGCCAGCAACCCGAATCCGGCCTGGAGCGTGTGGAGCAGCCTGGCAATCGCCGTGTGGTTGATCGCGGTCGGCGGCGAAGCGCTGGCGGACCGGCAACTGTCTGCGCACAAGGCCAACCCGGCCAATCGCGGCGTCACTTGCCGCAGCGGGCTGTGGCGGTATTCGCGCCATCCCAATTATTTCTTCGAGTTCGTGCATTGGTTTGCCTATCTGGCGCTGGCTGTCGGCGCCGGCCCGTGGCCGGTCGCGCTGTGCGCGCTTGGGCCGGTGGTGATGTTCGTGTTTTTGTATCGCTTCACCGGCATTCCCTACACCGAGCAGCAGGCGCTGCGCTCGCGTGGTGAGGACTATGCGCAGTACCAACGCAGCACCAGCGCATTTTTCCCGTTCCCCCCTTCGTCCTGAGTCGCCTGGAGAGTCGTATGTCCACCGTTACCATCCCGCCCTCCTCGCTGCCCGAAGAATCCTTCGCCACCCGGCTGGCCGAATCCGGCCTGCTGCCCGATGCCGCGCTGCGTTACGGCATCCGCCGACTGTGCGCGCAGCGCCTGCGCGATGAGCGCGGCGACGGCGCCGATGCCAGCGGCGAACGTCAACGCGCGTTTATCGACAGCCTGCGTGCCAGCGCGATCGCGATCGAAACCGATGCCGCCAATCGCCAGCACTACGAGTTGCCGCCGCAGTTCTTCACCCTGTGCCTGGGGCGCCGGCTCAAATACAGCAGCTGCTATTGGGACGCCACCACGCCGGATCTGGATGCCGCCGAAGAACGCATGCTGGCGCTGTACGGCGAGCGTGCCGAGCTGGCCGACGGCCAGCGCATTCTGGAACTGGGCTGCGGCTGGGGCTCGCTGACCCTGTGGATGGCCGAACGCTATCCCGGCGCCACCATCACAGCGGTGTCCAACTCACGCCCGCAGCGCGCGCATATTCTGGAACAGTGTCGCGTGCGCGGCTTGAGCAACGTGCAGGTCATCACTGCCGACGTCAATGCGCTGGCGCTGCCGCCGGGCAATTTCGACCGTGTGGTGTCGGTGGAAATGTTCGAGCACATGCGCAATTACCGTGATTTACTGGCGCGCGTCGGCAGCTGGCTGGCGCCGGGCGGCAAGCTGTTCGTGCATGTCTTCTGTCATCGCGATCTGGCCTACCCGTTCGAAGTGGCCGGCGAAGACAACTGGATGGGGCGGCACTTTTTCACCGGCGGGCTGATGCCGGCCACCGATACCTTGCTGCATTTCCAGCAGGACGTGGTGATCGAACAGCGCTGGGTGCTGTCGGGCGAGCATTACGAAAAGACCGCCAATGCCTGGCTGGAGAATCAGGACCGCCACCGCGAGCAGATCATGCCGCTGCTGAAGCAGACCTACGGCGACGATGCGCAGCGCTGGTGGCAACGCTGGCGGATGTTCTGGCTGGCCTGCGCGGAGCTGTTCGGTTACGACCAGGGCCGCGAATGGGGCGTGGCGCACTATCGCTTCGTCAAGCGTTGATCGAAGCAAGGCTGATCGACGCAGCAGCGCGCGTCAAAAACGACATCGCGGCCAACAGATGGCCGCGATGTGTCGGCTTCAGCTCGGCTCTTCAACAATGCTGGCACGCAGATCAGTGCGTTGGCTGACAATGCCAGCTCGCACGCAACCAGGTTGTCGTAACTGGCTGCTGAGGCGGCTGCAATGTTTTGCAGATCGCATAGCTGCAACGCGCGATCGCTCGGCGATCCGCGCGCTGCCAGGTGATCAGCCCGCCGCAGCGGTGATCACGATTTCCACCTTCCACTCCGGCCGCGCCAGTTTGGCTTCGACAGTGGCACGTGCGGGCGTAAAACCATGCGGCACCCACTCGTCCCAGGCCTTGTTCATGCCGTCGAAATCGGCGATGTCGGCCAGGAAGATTTCCGCACGCAGGATCTTGGTCTTGTCGCTGGCCGCCTGCGCCAGCAATTTGTCGATTTCGCCCAGCACCTGGCGGGTCTGCCCGGTGATGTCTTCGCTGGTGTCCTCGGCAATCTGGCCGGCCAGATAGCACACGCCGCCATGCACGGCCATTTCGGACATCCGCGGACCTGTATCGAATCGCTGCACCATTTCAGACTTCCTACGGTTGATTGACCCGGGCATTGTCCCGCGAATGCGGCAAACATGCAGCCTGCGCACGTACGTCGCACGCCAACCACCGCCCAACCAGCACCATCCAGGACACGATCGCCACGATGGCACTCTTCTGGCTGATACCCGGCGGCGCGCTGGTCACGCTGACGTGGAACAACAACAGCACAAATGCCACCAAGCCCAGACCGAATGCCGGTACGAAATGCTGGCGCCACCAACGATCACGACGGAAATACCAGGATTGCAGCAATATCGCTGCAATTACGCACAGAAATGCGGTATTCGCCGACAACAGATGCACCATCGTCGCCGCGTCGGGGGCGAGCACCGGCATCCAGCTGTCGCCGATCGCCACCGCGCTCAGGCCTACTGCCGCCATGCAGAACAAGCCCACCACCGTGCGACTGCATGCGACCGGCGCCAGCGCCGCGTACAGGCCCAGCGCCAGCCACGCCATGGCTGCGGCCAGCAGGCAATAGGCGGTGCGCAGCAGCAAGCCGTAAGCGCCGTGCAGGTAGGCACTCAGTTGTGCATCGATCCAGTCCAGATCGCCGCGCAGCCATTGCAGCAACACCACCAGAGCGATGAAGGCCACGCCCGTCGCTGCGGTGATCGCACCGGCGTAACCGCTCCAGCGTGGCGGACATGGCCGCCGAGTTTGCGCAGCAGCGCGGTGATCGCATGCATTCCCCATCAACAGCCTGTCTCCCCTGCAACTGTCATCTGATCCATCCGGCTCCCCGACGGCACGTACGCGTGGCTTTGCCCTATGATGCGCGCGGCCGCCATGCGCGGACAAATATCGGTATGGCCGAACCTTAGCGTTCACTTCATTTCTGCATTGACGCGATCACGCTGCACGCACTTCAATCGACCGGCCCATGCAGACCCTCCGCGCGCGCGGCACATTCCGTGCATGCACCTTCTCTCCCTCAAGCAGATCCCGTTGCCCTCATGACGGATACCCCCGTGTCTTCCGAAACGCCCGCCAGCGGTTGGCGTCGCGCCCTGCCGGTGATCATCAGCCTGGCGATCCTGGCGATGGCGCTGCACGCGCTGTCCTCTCAGTTCACTGACCACGGCTATCGGCAGATCCGCCAGGCGTTCCGTGAACTGGGGGGCGGCCAGATCGCGCTCACCCTGCTGCTGGGCTTGAGCAGCTACGCCTGCCTGGTGGGCTTTGACTGGGTGGGACTCAAGCGCACCGGCAAGCGCTTGCATCCGGCGCGGGTAGGCATCACCGCGTTCATGGCGCACGCGGTCGGGCAGACATTGGGCTTTGCTGCACTGACCGGCGGCGCGGTGCGCTTGCGCGGTTATGGGAGCGTGGGGCTGACCCTGGCCGAGATCGGCCAGGTGGTGCTGATGAGCACGCTGGGCTTCATCTTCGGCGCCTGGGTGCTGCTTGGCCTGGCCTTGATGCTGGAACCGGAAGCGGCCGCACGCGCCCTGCCGATCGCTGCCGAAGGCATCCGCATTGCCGGCATCGCCTTGCTGGTCGGCTATGTGGCGATGCTGGCATTGGTCGGCAGACAGGGCCGCGAATTCGGCATCCGCAGCCATCGCTTCTGGCTGCCCGATCGCACCACGGTGCTCGGCGTGACCGCGCTGAGCGTGGTCGAACTGGGCCTGGCTGCGGCCGCGTTCTACGTGCTGCTGCCGCCGGATCCGGGCACCGGCTACTTCGGCTTTATCGGCATCTGGCTGGTGGCGGTAGTCGCCGGTCTGATCTCCACCGTGCCGGCCGGCCTGGGCGTGTTCGAGTGGAGCCTGCTCAAGCTGCTGCCGCATGTCACCCCCGCCGCGGTGCTGGCCGCGGCGCTGGCCTACCGGGTCACCTACTACATCGTGCCGTTGCTGATCTCGGTGGCAATGGCGGCAGCTTCCGGCCTGGGTGCGCCAGTACGCGCCAGTGCGAGCACCGCACGCACGGTGTGGAAGGCGTTTCGCCCGTGGCTGCCGCAGATTCTGGCATTGGCGGTGTTTGCGGTGGGTGCGGCGCTGATGATCGACGGCACCTTGCCCACCCCGCGCGCGCGTCAGGAAGTGGCGCCGCTGCCGCTGATCGAAACCTCGCATCTGCTGGTCAGCCTGGGCGGCATGTTGTTGTTGCTGATCGGCCAGGGTCTGCAGCGCCGCAGCCATGCGGCCTGGGCGCTGGCGCTGGGCGTGTGCGTGCTGTTGCCGCCGCTGTCTCTGTTACGCGGCAGCCATATTTCGGTGTCGCTGTCGGCGGCATTGGCGGCGGTTGCGCTGTGGGCGGCACGCCGCGAGTTCTATCGCCAGGGCGCGCTGCTGGACGAGGCCTGGTCGTGGCGCTGGCTGAGCAATCTGGGCCTGGTGCTGGTGGCCACGTTCTGGCTGCTGTTCTTCGTCTACAGCCATGTCGAATACAGCAACGACCTGTGGTGGCAGTTCGCCACCTCGGCCAATGCGCCGCGTGCGTTGCGCGCCGCGCTGATCCTGTGCGTGGGCGTGATCGTGTTCGGCATGGCGCGCCTGCTGCGTGGCGGGCGCCGCCCGATGCCGGCCGCCGATGCGCAGACGCTGCAGACGTTGGCACCGATTCTGGCCATCAGCACCGACACCCAGGCCTGCCTGGCGCTGACCGGCGACAAAGCGTTTCTGCTCGATGAGCAGGGGCGTGGGTTTGTGATGATGCAGCGCTACGGCGGCTCGCTGATCTCGATGGGCGACCCGGTCGGCCCGCCGGAGGTCGCGCGCGCATTGATGTGGCGTTTCCGCGAAGAGGCCGACCACATGGGCCTGCGCCCGGTGTTCTACCAGGTCGGCGAAAAATACTGGCAGACCTATCTCGACATGGGCCTGACCCTGGTCAAGCTGGGCGAAGAAGCGGTGGTGCCGCTGGAAGGCTTCACCCTGGAAGGCCGCGACCGCGCCGACCTGCGCCAGGCCTGGAACCGCGGCAAACGCGGCGGCCTGACCTTCCGCATGCTGCAACCCGAGCAAGTGGAGGCGGTGCTGCCGCAGCTGGCCGAAGTCTCCGAGCAGTGGCTGGAAGAAAAAGCCGGCGAAGAGAAAGGCTTTTCGTTGGGCAGCTTCGATGCGGAGTACCTGCGTCGGTTCCCGGTAGCGGTGGCCGAGGCAGAAGGGCAGATCATGGCCTTCGCCAACGTGTGGTGGGCGCCGGCCGGCGGCGAGCTGTCGGTGGATCTGATGCGCCACAGTGCGCATGCGCCCAAGGGCACCATGGACTTCCTGTTTATCGAGCTGTTCCTGTGGGGCCAGGCCAATGGCTACACGCGCTTCTCGCTGGGCATGGCGCCACTGTCGGGCATGGCCGAGCATCGCCTGGCCGGCCGCTGGAACCGCTTCGCCAGCCTGGTCGCGCGGCACGGTGAACGCTTCTACGGGTTCAGCGGCCTGCGCCGCTTCAAGTCGAAGTTCGCGCCGACCTGGCGCCCGCGCTATCTGGTCGCGCCGGGCGGCATGCACTTGCCGGCGGCGTTGCTGGATGTGACCCGCTTGATCTCGGTGGATCCTGGCCGGCAGGAATAAGGTCGCGTGATGCCTGCGCCTTTGTGCGAAATGCTTCGGTTTACTGAGGGGCGCTTGCGCGCGTACCGGCATGGGACACGCCGCGAGTACGTCCGTGTAGGCTCTTACGCGGCATCCATGCCGCGTAAGGTCCCACGCCGGCACGCGCGCAAGCACCAACGGTTAGTGTCGGTCGTTTTCGGCAGCTAAAGGAACAGCGTTGCCTGGTTGATTAATCATGCATTGAAGCGTGGCCTTCGCTGGCAAAGCCATGACAAAGCGATAGACGAAGGCAGCGTCGAGTATCGACTGCGGAATCCGCAGACATTACGCCTACACAAAGTCATTGCTTGCCGATCAGCAGTCGCGAAAAGTGGAAGCGTGGTGCCGCGTCCAGGGGCGGGACCGTGTGGCGGCATGGATGCCGCCACCGAGCCTACATGGACGTACTTGCGGCGTGTCCCGACACTGGATGCGGCACCGCGCGCAAGCCGAACAAGCAGACGAAGTCAGCTGGTTTCGTGGGAATGCTTCGGTTTGCTGCGGGCGCTTGCACGCGTACCTGCATGGGACACGCCGCAAGTACGTCCGTGTAGGCTCTTACGCGGCATCCATGCCGCGTAAGGTCCCATGCCGGCACGCGCGCAAGCACCTTCGGTTGGCGTCGGTAGCTGAAGGAACAGCGTTGCTTAGTTGATTGATCATGCATTGAAGCGTGGCCTTCGCTGGCGAAATCATGACAAAGCGATAGACAAAAGGCTGCGTCGACTATCGACAACGGAATCTGCAGGCATTACGCATACACAAAGTCATTGCTTGCCGATCAGCAAGCGCGAAAAGTGGCAGCGTGGTGCCGCGTCCAGGGGCGGGACCGTGTGGCGGCATGGATGCCGCCACCGAGCCTACATGGACGTACTTGCGGCGTGTCCCGACATTGGATGCGGCACCGCGCGCAAGCCGAACAAGCAGACGAAGTCAGCTGGTTTCGTGGGAATGCTTCGGTTTGCTGCGGGCACTTGCACGCGTACCGGCATGGGACACGCCGCAAGTACGTCCGTGTAGGCTCTTACGCGGCATCCATGCCGCGTAAGGTCCCATGCCGGCACGCGCGCAAGCACCTTGGGATATTGTCGGCGGCTGAAGGAAAAGCTGCGGATGGAAAGATGCACCGCTCGCTTACGGCTTCGACAGCCCGTGCAACTGCTCCATGATCACCTTGGCCAAGGTGGCGTAATCGCCCTTGAAGTGATGATCGCCCGGCAGCGCAACCCGTTTGGCCGCCTGCGCCGGCAGGCTCGGGCAAAGCGCGTCCTCATCGTCCTGGCCGTAGATGCACACCGTAGTGCCGGCCGGCAGGCGCTGCACTTCCGGTGCGATCGGCAGGCCATCGTCGTCCGAACCCAGCCAGTTGCTGACATGGAACTCGTAGTCGGCCAGCTTGCCCACCGACAACAGCGCCGTCATGCGGATGTTCTGCCTGGTCTGCGCCGGTAGCTTGTTGATCGCTGCGGGCAACACGTCCGCGCCTTGCGAAAAGCCGATCAGTACCACCCGCTGACGCTGCCAACGCTGCGCATAGAAGCGCGCGATGCGGTCCAGATCGGTCGCGAAGCCTTGCGGCGTGCGTTCTGTCCAGAAGTAACGCAGCGAATCCAGGCCGACCACCGGAATGCCCTGCGCGGCCAGCGCGTCGGCCACTTCTTCGTCCAGACCCGCCCAGCCACCATCACCGGAGACGAAGATCACAAAGGTGTCGTCGTCGCTGTCGCCGTCGGGTTTGGCCGGCACTTCCACCACTGGCAGATCGGCCAGACCGCCCGGCGGCGGCGGCAGCGCCACGCCCTTCTGCTCGCCCAACGAGCGAGCGGCAGCGCGCAGGCCCGGCAGGATATCGCCCTGGGCGGAACGCGTGAACGTGCGCGCCTGCGGCACCTGCTTGAGGAAGCTATCTTCGGTCGCGGCCGGGCAACGCTCGTCCTGGCTGCCGGCCAGCACCCACGGGATCTGCAGCGGCACCGGGAGCAGCGCGTTGCTGCCCGGACGCACGCCCGGCTGGCAGATCGCCTGGTCGGAGACCGCCGCCGGGCACAGCCCATCGGTGAGCACGCCGGCCAGCACATGCGGCTTGGCTTGCGCACCGATCGCATAAGCCAGTGCCGCTCCATCGCCGTCGCCGACCAGCAATGGCAGACGGTAGGTGGGGATGTGATAGAAGGCCTGCAGATAGCGGGAAAAGTTCTCCACATCGCCCACCGAGAACGCGCAGGTACCGCCGGCCTTGCGCAGCACCGCGTACAGATGCGCAGTGTCCACCATCGCCACCATCGCGCCATCGGCGCGCAAGCTTTCTGCCTGCGCCTGGCGCTTGGCGGCGTTGCCGGCACCGCTCAGCCAGATCACCACACGCTGCGGCTCGCCCTTGGGCATTAGCACCGGCACCTGTTCGAAACGGCCATGGCTTACCGGTTGCGGCGCCTGTGCGGCGACCGCGCCCGATAGCGCCAACACCGCCGCGCCGCAGAGCGCGCTCCACATCTCAAGTCGTCGCATGTCGCACCATCGGAAAAAGTGGTTCAAAGATAATCGTTCCAGGCTGCAGCGCGAAGCGGACGCTTCGCTTACGGAGCACCCGCTTGCTGACGCGCTTCCCAGGCTGCCAGCGCCTGCCGGTAGCGCGCCAGTTCCTCGGCGTACAGATCATGCACGCACAACGGGCAACCGCTTTCGCAGCACTCGTTGGGCGCAGGCGGCTCGGGGGGTTGCGGGCGTGGATCGGTGGCGGAAACGGCGCTGTCGTGCATGCGCCATTGTAGCGTGCGCTGCTGCTGTGCCTGGATGAACCGCCAGGATCATCGGCACCGGATCAGCGACCCAGCCGCCGGCGCAGATTGGCCCGCGCAGCCGCATCACAGCGCGCATGGAAGTCATCGCTCAAGAAGATGCGCGGGCGCTTGAGCAGGCCGGCCAGAAAACGCCGGCGGTTGAGCCGGAACAGCACGCTTGGCACATGTCCGCGGTATTCGGCGGCAATGGCACGGTCGTACGCATCGAACACCGCTGCCGGTGCGGCCAGAATCGCCATATCGCAATCCAGAAACAACGCCGCTTCGGCGTCCACGTCCTGCGGCTGCAGTTGCCCATGACGGGCGGTCAGCAGAATCAGGCTCCGCACGCGCTCCACATCCACCTGCGCGTGCGGCCACCAGCGCGGAATGCACTGCGCCGCCCAGTTGGCAGATTCCGCCTCGTTGTCGCTGCGTCCTGGCTGATACACCGCATCGTGAAACAACACCGCCAGCCAGACCTCGGCCGGCTGCTGCCAGCCCGGCCCGGCGGCGACCTCGGCGTAATGCTGCAGCAGCGCGCGCACATGGCCGAAGTGATGGTAGGCGCGCGGTGGCGTGGCATAGGCCTGTTCGAGCGCGGCCAGGTGCTCGGCCTGCAATGGCAGTGGTGTGGTGACGTCCATGCACGCAGGCTACCGCGTGCGCGCCCGCCTGCACATCAGCGCAGCGACCAGCGGCCTTCGATCTGGTAACGCGATTGGCCGAGAAAGCTGCGCACCAGCGCGAACTCGCGCACCGTCCAGGCGAGCGTATCGCAGCGCCGTTGCGGCAACGCCTGATTGCAATACAGCAGCGTCATATGCGGCGTGTACTGCGCATCGCCGGCAATGCCCACATGCGCCAGTTGCCGACCCAGTGCGCCTTGCAATTCATACAAGCCGCGCACTTGCTCTTCGCCGCGCAACACGCACGGCAACTGCGAACGCCGTCCACCGAAGGTACCCACCCGATCGAACACCACGTCGAATGCATCCAGCATCACGCGCTCGGCCGCCTGGCTCGCACGGCTCACCAACGACGGCGGCAAACCGCCTGCGTAATCGCCCAGATGATGCAAGGTCACATGCAGCCGCTCGCGCGCAAGCGGCTTGCCATCGACCTGACCGCTACCAAGCAACCCTTCGGCGATGGTTGCCGCATGCTCGGCAGTGCGCGCATCGGCCATCACCGCAAAAAACAGACGCTCGGTGGTCTTCTCTTCCCCCAGGCCCAGCGACAACTGCGCCTCGGCCGATGACAGGTACAGGAACTGCTGTTTCATGGGGTGAGTCCACGACCGCGCATGCGGGCCTGCCGGAGGAAGGGCGGCGGATACTAGCAGACCGGGCGGGTGTCTGACACACGCAAAAACATGGCTGGCAACGTGGAACGCGCACGGTGGCGTGGAACAGAACACGTGCGCCGTATCTGCATGTGCGCCTGCATGCGCCACACAAAGAGAAACGGGCAGCTTGCGCTACCCGTTTCCGCCTTTATCGGTTTACTCCGCGAGCTGCATCACCTGGATGCGCTGCGGTCACGCACGCAACTTATGCGGCGCTTTTCATCGCGTGCTTGCGGTTACGCATTACGTCGTGACATGCGCGCACTTCCGGCAGCAGGCGCAGTGCGGCGTCGCGTGCAGCGGCCGGAGTATCCTGGTCGGCAATGGTTTCATCGAAGGCCTTCAACAGACGGTCTTCGGACTCTTCCAGCTCGGCCACGTAGCCATACTTGGTGTCGCCCAGCGTTGCACGGACCTTGCCGTAGAACTGCTGCATGCTGCCGACCAGCGTGCCGCTGGTCTTCGGCTCGCCGCCGGCGGCTGCAACAACAGTGCTCAGATTGCTGACGATGTCGGACTTGACGCCAGCGATGCGGCGGAACAGCGTTGCAAGTTCTGCATCGTCGACCTTGGCTGCGGCTTCATCGTAGAAGTCCTTGCCGTCGCGGGAAATGGCGATGAGGTCGTTGAGGCTATGCTCGGTCTTGCTCTGAATGCTCATGTGTCGCTCCTTGTTGCGGTGGGCCAGCGCTGCGTCGTCTAGCAGATGCGGTCGCGCCGGCTTTGGGATGAGGCAATCGATGCGTTGATTGCGCTGCAGTGTTGGTGTGTACGGCCCCATAGTGGCGTCGCGGGCATAATCCGCATGTGAGTTATGTGGGCCGCTTCCTCACGCGGTCATGCAGGCAATGAATAGCGATTCATCCATGCCAACGCGAAGTCAAAACTCACTTGGGTTGCCGGCTTGCCCACATGTTGTCGACCAGATTGGGATACGGCCGCCCTGCTTCTTCCGCACGTTGTTTGGCCGCGGCTTTCTGCGCATCGCTCAGTGGAGTGGAAGCAGATTTACGCTTGGGATTGGGGCGCTTCCACGGCGGTGGAGTGAACTCGGTCATGGCACTGTTCGGTCCGCTTGTGTTCGAGCCTGCAGTCTCGGTGCGATGCCGTGAGTTGGCTGTGGATACCCGATGCGTCTGTGCTGCATCGCGTGACCGATTGCCGTTGAAGCCCCAGAAAAACGAGCTACCGAACGCGGCAATGCGGATCAGCTCGCCACTAACACACGTTGCCGACGCTCCTGCCACACCGCCAGCGCGTACACCAACAAACCGCCCAGCGCGGTTGCCGCACCCACATACCCGGTGGACGTCCAGCCCCAGCCTGCGGTGATCGCCATGCCCCCCAGCCATGGGCCCAAGGCATTGGCGGTATTGAACGCCGCATGGTTGGACGCCGCCGCCAGGGTCTGCGCTTCGGCTGCCACATCCATTAGACGTGTCTGCAATGCAGGCGCCAACGCGCCCATGGTGCCCACGGCCACGATGGAGACGAACACCCACAGGCCCGATTGCGCGGCCAACGGAAACGTCAGCATCACCACCACCGACCACACCAACAGCACCGGCACCGCGCGGAACTGCATGCGATCGAACAACCAGCCGCCCAGGATGCTTCCGAGCACACCGCCAACACCGAACGCCACCATGGCCAACGGAATCCGCGCCGGCTCCACGCCGGTGACCGCAGTCAAGGTCGGCGCCAGATAACTGAAGACGCAGAACATGCCGGAAAAACCCACCGCGCCGATTGCCAATGCCAGCCACACCTGCGGCTGATTGAACGCGCGCAGCTCGCGCAAAGGCTGTTGACGTGGCTCGTCCGGCGCGGGTGGCAAGCGCGCTGCCACTGCGGCAACCGTGCACAGCGCAAGCACCGACACCGCCGCGTACGCCCACCGCCAGCTCACGATCTGGCCCAGCCAGGTCGCCAGCGGATTGCCCACCAGCAAGGCGATGCTCAGGCCCATCAACACGCGGCCCACCGCGGTGGCGCGTTGATGGGGCGGACTGATCGATGCGGCCACCAACGAGGCCACGCCGAAGTAAGCGCCATGCGGCAAACCGGCGATAAAGCGGCACAGCAACATCGTGTGATAGCTCGGCGCCAACGCACTGGCCAGGTTGCCCAACGCGTAAAACACCATCAACAGCAGCAACAAGGTGCGCCGTGGCCAGCGCGCGCCAAGAATCGCCAGCAACGGTGCCCCGACCACCACACCCAACGCATAGGCACTGATGATGTGACCGACCTGCGGCTCGCTGATCTGCAGCCCCTGCGCGATCTGCGTCATCAACCCCATGGTCGAGAATTCGCTGATGCCGATCGCAAAGCCGCCCATTGCCAGCGCAAACAGGATCAGCACGTAATCGCGCCGCGAGACGGGCGGCGGTGAGAGAGCGATATCGGACATGCCCGACTCCAGAATGACGGGGCGGCTTATTATTGTGCAATGCAGCATCGAGCGAAAGGATGCCGCTTGCAGCGATTCAGCGCCAAGCCCCAACACGTCACAGTTCAGCGCCTTCCACTGCAATGAAAGACGCTGTGTCCTATCGGCATCGCTCGAATCCGCTTGGGTCCGCCACCATCGCTAGGGGGCACTCGCGATCGGCGCGGTGTCGCGCCTGGCGCGTGATCAACTTCAACTGGTTGCTGATGTCCAAATCCACTGAATCTCCGTTGTTCTCCCCGGTGCGCCTGGGCGCGCTGGATCTTGCCAACCGCGTGATCATGGCGCCGCTGACGCGCAACCGCGCCGTCGCCGGTCAGGTGCCCTCGCCGCTCGCCGCCGAGTATTACGGCCAGCGTGCCAGCGCCGGATTGATCGTGGCCGAAGGCACCCAGATCAGCCCGCTCGGTCAGGGCTATCTCGACACACCCGGCATCCACAGCAAGAAACAAGTCGAAGGCTGGCGGGCGGTCACCGAGGAAGTGCATCGCCGCGGCGGCAAGATCGTGCTGCAGCTGTGGCACGTGGGCCGCGTGTCGCATACCAGCGTGCTGCCGCCGGGCGAATCGCCGGTTGCGCCCAGCGCCATCCGTGCCGAAGGCAAGACCTTCACCAAGAACGGCTTTGAAGATGTGTCCGAGCCGCGCGCACTGGCGCTGGACGAAATCCCCGCCCTGATCGAGGACTACCGCATCGCCGCGCGCAACGCCATCGATGCGGGCTTTGACGGCGTGGAAGTGCATGCAGCCAACGGCTACCTGCTCGACCAGTTCCTGCGTGACGGCTCCAACAAGCGCACCGACGCGTACGGCGGCGATATCGAAAACCGCACTCGCCTGCTGGCCGAAGTGGTGCAGGCCATTGCCGACGAGATCGGCGCCGAGCGCACCGGTGTGCGCCTGTCGCCGGTCACACCGGTATACGGCATGCACGACTCCGATCCGCAGCCCTTGTTCGAGCGTGCGGTCGAGCGTCTCAACCTGATCGGCGGGCTGGCCTTCGTGCACGTGATCGAAGGTGCAACCGGCGGTCCGCGCGACAACGTGGCCTTCGACTACGCCGCGCTGCGCGCGAAGTTCGACGGTGCCTGGATCGCCAACAACAGCTACGACAAGGCGCTGTCCGAGAAGGCTATCGACAGCGGCTATGCCGATGCGATCGCCTACGGCCGCCCCTACATCGCCAACCCGGATCTGGTGCGTCGCCTGCGCGAAAACGCCCCGCTGGCCGACTTCAACCAGGCCACCATGTACGGCGGCGGTGCCGAAGGCTATATCGACTACCCCGCATTGCCGAACTAAGCCCGGCTGGCACACCGGCTGCGCTCAGCATCAAGCGAGCGCAGTCGATGCTTCAGATCTGCCTGTACATGCGCGCACTGCGGCTCTGAGCACATCGCCCGCCGACTCCTCAGGTGAGCGCAGCGCGGACCTCTGCGCGATTGCCATCGCGATTGGGCGACCATCTTGCGTCTGCAAGTCAATCGTTGACCCAGCGTGCAAGGCCAAACGCATATGCGTTGGTTGCGCAACAGGCTCGTTGAATACCCAACCGCGGACACATCGCGCCCGTCGCAACGCCGGCACCTTCGCATCGCGCACCAACACCAACACCAACCACATGACGCGCACACCCTGCCCCGCTAGGATCGTGCCGACACTGCTTTTTCTGGAATGCCGATGCGGCCCCTGCTCACTTCCGTTCTTTTGTGCACGCTGCTGATCTGCGGGCACGCGATTGCCGTGCCGTTCTGGGGCGCGCGCCAATCCAGCCCCGCCGAAACCGCGCCTGCACAGCTCAAACCGGGCGAATGGATCTGGGGCGGCGTCAGCAAGGGCTGGGGGCCGATGGCGGTGATCGTCAGCCTCACCGAACAACGCGCCTATGCGTATCGCAACGGCATCCTGATCGGCGTTTCCACCATCAGTTCCGGCAAGCCCGGGCACGAGACGCCTACCGGTGTGTTCACCATCCTGCAGAAGGACAAGGACCACCGCTCCAACATCTACAACGCCGCGCCGATGCCGTATCAGCAACGGCTGACCTGGGATGGCGTGGCCCTGCATGCCGGCGGCTTGCCCGGTTATCCGGAATCGCATGGCTGCGTGCACCTGCCATCGGAATTCGCGCGGCTGCTGTTCGACAACTCCAATATGGGCATGGTGGTGGTGGTCGCGCAGGCGGGCGTGGATGCCGACGCAGTGGTGCATCCACGCGCACTCAGCCCGATCGACCCGACCACCGGCGCGCAGCGCGCATTGCTGCCGCTACCCAACGGCCAGGCATTTGCATGGCAACCGGAACTGGCGCCCACCGGCCCGATCTCGATGCTGGTCAGCAGCAGCGACCAGCAACTGGTGGTGTATCGCAATGGTGTGGAAATCGGACGTGCGCAAGTCGCCCTGCATGCGAAACCGAGCGCCGCGCCGCTGGGCACGCAGGCCTTTATCGTCGGCCAGGGGTTTCTGCCCGGCGAACTGCCCGGCCTGCCAGGTCAGCGCATGCCCAACTGGATGCGCATCGGCATCCCCGGCAGCAGCGCTGCGGCAGGACAAGCACTGGACGCCGACACCATCGCGCGGCTGCAGGTTCCGCCGGCATTTCTGGCTGGATTGCTGCCGCTGCTGACGCCTGGCGTGGTGTTGGTGGCCACCGATCAGCGCATTCTTCCCGAGACCACCGGCGGCAAGTTGCAGGTGCTGAATTCGGATCCGCCCGAGGCGCCTTGAGCGCAAGCTGCGCAGCGTTATCGCAGCAGCAAGGTGCAAGGTGCAAGGTGCAAGGTGCGCGTGAGGTTGCGCGCGCACATGGTCGCTGGCGATGTCCCGCGCAGGCCGCCCGCACGGTTTTGTCGAACGCTCGACGCGTCGCACGTTGCGATTGTCAGCGCAGCCTGCTTGGCAGATGATGCAGCCATACCTCATTGCCAAGGATGTGCGTGATGCGTGTACTCACTGCGGTTCTGCTCGGCAGCACGTTTTTCAGTTGCGCGTTATCTACTGCAGCGGCCGAGCCGGTGCGCCCGGCCGCACCAAACGCCGAGTGTCTGGATGCACGCCAGCTGGCCGAGCTACATCAAGTCGATGCACGCACGCTGGCCGTGGCCGAACACGGCGGACGACTGTTCCGCCTCACCCTGGCGCAGGACTGCCCGCAACTTGCCGCGCAAGCGGACGCGAGCCTGCTGGCCGCACATGGTTGGGTCTGCAATGGTGCGCAGGCGTACGTCAGCACCGCCCAGCGACGTTGCGCAATCAGCCAGGTCGCCATGCTCAATGCGCGCGAGTACGCCAGCGCAGCCAGGCAACGCGACCATAGCGGCGTACCGACCCTGGAAGGCATCAGCGTGCGCGAGTCGCGTCGGCGCAATTTCGCCGGCTCATCCAGCTATTGCTTCAATCCCAGCATGCTGCGCTCCTGGTCGGAAGATGGCCAAGGGTTGGTGGTGGAAGTCTCGCCACGTCATCCCGGCACGCACCGCCATTACCGTGTGGAACTGATGGACAGCTGCCGCGAACTCAGCGGCGCGCCGCCGATCCGCTTTGTGTCCGGCATGGGCTTGAATGCCATCTGCGGCAATCCCGGCGACAAGGTCGACGTGCTCGACGAGATGGCGCTTGCCGGCGCGGCTGCCGGATCCGGCCAGCAGAGCGACCTGAGCGCCACACGCGGTGGCCTGGCTGCGCGGATGCGCCAGAGCTGCACGGTTGCAGCGGTCTACCCGCGCGATTGAAAGTGGCGCTTGGTAGGAGCGCGCTTGCGCGCGATAAAGCGTTATCGATAACGCCTCATCGCGCGCAAGCGCGCTCCTACACACTACGTGCGGCATTGCAGCAGCCGCAACCGCCTCACGCCTTGCGCAGAAAACAGGTCTTCAACACCAGGCCCTTGATCTTTTCCGAATTGCCTTCGATGTGCTCGGCATCGTCCTCGACCAGGCGGATATTGCGGATCAGCGTGCCCTGCTTGAGCGGAATCGACGAGCCCTTGACCTTCAGGTCCTTGATCACGCTCACCGTGTCGCCGGCCTGCAGCACATTGCCGTTGCTGTCGCGTACCACCGTCGCAGTCGCGGCGGAGTCGCCCGCACTCCATTCGAAGCCGCAGTCTGCGCAGATCGACAAGGCGCCGTCGACATAGGTGTTGTCCAGGCCACATTGCGGACAGGCGGGAACGGTGGACATGCGATTCCTAAGCTCAAAACGGGCGTGGATTGTAGCGCCCCGGCCGCGCGATCACGTCTCCGGCACGGCGGTGGCGCGATAGTGCGGCGCTTGTCGAATGCCTTGCAGGTCGCGCGTGTCCAATCAATCGGTCTCCAATACGCCCAGCGGCGCGCCCGAATCTGCAGAGCATCGGGCTGCCGAGCCTGGGTCCACCGGACCCGGCGGGGCAAAGGCCAATGCCGCAAAGAAGACCGGCTCGCATCTGGTCGTCTACGTGGCGCTGGCCGGCAATCTGGCGATTGCGATCGCCAAGTTCATCGCTGCCGGCATTTCCGGCAGTTCGGCGATGCTCAGCGAAGGCGTGCATTCGCTGGTAGACACCATCAACGAGGTGCTGCTGCTCTATGGTCTGCGGCGCGCAGCGCAGGCGCCGACGCCCACGCACCCGTTCGGCTACGGACGCGAGCTGTATTTCTGGAGCTTCATCGTCGCGCTACTGGTGTTTGCAATGGGCGCAGGTGTGTCGCTCTACGAAGGCATCGTGCATCTGCGCAATCCCGAGCCGGCCAAGAGCCATCTGATCGCCTACATCGTGCTCGGCGTGTCGATCGTGTTCGAAGGCATTTCCTGGGTGGTGGCCTTGCGCGAGTTCCGCGCGAAGAAGGGCCGCATGGGCTATTTCCAGGCGTTTCGGCAAAGCAAGGATCCCAGCACGTTCACCGTGTTGCTCGAAGACAGCGCCGCATTGATCGGTTTGTTCATGGCCGTGCTGGGGTTGGCCGGCGCGCAACTGCTGGACATGCCCGAACTCGATGGCATCGCCTCGATCGGCATCGCCGGCGTACTGGCGGTCACCGCGTTCTTGCTGGCGCGCGAAACCAAGGGCTTGCTGATCGGCGAGCCCGCACATGCGCACGTCACCGAATCGCTGCTGCGCATTGCCGCCAGCGACCCGGACGTGCGCGCCGCCAACGGCGTATTGACCATGCAGATGGGCCCGAATCAAGTGGTGGCTGCGTTGAGCGCCGAGTTCGAAGACAGCCGCACCACGCCGCAGATCGAAGCCTGCGTCGGGCGCATCGAGGCCGCCGCCAAACGCCAGCACCCCGAGCTCACCGCACTGTTCATCAAGCCGCAAACGCCTGAAACCTGGCATGCACGTCGCTCCGAGATCGAACGCGGCGCACAACCCGACTAGCGCGCAGCACGTGCGTTTGGGTGCACGTTGAAACATGCGAAACACCTGCTGACGTGCGATGCAAAACATCCGCCGCGTAGTTCCAGTACAGTCAGACAGTCGACGCATGACCTGCGGCTGCAGGCATGGCCAACCTGACACCACCACGACCAAGCTGATCCTCGCCCTAACCGCCGGATCGGCTGCGGTTGCATGATCGAAGGCGATTGCCTACGGTGGGCGTGCAGCATCTCTTCGCATCGTGAATCAGCCGATGCATTCCACTCGATCACCGTCATGGAGGTTTCCAATGGAAATCAGCCAGGGTCGCGTTGCGACCATTCACTACACTCTTTCCGACGACACGGGCCAGGTGCTGGACCGCTCCACGCCGGACACGCCGCTGAGCTATCTGCACGGCGCCGGCAATATCGTGCCGGGCCTGGAGCAGGCGCTGGATGGCAAGCGCCTGGGCGAAACGCTCACCGCCGATGTGGCGCCCGAACAAGGCTATGGCCCGCGCCATGCGCAATTGATCCAGCAGGTGCCGCGCGATGCCTTTCCCACCGATATCGAAGTGGTGCCGGGCGTGCAGTTCGAGGCCCGCACCCAGCAAGGACCGGTGCTGGTAACGGTCACCGACGTCGGCCCGGAGCATGTCACCGTCGACGGCAATCACCCGTTGGCTGGGAAGTCCCTGCATTTCGCGGTCGAAGTCATCGAAGTGCGCGAAGCCACCACCGAAGAACTGAACGAAGGTCACGTCGCCAACCTTGCGGCATGAGTCATCGCGCCGTGCGCCTGCGGGTGCACGGCGCTTCGGCTGCTGCGACCTGCGCGCGGACCCTTGCCCACGACGCAAACGGCAGAAGTAGTAAAGTGCGCGGCCCGCTCATAGGCCCGCCTGCATGAAACTCGGCATCGACTTCGGTACCAGCAATTCCGCCGCTGCGGCGATCGTCGATGGCCAGGTGGTGCCGGTGCGGTTCGGGCAGGACCTGCAGTTCCGCACCACGGTGTATTTCCCCGAGACCATGCGCGACCCGGATGATTTCAGCCTCACCCCGGCGCTGGAATACGAGGTGGAACGGCTGATCGACTCGGGCCGCCGCGACGCCGCCGCAGCCGGCCGCACGTCCAGCAACGACAGCCTGCGCCGCGACGCGATCCGCATCGTGCGCCGTCAATGGATGGAAGAGCAGGTGCGCGAACCGCGCAGCTCCGCCGCCCTGCTGCAGAACGCGGTCTATGGCGACGAAGCGCTGGATGCCTACTTTCTGGAAGGCGAAGGCAGCCTGGTGCAGAGCCCCAAGTCGATGCTCGGCTACAACCTGCATCCGCGTGCCCGCCAGACCATCACCGGCATCGCCACGCATGTGCTGGAACACATTCGGCTCACCGCCTCGCGCCAGTTCGATATCAACATCCGCAGCGCCACGTTGGGCCGCCCGGTGCAGTTCCGCAGCTCGATCGGCGAGGCCGGCAATGCGCAGGCACTGGAGATCCTGCAGACCGCCGCAATCGCTGCGGGCTTCGACACAGTGGATTTCCTCGAAGAACCCGCAGCGGCCGCGATGCACTACCACGTCAGCCACGACACCCGGCACGACACCGTGGTGGTGGACATCGGCGGCGGTACCACCGACATCGCGCATGCCAGCGTCGGCGGCAGCGACGCACCGCAGGTGCACCGGGCCTGGGGCATCGCACGCGGCGGTACCGATATCGATCTTGCGCTGAGCCTGGCCGCCTACATGCCGCTGTTCGGCCGCGGCATCACCCGCGTGCCCACCCACCATTACGTGGAAGCGGCGATGGTGCAGGACATGACCCGTCAGCGCGAATTCCGCCTGCACAAGTACCAGGACGTGCCCGCCCCGTTCGACAAGCGTCTGCAGGCGCTGCAGGACACCGGCAACACCGCGCGCCTGTATCGCGGCGTGGAAGCCTGCAAGATCGCGCTCAGCGAGCGCGACCAGCACCAGGCGGCGCTGGACTTCATCGAGCGTGGGCTCGGCGTGGACGTGCAGGCCAGCGCACTGGTGGCGTCCGCTTCCAACTATCTGGGCGAACTGGAAGGCCTGCTCGCGCAGGTGCGTGCCGACCTGGCCGCGCCGCCAGCAACGCTGTTCCTCACCGGCGGCATGTCGCGCGCAGGCTATATCCGTTACACCGTCGCGGCCGCCTTCCCGGAATCGCGCCTGGTGCAGGGCGATCCCTCCTTCGGTGTGGTCCAGGGCCTGGCCTGGGCTGCCGCGCGGTAAGCGGCAGCTAGATGGTCGGTTAGCTGTGCACAGCACGCGTTAACGCAATCCGGCGCAACTTCCCATATAATGCACGGTTGCTGCCGGACGCCCCGCCGTCTTGTCTGCAAGGCACGCTCGCCGTGCCGCCGCGATTGCGCACCGAACGCGATCGCACCTCTCGACATCGCTTCTGCGCGCGCCACCCTAGCCGCACGCGATGTCCTTGCACTTCCCCGCTACAGGAGGCCACATGGCACGTCCCGCGACCAAGCAGAAATCCCAGCCCAGCATCGCTCGCAGCGAAGGCAAGTCGCAGCCGCTCAGTCGTGAGCGTATCGCTGCCGACATCGCCGCGTTCCGCAAGACCGGCGGCAGGATTGAAGTGCTCACCACCAACTTCGGCCCCGCTCGCAACGATGGCGACAAGATCGCCTAAGCGTTGCCCCGAAGTGTTTGCTCAACGTGCCACCGCAAGGTGGCACGCTTGTTTCAGACGTCAGGTTTCAGCCATCAGTTGCTGTAATCGATGCGCACCGAGCCCGAGTGCGATTCAAGTTTGACGTCACCATTGCCCGCCCCCAGCCTGGTTTTCAGGCTCTTGCCCGGGCCGTACTCCGGCCGCTCCACCTGCCCGGCCACCGAGCGGATGTCGCCACTGAACACCTCCACCTGCAGCGCTGCCGAGACATTGCGAGGCACGCCCAGGGTGATCGAGCCGCTGACACTCTCCGCCGCGATACTGCCGCCAGGCGCCAGCCCGGTCACCGTCAGCGCCGTTCCCCCCGACACACTCTCGGCACGCAGCTGCGACACCTGCCCCGCGCCAACCCGGATCTGGCCGGAGACGGACTCGACCGAGATCACCCCGCTGGCGCCCGAGGGCGCATCGATCTGCCCGCTCACCGTGCCCAGCGTCAGCCGCCCGCTGGCCACCGAGCTACGCAGCGAGCCACTGACAGTTTCCAGCTGTGCCTCCTTGGCGCGCCCACCGGCGACCACATCGCCGCTGACCGACTTGAGCTGCAACCGCGCCAGATCGACCTGATCGACGTCGACCGAGGCGCTCACCGCCTCCACGTCCAGCAACGCCGCACGCGGAACCCGCAACTCCAGTTGAGCGCCCTTGCTGTTGCGGCCGTTGCGCGGGTAGATCACCTCGAGCTGCAGCAGGTCCGGGCTTGCGTCGACATCCAGCCGCTGCCCCTCGCCCAAGCTGCCGGTCAGCGCTACCTCGTCGCGATCCCAGCCGCGCACGCGAATCTGCCCGGCAATGTTTTCCACCTCCACGCGCCCGCCGCGCGCCAGCGGATGGGCCTGCTTCAGCGTGGTCTGCGCCGCTGCCGGCGCGGCGCACACCGCAGCCAGCAGCAACAGGGAAAGATGGGCGTAACGCATGGGCATGCTCCTCAGCTAGGGAAAGACGCCTCGCCCTGTGCGGCGAGACGGGTCAATTGCAGCCGCTTCGCATAGGTGCGCTGCAGCTGCGACAACAAAAATGCCGAACCCGGGCTCTGCGCGATCGCGGCGTGGATGGCCTGTGCGCTCTGATCCAGCTCATCCAGCGCCGGACGTAGATCGACCGGTACCTGCTGGACTGGAAATGCCGCAATCGCCTGCTGGTACTGCCCGGCCATCGCCTGTGCCTGCGCCACCAGCGCGGGCTGCACAGGCACGGGCGTGCGTGCCTGCCGATCGAGCCCGGGCACGATGACCACCAACGCCAGCGCAGCGGCGAGTGCCACACCCAATGCAGGCCAGGCCCAGGCGCGATGGCGGCGTGGCGTCAATGCGACCACGTTGGAGTGCGCCGTCAATGCGGGCGCAATGCGCTCCCACACCTGCGCAGGTGGCTGGCGGTGTTGCGGCAATGCCCGCAAACGCGCGCACAACGCAGCGTCATCGGTCTCGCGTGGATCGTGTGAATCATGGTGATCGTGGTTCATACGGTGTCTCCCAGCCGCGCGCGCAGCAAACCGCGCGCGCGATGTAGTTGCGCCTTGGAACTGCCGACCGCCATGTGCAGTTGGTCGGCAATCTCCTGATGTTTCCAGCCCTCGATGTCGTGCAACACCAGCACCGCGCGTGCACGCGGCGGCAATGTTTGCAGCGCGCGCTCCAGATCCATCCGGGTCGATTGGCAATGCGCTGCGCCGGGAATCGCCGCGAGAATCTCGCCGTCGGCATCGTCCACCATGTGATCGCTCGCAGCCGAGCGCGCACGCAACTCCATCAAGGCGGTATTGACCGCCAGGCGATGCAGCCAGGTGCCCAGCGCACTCTGAAAACGGAATTGCGGCAAGGTCTTCCATGCCGCGATGAAGGTTTCCTGCAACACATCGTCGGCGCGCGCCGCATTGCCGCCGCACAGCCGCCAGACCACCGCATACAACCGTGGCGAGTGGCGGCGATAGATGGTCTCGTAGGCAGCGCGATCTCCGCGCGCAGCAGCACGCGCCAAGCCGGCGTCATCGCGGTCGGCGGGGCTGTCGCACTCTGAGGCATCGGTGGGCATGGCGGTGTCGAGCATATCCAGTTCGATGCGCCAGACAGCGCAAAGGTTTAAACCCGGCAAACTCTTTTTCTTTGAGCGCGGCGTAAACCTTTTCGCCTGCCGGCGCATCCAATCCTTTCGATAGCGCACTCCTGCGTCGCATCGCTTGCCTGGGCACGGTCATCGGCCGCTCCAAGCGCAGGCATTCTGATCGGAAGCCCACATGCCGCATGTTCTTGGATTGCTCCTGAGCCTGTGCTCCACCCACTGCCCGGCCCCGCTGCCGATGGATGCGCTGCAGCTCACGCTGACCCCGGCGCACCTGGAGCTGTGCCTGCTGCGTTTACCGCTCAAGCAGGTGTCTTGCGTCGCGATGAGCACACCATGGGAATGGACACTGGTGCGTCACCTGGAACAGCGCTGGCAGCGCTTGGTCGCGCTCTCCGCATCCAGTGCGCGTGTCACGCGCTAGCCACCCGCAACTGCATGCTGTCTTCCCCGAGCGCCCCGTTACAATGGGCATACGCCCAACCTGCATGATGTGATGTCCGCGCCCGATGCGTTGCCCACCATGATCCGTAGCCTGCTGCCGCACTGGAATCCACAGTGGCTGGCTGTCGCAGTGCCAACGGTGCAGATCGTGTTGATCGTCGCCGTTGCCGCGCTGGTACGGCTGCTGCTGCGGCAACTGCTGCGGCGCTTGTGCACGCGCTACAGCCTGCCGGCAGAAATGATGATCGGTATCCGGCGCGTGGGCAGCTTCGTCATCTCGGTCACCGCCGTGCTGACGGTGCTGAACGTGCTTGGCGTCTCCAGCGGCACCTTGTGGACCGCGTTCACCGGGTTCGCGGCGGTCGGTGCGGTGGCGTTTTTCGCGGCATGGAGCGTGCTGTCCAATATCTTCTGCACGTTCCTGATCATCACCACGCGCCCGTTCCGCCTGCACGACCATATCGAATTGCTCGAAGGCGGCGACAAGCCGGGCCTGAAAGGCCGCGTGATCGACATCAACGTGATTTACACGACACTGGAAGAAACCGGCGATCACGCCGGCAGCGTGCTACAGGTCCCCAACAGCCTGTTCTTCCAACGCACCACGCGTCGCTGGCGCGAGACCAGTCACTTCAACACCAACTAAGACACCCACCAGCTGTCAACGCAGCTGGCTGTCCTTGCTGCCGCGGCGGTTGTAGCCGCCCTGCGCCGCTTGCTCGAGATCGTGCGCTTCCTGGCAATTCACGCACAGGTGCACGCCCGGCACTGCTTTGCGGCGCGCTTCGGGAATCGCTGCATCGCACTCTTCGCAATGCGTCAGGCTCGGGCCCTGATGCAGCTGGCTCCGCGCGCGCTTGATCGCATCCTCGACGGTTGCATCGATCTGGTCCTGCACCGCCCCATCACCCGCCCATCCGGTCGCCATGATCGCCTCGGCTTGTTGGCTCAGGAGTGGAATATGGGCATGCCCGCAGGCAAATCCAAGCCGGACGTGCACAGTGCGCTCAAATCGGGTGTTCTAGCATCGGGGTATTCGCACTCTTCGAGGAAGCTGCAATGGAACAACCTGTCCACCCGTTCTCCGAATTATTCGCCCAGTTGGGTCTGCCATCGGACGAAGTCAGCATTCGCGACTTTATCGATGAGCACTCTCCATTGCCGGGCGATGTGCGTCTGGAAGAGGCGCCCTTCTGGACTCCGGCACAGGCACAGTTGCTGCGTGAAGAACGCCTCGACGATGCCGACTGGATCGTGACCATCGATCAACTCAACATCGCCTTGCACACCACCGCCGAAGACACCGGCGTCTGATCTGCGCAAGAGCGCAGCGAAAGCATTGCGGTAGAACTCGCCTGCGGTCTTTTACTTGCGCCGGCCGAATACTTGCCCCGGCCACTTCCATTGATCAGATTGCAGTAACAAAAAAGAGCGGCCAGTGGCCGCTCTTTTGCATTCCGGGTAACGCGGCTGGCGTGCGAAGCGCGCGCCGACGCCAGGCACTCGGACGTCAGGTCACCTTCTTGGCGATCGTCACACCCAGCACGAACAGCACGATGGCGATGATGATGCCGGCCCAGAACAGGAACTTGGCAATGCCCATCGCAGCGCCCGCCATACCGCCAAACCCGAGCGCACCGGCGATCAGTCCGATGATGGCGAAAATAATGGCCCACTTGATCATGTTGTTGTCTCCTCGTCCGGCACGCTGCCGTCTTTTTAGTCGTGTGCCTGCGGCAACACACCGCAAAACATGCGCTGCACGCTACGCATCCAGGTGTGCCGCATTCGTGAATACGCCTGACACACACCGCCACATTCGCGCGCGCAGATTCGCCACTGGCACCTGCATCGGTGATCATGTGCACTTCACAGCACTCGATCGGCATGGACACTCTCCGCTATCTCACCGGTTACCCGCCCGCCGTCCTGGATCAGGTGCGCGAGTTGATCGCGCAGGACAAACTCGCAGCGGTGCTGGCGCGGCGCTACCCGGACCGCCATGAGATCCGCACCGACCGCCATCTGTACGAGTACGTCAAAGCGATGAAGGAGCGCTACATGCGCTCATCGCCCACCTTGCACAAGGCGATGTACGACAACCATCTGCAGGTGGTGAAGCATGCGCTGGGCACGCACACCGCCATCTCGCGCGTACACGGCAGCCGGCTCAAGGCCAGCCGCGAAATCCGCATCGCCTCGTTGTTCCGCGACGCTCCGGAGCCATTTCTGCAGATGATCGTGGCCCACGAGCTGGCGCATCTGAAGGAGGCCGATCACAACAAGGCCTTCTACCAGCTGTGCAACCACATGACGCGTGACTACCACCAACTGGAGTTCGATCTGCGCCTGTATCTGACCCAGCTGGCGCTGTCGGCGAACCGCTGATCGCCGCGATGGAACAGACGCATGCACTCGCCGCCCTGACGCAGGCTGCCAACGGGCAACAACCCGCCGCAATGAATGCCTTGGCACAGGCGCTGGTGCGCGCCGGGCAGACCGAGCAGGCCTTGGTCTGGTACGCGCGCGGCGCAGCCGCCGGCGATCCCACGGCACTGATCGAAGCCGGGCGCATGCTGGCCTACGGTGTCGGTTGCGATGTGGATAGTGCCCAGGCGCGGGCGCACTGGCAGCAGGCCGAGCGCCAGGACTCCGCAGCAGCACGTTATCTGCTGGCAACGCTGGCAGTCACCGACACTCCGTTGGCGCTGGCGCCGCAGGCATACGCGCAACTGCACGCAGCAGCCTCGGCCGACTATCCACTCGCACTCCGCGCACTGGCCATCCAGCACGGCCGCATCGATGACCCGCAACAGCAACGCCGCTGCGTCGCCCTGCTGGAGCGCGCCGCCGCAGGCGGCGATGCGCTGGCGGCCGCACTGCTGGCAGAGCGCCTGCTGCGCGGCGAAGGCGTCCCGCCGCAGCCTGAGGCCGCGGCGCAGCTGTTGCGGCAATTGCAACCGTTGGGCATCGCCGCACTGCCCGATGTGCGGATCTCGCCACCCGATCCCGGTGGCGACCCCGTTGGCGACGAGGACCACATCAGTTTCGCGCCCCAAAGAAACGTGACGACGCGGCGCCACGACGCGCCCATGATCGAGGAAGTCTCCGCTGTACTGTCTGCCGACGAATGCCGCTTGCTGATGCTGCTGGCACGGCCGCATCTGCGTGCTTCGCAGGTGGTGGACCCCAACGATGCGAGCACGCACCGCGCGCCGATCCGCACCAGCCGCGGCGCCACGCTGGATCCGATCCTCGAAGACTTCGCCGCGCGTGCAGCGCAGGCGCGCGTGGCGGCCTGCGCGCAGCTGCCGTTGACCCATGCCGAAGCGCTGTCGGTGCTGTGCTACGCGCCGGGCGAGCACTACCGCGCCCATCGCGACTACCTGCCGCCCGGCACGATCGCCGCAGACTGCCCTGGCGCCGGCAATCGCCTGCGCACCGCATGCGTTTATCTCAACGATGTCGGCGCAGGCGGCGAAACCGAGTTCCCTGTTGCTGGCATCCGTGTACAGCCGCGTGCCGGGTCGGTGGTGTGCTTCGACAACCTGCAGGCCGATGGCCGCCCCGACCCCGATTCGCTGCACGCCGGCCTGCCGGTCACCACGGGCAGCAAATGGCTGGGAACCTTGTGGTTTCGGCAGCAGCGCTATCGGCATTGGTGAACAGATTCATACACAAGCCCCTGCCGACGTGGTTTAAAATGTTGCAGCGCGACGTGATCGGACAGGGTCTGCAGACGTCGCGTTTTTTGTTTCCCATTGCACGGGTCCAGACCCGGCCTCAGGGAAGGCACATCACGCAGCCCCGCGGAGCCTTCGATGCTTTTCGAAACCCTCGATACCACCGGCCACGAGCAGGTGATTTTCTGTCACAACCGCGACGCCGGCCTCAAAGCGATCATCGCCTTGCACAGCACCCGTCTCGGGCCGGCACTGGGCGGCGTGCGCATGCGCCCGTACCCCACTAGCGAAGCGGCACTCGACGACGCGCTGCGGCTCAGCCGCACCATGACCTACAAGAACGCCCTGGCCGGGCTGAATGTCGGCGGCGGCAAGGCGGTGATCATCGGCGACCCCAAGACCGACAAGAGCGAGGCGCTGTTCCGCGCGTTCGGCCGTTTTGTCGACACCCTGGGCGGGCGCTACATCACCTCCGAAGACGTGGGCACCGACGTCAACGACATGGAAAAGATCTACCTGGAGAGCGAGTACGTCACCGGCGTGCATCAGGTGCATCGCGGCTCCGGCGACCCGGCGCCGTTCACCGCCTACGGCGCGCTGCAGGCGCTGATGGCCTCGCTCAATCGCAGGCTTGGCCATGAAGAAGTCGGCAAGTCCAGCATCGCGATCCAGGGCCTGGGCCATATCGGCATGGAGCTGGTCAAGCTGCTCAAGGAACGCGGCGCCAAACTCTATGTGACCGATCTGAACCCGGCGCTGGTGGACCGCGCAGTGGCCGAATACGGCGCCGAAGCGGTGCGTGTGGACGAGATCTACGAAGTGCCGGCCGATGTGTTCGCGCCGTGCGCGCTGGAAGGCGCGATCAACGAACAGACCCTGCCACGGCTCAAGGCCAAGATCATTTGCGGCACTGCCAACAACCAGCTCGCCAGCGCCGCCATCGGGCAAGAGTTGCACAAGCGCGGCATCCTGTACGCACCCGATTATGTGGTGAATGCGGGTGGCGTGATGAATGTGTCGCTGGAGATCGACGGCTACAACCGCGAGCGCGCGATGCGGCTGATCCGCAGCATCTATCACAATTTGGAAAAGGTGTTCGATCTGTCCACGCAACTGGGCGTACCGCCGCAGCAGGCAGCCGACCAGATTGCCGAAACGCGTATCGAGGCCATCAGCAAGCTCAAATTGCCGCTGGGCCGCACCGCACCGCGCTTTTTGCACAAGTTGCGCGGCGAGTGATCCGCATGCCCAGGCAGCAGTGCCTGGGCATGCAAGACGCCGATCAGAAATCGGCGCTGTAACGCAGGCTCAGCGCGCGATCGTCTCCGCGCTCGCCCACCCGCTGGTCGTAACCGAAACGCAGCTGGCTCCGATTGCCGAACGGCGCCGAGGCCGCGATGCCGAACAGGCCACCCGAGCGCGCCGGCTGCATGCCGCGCAACGGCGCCCACGCATCCACACCGATGAAGCTGGCATCCAGCATCAAGCCGTCGCTGCTCAATGCCTGCTGCCATTCGGCATAACCACCCAACTGGATGCCACGCCAGCGATACGCCGAACGCACACCGGCCAGCACCTGGGTGCGTGAGGAGGTGCTGGCATCGGCACGCAAGCCAAAGCCGTCGCCACCACTTTCGCGGAAGCCCTCGCTACGCAGCCGCACGTAATCCAGACCCATATACGGCGTCAGCGATGCGCGTGCACCGCCCCAGCGGTAGCCGGTTTCCAGGTTGCCGCTAAGGTAACTGCCGCTGTAATCGCTGAAGGCGCTGCTGCGCTCTTCACCGAACTGCAGGCTGCGCTCGATCTGCCGATCGACATTGCCGAAACCCAGCTGACCCAGCGTGTACGCCGAGCCCAGCGTGGTGCCCCAGTACAGCTGACCTTGCACCTGACGATCGCGCCCACGCGCACCATCCAGATCGCCCAGGCTGTTGGAGCGCGTTTCGCCGAAAGCAAAACCCGCGACCGCGCCGGAGGCCAGGCGCAGATCATTCCCCATCATCCAGCCGGAGGTGGCGAATCCGGACGTGGTCACCCCACCCTCGCCCGGCCCGCCGAGCGCGCGTTGCCAGACGCCGAGCATGCGCGGCTGCTGCGACAAGCCATCGAAATGCGTGGCCAACGCACGCCGGCCCAGATCGATGGTGTCGAAGGTCATCGCTGCGGAAGCCGCATGCGCACGACCGGACAGACTGCGCAACGAATCGGCTGCTGCCTTGGCGGTGGGCGATTGCTGCAAGGCCGCTGCGGCGCGAATGAAGCCGTTGCTGATCGCGCCGCTGCCTTGCAGTTGTTGCGCATCCACCTGCTGGAACGCCTGCTCGACACGCACTGCCGAATCCATCGATGCAGTACCGATCACGCCCAGCGTTGCCGCAACAGCAGTGACATCCATGCGCCGCAACGTCAGATACGCGCTATTGCTGTCGTAGCTGAGATTGGCATCGAGGAAGGTCACTGCCGGCCCGTTGCTGAGCGAATCGAACCGGCCCTGCAGCCCGTTGGTGGCTTGCAGCAAGGTGTAGGTGTTGTTGTCGATCACGTAATCGCGCCGGCCGAGCACTTGCAGATCGCCCGCGATCGTCGCGGTGCCCGCAACGTTCAAACGATCGCCGACGTTCAAGGCCAGACGGCCATCACCCGCCTGGGTGTAATTGCCGGTGACAGACAGCGCCGCACTGTTGATCTGCAGCGTGCCGGCGTTGTTCACCGTTCCACCGATCCTGCCGGCACCGACCAGCCTGGCGCCATTGGCGATGCCCACGCGCGCACTCTGCAGACTGGCCGTCTGCAAGGTGCCACCGAGCACCTGGGTGTCGCCGGCAAAGGTGTTGGCATCGCTAGTCAATACCAAGGTACCGGTCCCACGCTTGGTCAGGCCACCGCTGCCGCTGATGTCGTTGGCCCAGGTCGAACGCAAGGTATTGACGGTGACATCCACCGTCCCCCAATCGAAACGTGCCGGTCCCAGCACCGCCTTGCCGACATTGAGCAAGCCGTAGCCGAACGTCGGATCGACGCCCGCTGCGCCCAGATCGGTGGCAGTTCCCAGCAACGTCTGGCGCACCAGATCATTGTTGAAATACGGAAACGCCTCCCACACCAGTGCGGCTGCACCGGACACCAGCGGCGCGGCAAACGAGGTGCCGCTGCCATAGAAATAACGGATGTTGCTGGCGGTGGCATCGGGGTCGAGAAACATCGAGGTGCCCGGCGCCACCAGGCAGTAACGCATCGCAACGCCGCAAGCATTGGAGTACGAGGCCAGCTGCGTTGGATTGGCGGTATCCAGCGCAGCGACGACCAACCAGCCGCGTTCCAGATCGGCGGCCGGCAGCGTTCCATTCGGGCCCAACTGACTGGGCAGCGCCGCAGTGTCGGAGGGTTCCGGTCTTGATTCATTCCCCGACGCAAACACCACCAGCCCATCGTTGCCGATGATGAAAGGCCGGTATTCCTGCGCAATCTGATTGGTCACCGCCGGGTCGTTCCAATACAGCCCGCCCCAGGAATTATTCATGATGCGCACACCTGCGCTGATCAGGTCGGCATGCACGCCGGCCAGTCCAAGCGGGCCATCGACCTCGTTGCCTTCGCCGCTACCGTCATCGTCCGGCGCTTCATCGCTGATGATGCGTGCGGACACCAGGCCTGCGCCGCTGGCGATGCCGCCCGGCCACTGCCCCACTGCACGCCCGGCCGCCAGTTGCGCCACCACGGTGCCGTGGCCCACCACATCGCCCGCAGCGACATTGTTGGTGCGCGGATCGACATAGATGAAGCTGTCGCTGACCCGCCCCTGCAAGGCCGGATGATTGGTATTGATGCCGGTATCGATCACGCCGATGCGATACCCCGCACCGGTGAACCCCAACGCCTGCGCGGCACGCGCATTGGTCAGCGTCAGATGCGCGTCGAATGCGGGTTCCGGTGTCGTCGGCGGTGCCACTACCGGCGGTGGCGGTGGCGGCGGTGAGGTTGGCGGCGGCGGCGGCGGCGGTGGCGAGGTCGGTGGCGGTGCAGTCGGTGTGGTCGGACGAATGCCGCCACCACCTCCACCGCCGCCACACGCGGTCAACGCCACAGCCAACGCCGAGGCCAGGACAGTCCTGGCGACGTCTCTCTTCTTCATCTGCGTTGTTCTCCCCGAACCCATTCCATGGATAGGGCCCAATCCGGACCCGAACGACGTCTTTATAACGCATCGTCACGCCACTGTCGCAGCTAACTGCGTAGCGCATGTCGCGGCTGGCGCGAACGGAGCATGAGGCAGATAATCGTTTCACTTTAAACGGTATCTCTTCTATGTCCGACATCGTCATCGTTGCTGCCAAACGCACTGCCATCGGCTCGTTCCTTGGCCAATTCAATGGCGTGCCGGCGCCCAAGCTCGCCGCCGCCGCGATCGAGGGTGCGCTGGCGCAATCAGGGATCGCACCAGCCGACATTTCAGAAGTCATCGTCGGCTGCGTGCTGCCGGCCAACCTCGGCCAGGCGCCTGCACGTCAGGCCGCGATTGCCGCAGGCATTCCCACCTCCACCGGCGCCACCACCATCAACAAGGTGTGCGGCTCGGGCATGAAGGCGATCATGTTCGGACACGATCTGATCAAGGCCGGCTCGGCCAGCATCGTGGTCGCCGGCGGCATGGAGTCGATGAGCAACGCGCCGCATCTGCTGCCCAACTCGCGCACCGGCAACCGCTACGGCAACTTCCAGGCAGTCGACCACATGGCCTGGGATGGTCTGACCAATCCGTACGACGGCCAGGCGATGGGCGTGTTCGGCGAAGCCACTGCGGAGAAGTTCGATTTCAGCCGCGCCGATCAGGATGCCTTCGCGATCGCCTCGGTCGAGCGTGCGCAGGCGGCGCAGCGCAGCGGCGCGTTCGTCGATGAAATCGTTCCGGTCACCGTGGCAACACGCAAGGGTGAGGTCGTCGTGGACAGCGACGAGCAGCCCGGCAAATCCGATGTGGCCAAGATTCCGACCCTGAAGCCGGCCTTCAAGAAGGACGGCACCGTTACCGCCGCCAGTTCGTCGAGCATCTCCGACGGCGCGGCAATCACCATCCTAATGCGCGCAGACGATGCGCAACGTCGTGGCGTAACGCCGTTGGCGCGCATCGTGGGGCATGTCACCCACTCGCAGGAACCTGAGTGGTTCACCACCGCGCCGGTGGCCGCGATCCAGACCCTGGTCGGCAAGATCGGCTGGCACCTGGACCAGGTGGATCTGTTCGAAATCAACGAAGCGTTCGCGGTGGTACCGATGGTGCCGATCAAGGAACTGGGCATCGCGCACGCCAAGGTCAACGTGCATGGCGGCGCCTGCGCACTCGGTCATCCGATCGGCGCATCCGGTGCGCGCTTGGTGGTGACATTGGTGAACGCGTTGCGCACGCGCGGCGGCAAGCGCGGAATCGCGACGCTGTGCATCGGCGGCGGCGAAGCGACTGCCATCGCTATCGAATTGATTTGATTGTTTTTAACGGCGATTTTGCAAAACTGAATGCGCGCACGCTTGACACTAGTCTTGTGGCCGTCATCATGTCGGGGGCGCGCAATAGCGCGTTGCCTAATCTAACGACGAGGATTGAAACAATGACCATTAACAAGCTGCTGATCGCAATGGCTCTGGGCCTGGCCCTGACCGCTTGCTCGAAGCCGGAACAGGCTCAGGACGCTGCTGCTTCGGCTAACGAAGCTGCTGCCGACGCTCAGACCGCTGCTGACCAGGCTGCTGCCTCGGGCTCGCAGTCGGCTGACGCCGCTCAGGCTGCTGCCAACACCGCTGCTGCTTCGGCTGACACCGCTGCTGACGCTGCCCAGGCTGCTTCCGGCGCCGCGACCGACGCTGCTGCTGATCAGGCTGCCGACGCTGCCAAGACGGCTGAAAACACCGCCGAAGCTGCTAAGGACACCGCCGAAGAAGCCAAGAAGTAATCACTTCTTAGCTCCAAGCGAGTTCGGAGAAAGCCGCTGGTTTCCAGCGGCTTTTTCTTTGCCTGAAATTTCTCCCGGAATCCGCTCCTGATCCGCCTGCACTGGATGCATCACGCGTCGCCCTTAGACAAATGACTCGCCATCGCGTAGCGGCATGCCCGCCCGGCGGCTGAATGGCCAGTGCGGCATTGACGCGCACTGCATTGGCTCCTGCATAAGCTCCGCCTTCCAACACCGGAACAGGAACAGGACCCACCCATGAAGACGATCCGCATGCTGTCGTTGAGCGCCATTGCCGCCCTTACGCTCGCCGCCTGCCAAGGCCCTGATGCAGAGCAGGCGCGCCGCGATGCCGCATCCGCCGCCAAGCACGCCGCTGCCGCCACCGAGCAGGCCGCCGATCGCGCTGCCGTGCAGGCCAAGGCTGCCACTGCCGACGCACGCGTAGCCGCTCGCGAACTGGCGGCCGATGCCAGCCGCGCAACCGCCAATGCCGCCGACGCCACCGCCGAAAAGACCCGCGAGATGGCCAACAAGGCCGAGCAGAACGCCGACAAGCACGACGCAGAGCATCCGGAACACTAAGAGCGACTGTCACAACGACTGCGCTCACCGCTAGGCGGGTAAGGTCGGTGCGCGGAATCGGCATGTTTCGCGTACACGCCCGCTCATCCGATCCGCGTCGACCGCCCACCTGAAGACCGCTCGCCGCGCTTGTCAGCCACTCCGAAACACCGCGTGACCCCGTTGGCACTTTGCGCACGCGCCGGCTTTATCGAGCCGGCGCGTGCGTTTGTCGGCGGCAGAAAGCGCATGTTGTCGAGCACGGCAGGCTAGCATCGGCGCATGCCCTCCTCTTTTACCTCGCGCCGCAGCAATCAGCTTGCACTGGCTTTTTCTGCGCTGATTTTTATCGCCATCGGCATCGGCATCTTCGTCGGTGCGCGCCGCTCGCTGGCCGATGCCGCGTGGGTGGCACACACGCATGAAGTGATCGGCCGGATCGACGAGATCCAGGCGCGCATGCTGGATGCCGAGTCGGCGCAGCGCGGCTTTTTGCTCACCGGTAACGATGGATATTTGCTCGACTATCAGACCAGCGTCGAACGCCTGCCGATTCTGCTCGGCAACCTGCGAAGGCTGATTACCGACAACACCACCCAGGAACAGCATCTGGACCGCTTGCAGCAGTTGGTGGAGACGCGCCTGCAACAGATCCAGCATACGCTCGACCTCTATACGCAAAGCGGTCTGGAACCGGCGCGCGCAAGCATTCGACAGAACGCTTTCCGCACCACCAGTGCGATCCGCGAGCAGTCGCTGAGCATGGTGCAGCGCGAACAGGAACTGTTGGTGGAGCGCGCCGACAGCAGCCGGCAAAGTGCGACCTTGCTGCTGGTGCTGGCGCTGGCCGGCATTCCATTCGGGCTGGTCGTCGTCGGCACCGTCTACGGGTTGTTGATGCGCGAACTGAGCAATCGCGCGCAGGTCGAGCGGCGGGCGGCGCAGGCCAATCGCGAGCTGGGCGCGAGTGTCGACGCGTTGCAACGCAGTACCGCCGATCTCAATTTGCTCAGCCGTTACACCGGCCTGCTGCAGAGTTGCATCAGCGCCGAAGAGGCGTTGGTGGTGACCAGCCGCACCCTGGCCGGCCTGCTGCCCGGCGTGGCCGGAAGCGTGTATCTGCTGCGCGCGTCGCAGGATCGCGCCGAAGCGATCAGCCACTGGGGCGAGCCGCTGCTGCAAAGCGCGCCGCATCTGCTGCCGGAAGAGTGCTGGGCGCTGCGCCGTGGTCAGCCGCACATCATCGAAGACCTGCACCGGGATGCACTGTGCGCGCATATCGCCGTGCCCGACACCACCGCGCCGATCACTACCGCCTGCCTGCCGATGTCGGCGCAAGGCACCCAGCTCGGCTTTCTGTTTCTGTCCTCGCCCGGTCCTGGCCCGATGCCGCGCCTGGAAATCGCCGAGGCTGCCGCCGAGCAGTTGTCGTTGGCGTTGAGCAACCTGCGTCTGCGCGAATCGCTGCGGCGGCAATCCATTCGCGATGCGCTGACCGGGCTGTACAACCGCCGCTATCTGGAAGAATCGCTCAGCCACGAGCTGGCGCGCTGCGCACGGCGTGACCTGCCGTTGTCGGTGCTGATGCTGGATGTAGACCACTTCAAACAGTTCAACGACAGCCAGGGCCATGCCGGCGGCGATCTGCTGCTGGCAGCGGTGGGCGAGCTGCTGCTGACCCGCCTGCGCGCCGAAGATGTGGCCTGCCGCTACGGCGGCGAAGAATTCACTGTGATCCTGCCCGAGACCGATGGCGCCGAAGCCATGCGCGTGGCCGAGCAGATCCGTGGCTTTATCGCCGCATTGGCGGTCAGCGATGGCCAGCGCGCGTTGCCGCGCGTGACCGCGTCGATCGGCGTGGCCAGCTTCCCGGTCGACGGCGAATTGGGATCGAGCCTGATCCAGAAAGCCGATGCGGCGCTGTATATCGCCAAGCACCGCGGACGTAACCGGGTCGAGCAGCACGGCGCCGCCACGCTCCCAGTGGATTGAGCACGCACGCCGTCGATGTTGGATTGCGCAATTCGTCACACAAAAGATCCATCGACGCGGCGATAGTCGGCCTTGACCCCCCAAGCGAGGCAATCCGATGTCGATGTGGCGCGATCAAGGTCCCAACAAGAAAGACGGCGTTCCGGCCGCACCCGAAGTTCCCCCCGCCGCCGATGGGCGGCTGTTCACCGCCGAGGCCAGCCCCGCTCCGCCGGTGCCCGCCACCGCCCCGACCAGTGTTGCGCCGGTGACGCCGGCAACCAGCACTGCGGCCCCGCAGCGCCAAAGTGATGCAAAAGAATCGCTGATCGCCGCCGACATCAGCATCGAAGGTAAGATCGAAGGTGCCGGGCACGTGCGTCTGGCCGGCCGCTTCAAGGGCGACGTCAACGTCAAGGGCGATCTCACCATCGAACGCGGTGCCAAGCTCAACGGCGGCGTGCGCGCCAACAAGGTGATCATCGCCGGCGAACTGGAGGGCAATATCGAATCCGCTGCGCAAGTGGAATTGCAGACTTCCGGCGTGCTGGTCGGCGACGTCAAGGCCGGTAGCCTCACCGTGGCGTCGGGCGCCCGCATGCGCGGCCAGGCCGATTTCGGATGGGGCGAAGACACCGGCAAGCCGGTTGGCACGAGCAAGGCAATCGTGAGCGGAGACAGCGACGCCACATGAGTGCACCCCGCCCGGGCACGCCCGGTGCCACGCGCAGCTGCCCGCATTGCAAGGCGACGATTCTGGAAAGCGCCAGCGTCTGCCCTGCGTGCAAGCATCACCTGCGCTTCGACTCGGCAGCTGTGCAACATGCGCAGCCCGCCCCGATCGTGCCGCTCAAGGTCGAAGGCACCATCCGTCATCCTGCCGATGGCGATCCATGGGAATACACCGTGGTGGTGTCGGTGCGTAACGGCAAGGGCGAAGAGATTCGCCGCCAGGTCGTGGATGTCGGCGCAATGCAGGGCGGCGAAGAGCGTGGATTTACGCTGGCCGTAGAAGCGACTGCGGTGCGCTTACCCGGGCGACGTACCCGGCATTAGCGCTTAGGGCGGCAAGCGCCAGGTGAAAGACGTGCATGAGATCAGGCGTGCCGGGGATCAGGATCGGAGCGGGATCAACGCGGAGGATGCCGATCACTCCTCCGCGTCCACCCGAACCTCGCCGTGCAAGCACGTGTCGAGGCTACGCCGATGCATGCCATTCCCATTCTCAGGATCTGCACATCGGCTTGGCCAGAGTTGCCGCATGCGCAACGGCAACGACAAACCTGGCGATCTGGTGGTGCTTGGGCCCGAGGGTCTGTATTGCCCGCAGGGCGACTTCCATATCGATCCCTGGCGGCCGGTGCCGCGTGCGGTGATCACCCACGGGCATGGCGACCACGCGCGCAGCGGCATGGGCGAATACCACTGCACGCACGAGAGCCTGCCGATCCTGCAGTGGCGCCTTGGCGAGCAGGTCTATCACACGCATGCCGATGGTGAAGCGTTTCGCCTGGGACGTGCGCAGGTGTCGCTGCATCCGGCCGGCCACGTGCTCGGCTCGGCGCAGGTGCGCATCGAAGTCGATGGCGAGGTCTGGGTCGCCTCGGGCGATTACAAGCGCCAGCATGACCCCACCTGCAAGCCGTTCGAAGTGGTGCCGTGCGACACCTTCATCACCGAAGCGACCTTCGGGCTGCCGGTGTATCGCTGGCCGGATACTTCAGACGTCGCAGCCGATATCGTCGCCTGGCGCCACGAATGCGCCGAGCGCGGCGAAGCGGCCATTCTGTATTGCTATGCATTGGGCAAGGCGCAACGGGTGCTGGCGGAACTGCGCGCCTGTGACACGCAACCGGCGTTGTTGCATGGCGCGATCGCGGTGGGCGTGGAGGTGTATCGCCAGGCCGGCATCGCGATGCTGGACACCCAACCGGTCAGCGAACACGCGCGCGGCGCTGACTATGCCGGGCAATTGGTGTTGGCACCGCCCTCGGCGGCCGGCAGCGCCTGGATCCGTCGCTTCCGGCATGCGCAACAGGGCTTTGCATCGGGCTGGATGCGCATTCGCGGCAATCGCCGTCGGCGCAATTACGACCGCGGTTTTGTGGTGTCCGATCATGCCGATTGGCCGGACCTGTTGCGCACCATCGAAGAGACCGGCGCGCGGCGCGTGATCGCCACCCACGGCAACACCGATGCCTTGATCCAGCATCTGCTGGAACGCGGCGTCGCAGCCGAAGCGTTCCGCACCGATTTCGGAGCCGAGGAATGAACGCGCTGCCCGCACGTCGTTATGTTCGCGCACGGCCCCGCATTCGCCTGAGCGGCGCGCTTGCGTTTCGTCGGCACGCCCTGGCGTTTCGCATTCATCGCGCTGCGCCTGCGGCCATTGTCGGACCGCCGCAGCCGCAGCGTCGCATACGCAGCTTGAGTGCGTTTACGCAACGCGCAATGAAACTGCGCGCCGCAGACAAATGCGCAACGACGCAGGCACTGCCGTGAAGCGATTTGCCGCGTTGTACCGCACCCTGGATCGCAGTACCGGCACGCTCGACAAGCGTGCCGCGTTGGTGCGTTATTTCGGCAGCGCGCCGCCGCTTGATGCGGCGTGGGCGCTGTATTTACTGGCCGGCGGCAAGGTGGCCAGCACACGCATGCGCATCGCCAGCAGCGGCGAGTTGCGCGAATGGATCACCGAAACCGCCGGTATTGCCAATTGGTTGGTTGCAGATAGCTACGACCACGTCGGCGATCTGGCTGAAACGCTGGCCTTGCTATTGGATGATCCGGCCACCGAAGCGGCCGATTTACCGCTTGCAGAATGGATCGAACAGCGGTTGCTGCCGATCGCCAATCAAGACGTCGATGTACGCAAGGCCTGCATCGTGCAGGCGTGGCGTAGCCTGGCCTTCGACGAGCGTTTGGTGTTCAACAAGCTGCTGACTGGCGCGCTGCGCGTCGGCGTGTCGCAGCGACTGGTGCAACAGGCCTTGGCCGAGATGTCCGGGATAGAGATCGCGCGCATCGCGCAGCGCATGCTCGGCAGCTGGCGGCCGCATCCGACCTATCTGGCCAACCTGCTGACCGCCGAAGAATTGCCTGGCGATCGTCAGCAGCCCTACCCCTTCTTTCTCGCCTCGCCACTGGAAGCCGAGGTCGAAACACTGGGCACGGTCGATGCCTGGTTGCTGGAATGGAAGTGGGACGGTATTCGGCTGCAGCTGATTCGACGCGCTGGTGAAGCGGCGCTGTGGTCGCGCGGCGAAGAACGTCTGGATGGTCGTTTTCCGGAAATCGAACAGGCTGCGATGCAGTTGCCAGAGGGCACCGTCATCGATGGCGAGCTGTTGGCCTGGCAACCGGAGCAGCCATTACCGATGCCATTCACTGCCTTGCAGACGCGCATCCAGCGGCTCAAGCCCGGGCCAAAGACGTTGGCAGCAGCGCCAGCACGTGTGGTCGCCTACGATCTGCTTGAGCTGGATGGCGAGGATTTACGCGAACGTCCATTGCAGGAGCGTCGCGCACTGCTGGAAGGCGTGCTGGCCACACTCGCCGACCCGCGCATCGTTACCTCGCCGCTGGTGCAGGTGAGCGATTGGCAAACAGCAGCGCAGGTGCGCCTGGATGCACGCGAGCGCGGCGTGGAAGGGCTGATGCTCAAGCGCGCCAATTCGGTGTATCAATCCGGTCGTCGACGCGGCGATTGGTGGAAGTGGAAGATCGATCCGCTCACCATCGATGCGGTGCTGCTGTATGCGCAAGCCGGTCATGGCCGGCGCAGTACGCTGTACACCGACTACACGTTCGGGCTGTGGCACGAGGGCCAGCTGGTGCCGATCGCCAAGGCCTACTCCGGCCTGGACGACAAGGAAATTCTGCAGCTGGATCGCTGGATCCGCGCCAATACCACCGAGCGCTTCGGCCCGGTGCGTGCGGTCACCGCGCATCATGTGTTCGAGCTGGGATTCGAAGCGGTCAATCGCAGCGCGCGGCACAAGTCCGGCATTGCGGTGCGTTTTCCGCGGATTTTGCGCTGGCGCCAGGACAAACCGATGGCCGAGGCCGATCACCTGAGCAGCTTGCAGGCGCTGGCACGGTGAGCGACGCGCAGCAGACACGCGGCACGCCGTTGCAGCAATGGCGTGCCTGGTTCGCGCAGCGCGGTTGGGCGCCGTTACCGTTTCAACGCGATGTGTGGAAGCGCTATCTCGATGGCGAATCCGGCTTGCTGCATACGCCAACCGGCAGCGGCAAGACGCTGGCGGCGTTCGGTGGGCCACTGCTGGAAGCGTTGACCGCACACGGGCGCCGCACGTCGACCAAATCCGCAACGACGACTGCGCGCCGCCAACAACAACGAACACTGCAGGTACTGTGGATCACCCCGTTGCGCGCACTCGCCGCCGATACCGCACGCGCCCTGCGTGAACCGGTGGAAGCACTGGGGCTGGATTGGCAGGTGGGCTTGCGTACCGGCGATGCCAGCGCGCGCGACAAGCGGCTGGCGCGCAGCGGCAAGCTCGATGTACTTGTCACCACGCCCGAATCGTTGGCGTTGTTGCTGTCGTACCCGGACACCGCGCCGCAGTTGTCGGCGCTGCGCTGCGTGATCGTCGACGAGTGGCATGAGCTGCTCGGCAACAAGCGCGGCGTGTTGCTGCAACTGTGCTTGGCGCGCTTGCGTGGCTGGGCGCCGGCACTACGCATCTGGGGCTTGTCGGCGACGCTGGGCAACCTGGCGCAGGCACGCGACGTGCTGTTGCCGCATCGCCCGGATGCTGCGCTGGTCTCGGGCGTCAAACCGCGCGCGATGACGTTGGAGACGTTGTTGCCGGAGAGCGGCGAACGCTTTCCCTGGGCCGGGCATCTGGGCCTGGCGCAGCTGGCGCGCGTGCTGCAGAAGATCATGCAGCAGCGCACCAGTCTGGTGTTTACCAACACGCGCGCGCAGGCCGAGTTGTGGCATCAGGCCTTGAACGCGGTATGGCCGGACGATCCGGCCACGCTCGCGTTGCATCACGGCTCGCTGGACCCCTCGCTGCGCGCAGCGGCCGAACTCGGCTTGCGCGACGGCAGCCTGCGCTGCGTGGTGGCAACCTCCAGCCTGGATCTGGGCGTGGATTTTCCGGCAGTGGATCAGGTGCTGCAGGTCGGCAGCCCGAAAGGCATTGCCCGCTTGCTGCAGCGTGCGGGCCGCGCGCGTCATCGCCCGGGCGAATCCGGACACGTGGTGTGCGTGCCCTCGCATGCGCTGGAACTGGTGGAATACGCCGCTGCGCGGCGCGCGATCGTGCATGGCCATATCGAAGCGCGCCCACCGCCACGCCTGTCGCTGGATGTATTGGCGCAGCACTGCGTCACGCTCGCACTCGGCGGCGGTTTCCACGCCGATGCAGTGTTTGAAGAAGTGCGCGGCACCGATGCCTTTGCGGCGCTGGATAAAGCCACCTGGCAAGCGGTGCTCGACTTCATCGTGCAAGGCGGCAGCGCGCTGGCGCATTACCCGGATTTCCATAAAGTCGTGCGCGACGAAGAGGGTGTATATCGCGTCATCGATCGGCGCGTCGCGCTGCGGCATCGCTTGTCCATCGGCACCATCACCAGCGACGGCAGCGTGCGCGTGCAGTTCCTGCGCGGCGGGCGCCTGGGTGCGGTAGAAGAACAATTCGTCGGCCGTCTGCGCCGTGGCGATCGTTTTCAATTCGCCGGCCGTTTGCTGGAGCTGGTGCGGCTGGAAGACATGACCGCTTATGTGCGCGTGGCCAAGGGCGGCAGTGGCGTGGTGCCGAAATGGATGGGCGGGCGCATGCCGTTGTCGTCGGCACTAGGCCGTGAAGTGGAAGCGGTGTTTGCCGATCCCGGCGATGCGCCGGAAATGCAGGCGCTTGCGCCGTTGCTGCGCCTGCAGTCATCGCTGTCGTCGCTGCCCGGCCCGGACCATCTGCTGGTGGAAAGCATCAAAGCGCGCGATGGCCGGCATGTATTCGTGTATCCGTTCGCCGGGCGTCAGGTCAATGAAGGGCTGGCTGCACTGCTTGCCGCACGCTGGGGTCGGCGTCAGCGCAACACCTTCAGTTTCGCCGCCAACGATTATGGCTTTGTGCTCTCGCCCGCGCAGGATGTGGAACTCGATGCGAGCGTGCTGCAGAGCTTGCTGTCGCCAGCCGGGTTGCTCGACGATCTGCGCGACAGCCTCAATCTGGGTGAGTTGGCACGCCGGCAATTCCGCGAGATCGCCCGCGTTGCCGGGTTGCTGTCGCCAGCGCTGCCTGGCCGTGCACCACGCAGCCTGCGTCAGCTGCAGGCCTCCAGCGGCTTGCTCTACGACGTCTTGCAGCGCTTCGATCCCGAGCATCTGCTGCTTGCTCAAGCCGAGCGCGAAGTGTTCGAAGGCCAGCTCGAACTGGCGCGGCTTGCGCATGCATTGGAAGATTGCGCACGCCGCGAACTACGCCTGTGCAAACCGCGCAGTCTGACTCCCCTGTCGTTTCCGTTATGGGCAGAACGTGTGCGCGGCCAACTGAGTACCGAAGACTGGAAGGCCCGCGTGCTGCGCGCTGCCGAACAACTGGAGCGTAAACATGGGCGATAGCGTGCAACTGCAGCTGGCCGGCGAAACAGTGGAATTGCTCGGCGAGCGTGCGCTGTACCGGCCGGCACAACGCGCCTTGTTGATCGCCGACCTGCATCTGGGCAAGGCCGATGTGTTCCGTCGCGCCGGCATCGGGATGCCGGCCGGCGGCACCGCGCACGATCTGGATCGGCTGGATGCGTTGCTGGAACAACGCGACGTGGAGGCGTTATGGATCCTCGGCGATCTGCTGCACGGGCCTGCCCCGCGCGCGGCCTGGCATCGCCGCTGGAGCGCATGGCGCGAGCGTCACTGCGCGTTGCGCGTGATCGCCATCCGCGGCAACCACGACCGCGCCCTGGCCGGTGCGGATCTGCATATCGAAGCGGCCGGCGAGCAGGTCGAAGACGGCCCGTTCGTGCTGCGCCACGATCCCTTGCCGCATCCTACCGGGCACGTGCTGTGCGGGCATCTGCATCCGCTGGCCGCGCTGCCCGGCATGTCGCGTCGCTGGCCGGCATTCTGGCTGCGCGAGCGCGTCACCATCCTGCCGGCGTTCTCGCATTTCACCGCCGGCATCGTGCCAACGCTGATCGAAGGCGAGCGCCTGGTCGCCTGTGTGGAAGGCGATGCGGTGGCATTGCCGGTACGCTAGCGACACAGCAGTGCGACCGCGATCACGCCAGCACGCATCAGATAGATCACGCGTCTGGCCCGCAGCAACCCACACGCGCTACATCACGGCTTTAACGCCATCGTCCTCAGCAGGTGTTTGCAGCTGCGGCGACAGCTGCGGTTGCGGCACTGGTTGCGACAACGCCTCCACAAACTCCGGCGCCAACGCCAGCTTGCCAAACCACCCCTGCTGGGTACCGCTGAGCACGCGCAGCATATGTCCGCGCCCGCCAGGCACGCGGCCCATCGGGCGCATCAGCAGGTCGCGTCCGTGTGCCCATAGATCGCGTTCGGACTGGAACAGCGGCGTCAACCAACGGCTCCAGCGGTGGTAGATCGCCACATGCGCCTGGCGTTCGCGCTGATAGTGCTGCAAGGCCGCATCCAGATCGGTGCCAACCCGCAACGCATCGCGCATCGCCAACGCGTCCAGCAATGCCATATTGACGCCCTGTCCCAGCTGCGGGCTCATCGCATGCGCGGCATCGCCGGCCAGCACGAAACGGCCGCGATGCCAGCGCGTCACCACCGCGTCGCGGTAACTGGCACGCGCCAGTGCGCCATGCACTTGCACGGTTTCCAGACGCGCATGTGCATCCGGCCACATCTGCGCTACTTCATCGCGCCATGCCACGATGCCGCGCTGTTCCCACGCGGCAAAATCGCTGCACGGCAGGCTCCAGAAAAAACTCAGCCGCGGCGTGTCGTCGCCGGGCCGCGTGCCCACTGGCAACAAGCCGATCATCTTGCGCGCACCGATATACCGCTGACGCAGCTCATCGACGAATGGCCAATCCTCGCGTGGCAACAAACACCACAGCGCGCCCCAGGGATACACTCGATCCAGCCGCGTGCCTTGCGCCTGCGCGCGTAAGGTCGATGCAGAACCATCGGCGGCGACGATCAGATCGTAGGGACCATGCCAGTGCCCGCGTTGATCCTGCACACGCACGCCGTCGTGATCGATCGCGGTGATCTGCGTATCCACATGCAGCTGCGCATGCTCCGGCCAGGCGTCGCGCAACAGCGCAAACAAGGCGCCGCGCTGCATGCCCAAGCCCATCAGCCGCGTATCCAGATCGCGATACTGCATGTCCATCACCGCGCGTCCGCACGGCGTCTCGCCATACAGCCGCCGCACCGGCGCGCCATGCGCAAGCGCCTGCGACAGCAATCCCATCTTCCACAACACCTGCAGGCCGCTGGGCTGCAACAGAAATCCTGCGCCCACCGGCCCGGGCGCGGCAGCGCGCTCGAACACATCCAGTCGATGCCCATCGGCGCCCAGCAGCACCGCCAGTGCCTGCCCCGCCGTGCCATAGCCCACTACCGCAATCCGTAATGCTCGTTGCATCGTCCCTGCTCTGTTTCGCTAGCACCGATCCCGCATGGACCGGTGCAAAAAAAACCCCGCCGTGGCGGGGTTCTTCAACCGCACAATCGAGTCACATCACTCGACCGGCGTGATGTTCGAAGCCTGGGCACCCTTGGGGCCCTGGGTCACGTCATAACTGACGCGCTGGCCTTCCTGCAGGCTGCGAAAGCCCTTGGAGTTGATCGCGGAGAAGTGCGCGAAGACATCGGCGCTGCCGTCCTCCGGTGAGATGAAGCCAAATCCCTTGGCGTCGTTGAACCACTTGACGGTACCGTTCGGCATGGTGATGCGAGACCTTTGCAATAATTAATGGGTGGTGTACGGCGATGCGTACGCGCCGAGTATGCAAAGCTTATGCCCCAATGACAATCACCCGCGTGCAAGTTCGCCAATCAGCTCCGGCAATCCGGACGAGGCCGCATCGACGTTACTCAGCACCTCGGCCATGGTGATTTCCTGCGCGTCGCCGCAGCCGGCCGCCCAGTTCGCAACGATCGCCAAACACGCATATTCCAGGCCTTTTTCGCGTGCGAGACCCGCTTCGGGCATGCCGGTCATGCCGACCAGATCGCAGCCATCGCGACGCATGCGGGCGATCTCTGCAATCGTTTCCAGCCGTGGTCCTTGCGTGGTTCCATAACATCCATCGGCAACCAGCGTGACACCCGTCACCTTGGCTGCGGCAATGACTTTGCTGCGAAACATCGGCGAATACGGATGGCCGAAATCCACGTGCTGCACCTCGCTTCCCGGCTCTTCGCCGAAGGTGGACACGCGGCCCCAGGTGTAATCGATCAACTGATCCGGGCACGCCAATACGCGCGGGCCGAAGCGCTCGGTGATGCCGCCCACGGTGTTGAGTGCCAGCACGCGCGAAGCGCCGATTTGCTGCAGCGCAGCGATGTTTGCGCGGTAATTCACCTTGTGCGGCGGCAGCGAATGGCCTTCACCATGACGCGCAAGGAACGCCACGCGGTGACCCAGCAACATGCCCACGCGAATCGGGCCGGAGGGCGCACCGTACGGTGTTTCGATCTGGTGCGTCTGCACCTCGTCCAGCTGCGCGAGCTTATAGACACCAGTACCGCCGATGACGGCCAATGCGATGGAATTGGGGGACACAACCGACCTCTGCTACGAAAAGACATGACGGCGCGCGCACGCGGGCGCGCCTGGCTGCCCGCAGCGATGCGGGCACACTGCGGGAGTTACTGCTTCATCGCATAGATGGCGGGAATGCCGCGCAGCTGCTCGTTGACGTCCATGCCGAAGCCGAACACGTAGCGGTCGGCCACTTCCACGCCCACATAATCGGCAGCGACGCCAGGCACGCAGCGGTCATGGCGCTTGACGGTCAACACCGCCACACGCACGTCGGTAGCGCCCTGCTCCAGGCACCACTGGCGCACGCCCTGCAGCGTGTAACCCTCATCGAGAATGTCGTCGACCAGAATCACCCGGCGGCCGAACAACGCGGTGGCCGGGCGATGCTTCCAGACCAGCTCGCCGCCGGTGGTCTCGCCGCGGTAACGGGTGGCATGCAGGTAATCGAACTGCAGGTCCTGGCCACGTGCGCCCAGCTCCAGCGCGAGCTGGCCGGAGAACGGCAGCGCGCCATGCATGATGGTGAGATACACCGGCACTTCGCCGGCGTAATCGCGCGCGATCGCATCGGCAATGCTGCCGACGGCCGCGTCGATGGCGGGGCGGTCGACCAGCAGATCGGCTTGGGCCAGGGCCTGGGAAATGGTGAGCGTGGACATCAGGCAATTGTTCCGAAAGGGGCGGAAGGGGAAGTGGTGAATGAGGCGTCGGTGCCGGCGAGCAGGCCATCCCAGCCCAGCGCGCCGCGGCCGATCAGGCCGATCAATGCTGCGGTATTGAGGCTGCGGCCTTGCACGGCGTGCAGCGATTCGTCGACCAGTTCCGGGTGGCAGACCAGCACCACGTCGCAGCCGGCATCCAGGTGCGCATGCACCCGGCCCGCCACGCCGCCGGCACTGAACGAGGCCGCCATACCGATGTCGTCGGAGAACACCACACCGCGGAAGCCCAGTTGCCCGCGCAGGATCTGCTCGATCCAGCGCTGCGAATAACCGGCCGGTTCCGGCGCAACCTGCGGGTAGACCACGTGCGCCATCATCACCGCGTCGGCACCGGCCTCGATGCCGGCCACGAACGGCACAAGATCCTCGGCCAGCAGCACGTCCAGCGACCGCGGGTCGCTGGCATGGTCGACATGGGTGTCTTCCAGCACCGTGCCATGGCCGGGGAAATGCTTGAGCGTGGCGGCCATGCCAGCGCCGTGCAGCGCCTGCACATAGGCGCGGGTGAAGCTGGCCACGATCTGTGGGTCGTCGCTGAAGGCGCGATCGCCGATGGCGCGGTTGCCGCGGCCCAGATCCACCACCGGCGCAAAGCTCAGGTCCACCCCGCTGGCGCGTACTTCGCTGGCCATCAGCTGCGCATGCGCGCGCGCGGCAGCAAGGGCGGCCTCGGGGTCCTGCGCATACTGCGCGCCGAAGCTCTGCAGCGGCGCCAGGGCGCTGTAACCGTCGCGAAACCGCTGCACGCGCCCGCCTTCCTGGTCCACGCAGATCAACACCGGGCGCGGTGCCGCGGCGCGGATGGACGCGGACAGTTCGGCCACTTGCGTGCGCGAGGCGAAGTTGCGCTTGAACAGCACCACGCCGGCGACCGCATCGTGCTGCAGCCAGTCGCGCTCCTGTGCACTGAGTTCGGTACCGGCAACGCCGATCAGAAGCATGTTGGGGGACTCCCGGGCCAGGCGCCACGTTGGCGCAGCGCGGCATTGTCGCAGATGCGCGTTGCAGCGTCAGATCGCGCATTCAGGCAGATGCCCGAATTGGGGCGTTATGTCGTGTCGCGATGAGCTGCGCCAGCGTCCCCGCCCCGCGCTGCCCGACTGGCGCACCGTGCGTTAGGCCCAGTGCACTGCTTGTTAGAGCACCTCAAGATTCGCCCGCCAATGCGCTGCCTGCGCCTGCACCTGGGCCAGCACCTCCGGCGCCATGTCGTCGAGCTGCCGGTACGGCATCGCCAGCCGCTCGTTGGCGTGCAGCAGCGTGCGCTGCCGCGCCAGGAAATCCCAGTACAACGCGTTGTATGGGCAGGCCTGCGCGCCCACCCGCGCCTTGCGCTGGTACTTGCAGCCGCCGCAGTAATCGCTCATGCGGTCGATATAGGCCGCGCCGCTGATATACGGCTTGCTGCCGAGCAGGCCGCCGTCGGCGAACTGACTCATGCCGATCGTATTCGGCAACTCCACCCACTCGAACGCGTCGATGTACACGCCCAGGTACCAGCGATGCAGTGCCTGCGGATCCAGCCCCGCCAGCAGCGCGAAGTTGCCGATCACCATCAGCCGCTGGATATGGTGCGCATGCGCGTTGGCCAGCGAATTGCCGATGGCATCGGCCAGGCAACGCATGCCGATCTGCCCGTCCCAGAACCAGTGCGGTAGCGGCGCATGCTGCGCCAGCTGATTGGACTGTGCATAGCCCGGCATCTGCGACCAATACACCCCGCGCACGTATTCGCGCCAGCCCAGAATCTGCCGGATGAAACCTTCCACCGATGCCAGCGGCGCATGTCCGTCATGCAAGGCGGCCTCCGCGCGCGCGATCACCTCGCGTGGATGCAGCAGCTTGACGTTGAGCGCGAACGACAACAGCGAATGGAACAAGCGCGGGCTGCGCGTGCTCATCGCATCTTCGTAGCGGCCGAAGTGCGGCAATGCGTGCGTAATGAACGCATCCAGGTGCTGCAGCGCCTCGTCACGGTCCAGCGGCCATGGCAAGGCGTCGTCGTTCGGTGCGCCGAAGCTGCGCACGCCAGCCGCTTCGATGCAGCTCCACAACGCGCGATGATCGTGCGCTACGCGCCAGTCCTGCGGCGCCGGCGGATCGCCCGGCCATGGCGCGCGGTTGTCGTGGTCGAAATTCCAGCGCCCGCCTTCCGGCTCGCCGGATGCATCAAGCAGGACCCGATGGCGACGGCGCATCTTTCGATAGAACACTTCCATGCGCCATTGGCTGCCGGGGCGGAAACACGCGGCCACCTCATCGCGCTCGGTCAGAAAATGCTCGCTGTCGACCATGCGTGTGGCGAATGGCTGGCGCGCGCACCAGTCTCGCAACGCTTCATCCAGCCGCCATTCGTCCGGCGCCTGATAGTCCAGATGGGCGGCGTGGTAATGCGCCATCAACGCGCCCAGATTGGCGGAAATCGACTGCCGATTGCTGGGGTTGTCGATGGCCACGTAACGCACACGATGACCGGCCTGCCGCAAGCGCGCGGCGAACGCGCGCATCGCCGCAAAGATCGCCAGAATCTTCTGCGCGTGATGCAGCACGTAATCGGTTTCTTCGCGCACTTCCATCAGCACGTAGACCACGCCCGCATCGGTCGCATCGAACCAGCTGTGCTGCAGATTGAGTTGATCGCCCAGAATCAGGCGCAGCGTGTGTGCGGGTGCCTGTGGGTTGAGGTCGGCTGCGCGTGCCACAGCATTAATCGCGATCGCTGCGTATGGCATCGCTGGCGCGCACACGCTCCGCCAGTGTCACGCCGCTTTGCCAGGCGCCTTCCACCTTGCCGCCGGCCAACCAGTCGCCACACAGACCGATACGCAATTGCGCGTCCCAGGCACAGCCGATCTGCAAGGGCGGATCGGTGCTGGCCACTGTCCAGCGAGACGCAGCGCAGGACTGCGGCACTGGCAACCCAAGCGCGGCCAGCGTTGGCAACACACTGGCAATCACCGCCTCGGGCGTCGCGTCGAAATGCGCCTGGCTCCAATCGGCATTGGCATGCAGCAGCCAGGTTTCGCTGCCGGTTCGTCCAGGCTTGCTGGCGTTGCGTGCCACCCAGCGCAACGGGCCGGCGTTGACGAACAAGGCGTCGTAACCAGGGTCGAGCGGCGTGTCGAAATGCAGCACCACCGCCCAGGCCGGCTGCATGTTTGCGCCAGCGGCAATCGTCGCGAGCGTGGGCGCGATGTGCTCCAGTAATGCAGCTGCTACCGGCGCCGGCACCGCCAACAACACTGTGTCGAAGGCGTGTCTCGTATCGTCTCCCGACACAGCCAGACACCATGTGTCGCCGTCGCGCTGCAGAGATCGCACAGCGGTGCCTGATCGAACATCCAGGTCTGCCGCAAGCGCACGCGCCGGTGCGGCCATGTCCGGCACACCGACAAAGCGCGCCAAAATGCTCCGCGAGGGACGGAATTCGATGCCATCCCAACTCGCGACGCGCGCAGGCCAGGCCGCCGCGACGCCGGCCGCAATCCACTGATCCACCACGGCTGCAAACGCCCGATCGCGTGCGGTGAAATACTGCGCGCCGTGGTCGCACTGCCAGCCATCGCCTGCGCAACTGCGCATGCGCCCGCCGGGTGCATCGCCCTGCTCGAACAGCGTTACCGTCCATCCCGCCGCCTGCAGCCGTTGCGCACAGGCAAGCCCTGCCAATCCGGCGCCGATCACCGCAACCGTCTTCGGGCGGGCGGGCTGTGTCATCTCGTCATGAGTTGGGAGTTGCAAGACGCCGCCGGCAGTTCACACTGCACAGCCGTCCGGCCCGCAGGCATCGGGACCACCGATCGGCGCCGATTCGGCCGCCAGCTGCAACAGTGCTTGCGCAAAACTCTCCGGCGGCTGTGCGCCCTGGATCAGACTGCGTCCATCGATCACGAAACTGGGCACCGCACGGATTCCCAGTGCTGTGGCCTGCGCCAATTGCGCCTCGACGGCAACGATGCCTTCGTCGGAGTCCAACAGTGCGCGCACGCGTGCTTCGTCGAGACCGCCAGCGGCTCCAGCACGCACCAGCGTTTCGGTCGCGCCCAGGTTGCGGCCTTCGGCAAAATGCGCATGAAACAGCGCTTCGATCACGGCCTCGACATCGCCCTCATGGCTGGCCAGCCAGATCAGCCGATGCGCGCGCAATGTACTGACCTGCACCTGCCCACGCCCGAAATCGAACGGCAAACCTTCGGCACGCGCAGTGGCCTGCGTCTGCGCCAGCATCTGATCCACGCGCGCAGCACCGCCGAACTTTTGCGCCAGCGCAGCACGCAACGGTGTCGGTTCCAGACCGGCGTCGGGATCCAGCTGAAACGCGTGGTAATGGATGTCCAGCGCAGGTGCCTGCGCACCAAGCGAGGCCACCGCCTGCTCGAAACGGCGCTTGCCGATCCAGCACCAGGGACAGACAACGTCAGACCAGATATCGATGCGCATGGGCGGGGATTCGTTAATGGGGATTTGGGATTTGCAAAGCATAAGCCCAAGTCCGACGCATCACCTCAGCTTTTACGAATCCCGAATGCCCAATCCCGAATCCCGGCTCTCCACCCACTGCGTGAACGGATGCGAGGCCAGCGCCAGGTTGTAATAGCGCACATCGTCGGTGACTTCCGCACCGATCCACGCGGGCTTGGCGAACGCCTCATCGGCACTCCCGAGTTCGATCTCGGCCACGACCAGCCCGGCGTTGTCGCCGAGGAATTCGTCCACTTCCCACACATGGCCCTGGCACTCGACCAGATGCCGACGCTTGTCGATCAAACCGCCGACACACAGCGCCAGCAGCGCACGCGCATCGACCACCGGAATGGGGTAGTCGAACTCCTGCCGCGTATGCCCCACCTCACGCGATTTCAAATTGAGAAATGCGCTCTCGCCCTGGATGCGCACGCGCACCGACGCGTTCTGCGCGCCACTGCGCATCGCTGCCTGGTCGTTGATATAGCCCTGCGCCATCGGGATCACCGCATGCGCGGCGCTACGCCAACCGTCGCCGGTCACGAGAAATTTACGTTCGATTTCAATGCCCATGTCCACAAGTATGGCGGGACCTGCAGAAAAATGCCTGGCCGACGCAGCCTCGCGACCTCTACACTCCGCCCCCTCTCATTCAAGGACAGAACGCCATGACAGTCAGCCGATACTCCACCCTGCACATTGCGGCGCTCACTGCCGCATTGGTGTGCGCAACTGCCACAGCCGGCGCTGCTGCAGCCACGCTCTCGCTGGCCCAGGCGCAACAGGCACTGGATGCGGCCATCGCCGATGACATGGCAGCCAACCCGCAGGAGCAGGGCGACGCGCTCATGTCCGCCATGTTCCGTCCGCGCTTGACCGCGTTGACCGGCTGCCTGCCGGCTGTCGACGCCAAACCGGAGACGCTCGATTGCATCGTCACCGGCCAGGCCGGGCCCAGCGAAAAGCACATGACGCTGCGGTTTGTCCCAAACGATAACGCGTGGGCGTTGCAGCACAGCGAGAACGAAATGGAAGTCGCCGCGCCGGTACCGCCGCAGGATCGCGTGCAGGTGCTCCTGCGCGAAGCCATCAGCCAGATGCTTGCGCAGGAGAACGACGCGGCGATGCGCACGCGCATTCAAGACGCCGCGCGTACCGCGCAAGTCTCCGGTGTCGAGCACTGCAAACTCGGCAGTGAGGCGCCAGTGGTCGAGTGCGACGTCATCGTTGAGGCCGAGGGCAAACGCGGCACGCGGCCGATGGCCTTCGCGCTGGTCGACGGGCAGTGGCAGAACGCCGTCGACAAGAAAGACTAAGAGCGGCTAACAAAACTACTGCGCAGCCGCGAGGCGGGCGACGGGTAACCGACGCCCGGAACATGACGGCCTAGCGCCGCTCAAACACCGCGATGCTTTCCACGTGCGCCGTATGCGGAAACATGTCCATCGCGCCAGCGGCCTTGAGCGTGAAGCCCTGTTCGTTGACCAGATAGCCCGCGTCGCGCGCCAGCGACCCTGGATGGCAGCTCACGTAGACGATGCGCTCGAACTTTTTCAACGGCAGCTGCTGCAACACTTCCAACGCGCCCGAACGTGGCGGGTCCAGCAGCAGCTTGTCGAAGCCCTGCCGCATCCACGCGGTATGGCGCTGATCCTGGGTCAGGTCGGCCGCATAAAACTGCGCGTTGTCCAGGCCATTGCGCTGGGCATTCTCGCGCGCACGCGCCACCAGCCCGGCATCGCCTTCCACGCCGACCACTTCGCGCACGCCGCGTGCCAGCGGCAGGGTGAAATTGCCCAGGCCGCAGAACAGATCCAGCACGCGGTCGTCCGGCTTGGCGTCGAGCAATGCCAGTGCATGCGCAATCATTTTCTGGTTGAGCGAGGCATTGACCTGGATGAAGTCCAGCGGCCGGAACGCCAGCTCCACGTTCCACTGCGGTAAGCGGAACGACAGCGGCACCTGTTGCGGCCACAGCGGATGCACGCTCTCCACGCCGCCCGGCTGCAGGAAGATCGCAAACGCGTGCGCCTGCGCAAATTCCGTCAGCGCCTGCAGATCGCGCCCGCTGAGCGGCTGCATGTGGCGGATGGTCAGCACCACCGCCTCGTCACCGGCAATGAATTCGATCTGCGGGATGTCGCGCTTGCCGTCCAGACCTTCGACCAGCGCGGCGAGCAACGGAATCTTCTCGCCGATCTGCGGGATCACCGTGTAGCAGACCGACAGATCGGCCACGAAGCGCGGATCGAGCTCGCGGAAACCGACCAGCGTCTTGTCCTTCTTTTCCACCCGCCGCACCGAGAAGCGCCCCTTGCGGCGGTAGCCCCAGTTGTCGCCCACCAACGCCGGCAGGATCGCCTGTGGGGTGACGTGGCCGATGCGCTCCAGGTTATCCATCAGCACGCGCTGTTTGGCCACGATCTGCTGCGACTCGTCCAGATGCTGCAGCACGCAGCCGGCACAGACGCCGAAATGCGGGCAGCGCGGGGTCACCCGTTGCGGCGATGCCTCCAGCACCTCCACCGTCTTGGCCTCATCGAAATGCCGGCTGCGCGCGGTGGGTTCGGCACGCACCACCTCACCGGGCAGGGCGCCGCTGATGAAGGTGACCTTGCCGCCCTCGCCCTCGCGGCGCGCAACACCGCGGCCGTCGTGACTGAGGTCGATAATGGCGGTCTGGAACGGGGTACGGTCGAAACGGTTTCTGGTTCTGGCCACGTGGCGACGAGCTGCGGGCAAAAAGGGTGCGTATTGTCGCAGATGCGATCGATGGAGGCCGCTTGCAGCAATGGGACAATTGTCGTGCGCCGCAAACACAGGCAAACTCCGGCTGCGCGCGGCGGTCACGACGCGGCATCGCTGACAAGGAGGCAGCATGAATATGGCGACACGTCAGGAACCCCACCCACGACTCTTGCTGGTGGAAGACGACCCGATCAGCCGCGGGTTTCTCCAGGCCGTCCTGGAAGACCTGCCCGCCCGGGTGGATTGCGCCGATTCGCTGTCGTCGGCGCTCGACCGCGCCCGCGAACATCGTCACGACCTTTGGTTGATCGACGTCAATCTTCCCGATGGCACCGGCAGCGAGCTGCTGCGCGCACTGCGCCTGTTGCATCCCGACGTCCCCGCACTCGCCCACACCGCCGACGGCACCATGACCATGCAACGCAGCCTGCAGTCCGATGGGTTTCTGGAAATGCTGGTCAAGCCGCTGAGCTCCGAACGTCTGCTGCAGGCGGTGCGTCGCGGACTGGCGCGCGGCCGTTACAGCGTGGCGCCGGTCGGCGTGGTCGACATCGCCGCCAGCGATTGGGACGAAGCGGCCGCACTCAGCGCGCTCAACGGTCAGCAGCACCATCTGAATGCGCTGCGCGAATTGTTCCTGGCCGAGTTGCCGGGCACGCGCGACGCGGTGGATTCGGCCCTTCAGATCAGCGACGAGCCGGCACTGCGCAACCATCTGCACCGGCTACAGGCCAGTTGCGGGTTTGTCGGTGCGGCGCGGCTTGCCGGTGCGGTGCGTTTACTGCGCGGCGACCCGCAATCGAGCACGGCGCAGACGCAGTTTCATGCGGCGGTGGCGGCGTTGCTGCACTGAACTGAGCGCCTGTCGCTGCGCGACGCGACGCTCAGGCTAGGACTCGGCGTTGTAGAGAGTGCGTACGGAGCTCGATTGAATGACGCGCCCAGCCGCGTAGCGCGCCTACCTTGCTGATCAGCGCCGGCGCGCCAGATCCTCGAGCATTTCCCAGGATTTCAGGCCGCGCCCGCCCAGGTGATGCAGCAGCACGCCACGCATGCTGCGGCGCAGACCCGGCATGTCGTCGCTCGCCGGCATGACGTCTTCGCCCAGCGCCAATAGCGCCGCGCCGGTCACGGTCTCGCGCCGGTCCTGCGCCAGCCGCTCGCTCAACACGCGCAAGGCGCCTTCCTGCGGATCGAGGCGGTAACGTGCCGCCGGGTCGATCGGTTGGCCGTCGTTGTCGTGTTGCAGATCGAAGGCAAACCCGAGCCCATCGAGCACATCGCGCTCGAACTGGCGCAGCCCCCAGGCCAATGGCAGGTTGGAGGCCAGATGCGCCCGCGCCCGCGCATAGCAATCGAACAGCTCGGGCACCGGGTCGTTGCGTGGAGCCAGCCGCAGCAGCAACTCGCTGATATAGAAACCGGCCAACATGGTTTCGCCGGCCAGGCGCGGTGCAGTGTCCAAGGCCTCGGCCTGGCGCAGTTGCGCAAGCTCGCCGCGCTGCATCGCCGTGAACTGGATCAGTTGCAAGGGCTGCAATGCGGCGCGCAAGGCCTGTTTGCGCGGCGCGTGCACACCACGCGCCAGCAATCCCACCCGCCCCTGCTGCTCGGTGAGCACTTCCACCAGCAGACTGGTCTCGCGCCAGGGGCGCACATGCAGGACGAAACCGCGTTCGTTGTCGATCAGCATGGCGGCAGGCGGGACCGGGTCCCGGTCTTACTCGTACCCGAACGCCTTCAATGCCGCTTCGTCGTCCGACCAGCCCTCGCGCACGCGTACCCAGGTTTCCAGGAACACCTTGGCGCCGAACAGCCGTTCCATCTGCAGGCGCGCCTTGCCGCCGATTTCCTTCAGGCGGGTGCCGCCCTTGCCGATCACGATCGCCTTCTGGCCTTCGCGCTCGACCCAGATCACCGCGCCAATACGCAGCAATGCGCCATCTTCGGCAAAGCGCTCGATCTCCACGGTGGTGGCATACGGCAGTTCTTCGCCGAGCTGGCGCATCAATTGCTCGCGCACCAGTTCGCCAGCCAGAAAACGCTGGCTGCGATCGGTGATCTCGTCCTCGCCGAACATCGCCTCGGCTTCGGGAACCAGCTTGAGCAGATCGCCGACCAGCGCTTCTAGGCCCTTGCGCTTGAGCGCAGACACCGGATGCACTGCAGCGAAGGTGCGGCCTTCGCTGACCTGCGCCAGGAACGGGAACAGCGCGGTCTTGTCCTTGAGCCGGTCGACCTTGTTGACCACCAGCACTACCGGCACTTTGGAATCGCTCAGGACCTTGAAGGCCAGCGTGTCTTCTTCGTCCCAACGGCCGGCCTCGATCACCAGCACTGCCGCATCCACGCCTTCCAGCGAGCCGCGCGCGGCGCGATTCATCACCCGGTTCATGGCGCGCTTCTGCTCGCGATGCAATCCGGGCGTATCCACCAATGCCAGCTGCCCCTCGGGGAAGGTGGCAATGCCCAGCAAGCGATGCCGCGTGGTCTGCGGCCGGTTGGACACGATGCTGACCTTTGCACCGACCAGCGCATTGGTCAGGGTGGACTTGCCGACATTGGGACGGCCGATCACGGCGACGCTGCCGCTACGGTGGGGGGAGGAGGTTTCGCTCACGTGTTTGAATCCAGTTGTGCGATGACGAGGGTGGCCGCCTGTTGCTCGGCGAGGCGACGCGAGGTGCCCTGGCCTTCGGCGCGGGCGACGGGCTGTTCCAGAATGCAGGCGACATGGAACTGCTTGGCATGTTCGTCGCCGCTTTCACTGATCAGCGCGTAATTGGGCAGCGGGAGTTGCCGCGCCTGCAGCCATTCCTGCAGCCGGGTCTTGGGATCTTTTTCAGCCTTGCCCACCGGCAGCGCAGCCAATGAAGGCTCGAACCAGGGCAGCACCACCTCGCGGCAACGCTCGAAGCCACAGTCCAGATAGATCGCCGCAACGATCGCTTCGACCGCATCGGCCAGGATCGAATCGCGCCGGTGGCCACCGGATTTCAGCTCGCCCGGACCGAGCGTCAAACGCTCGCCCAGATTCAGCGTGCGGCCGATGACGGCCAGCGCCCCCTCGCGAACGAGTTCGGCGCGCGCACGGGTCAATGCGCCTTCGTCGGCCTTGGGCCAGCGCTGATACAGCGCCTCGGCGATCAGCAGATTGACGATGCCGTCGCCGAGGAATTCCAGTCGCTCGTTATGCGGTGTCCCGGCGCTGCGATGCCGCAGCGCCTGGGCGAGCAGACCCGGATCGGCAAACGCGTGCCCGATCGGATCGCCACGCTGGAAAGTTCTATTGCCCACCACGTCCAGTCATGTCCTGCGATGTATCGAATTTGCCGACCACATCGAGATTGCCGATCATTTCGCGACGCACTTCGTAGTTGACCTTCATGCGCCAGCCGCCTTCGATGCGCTCGAACTTGACGTCTTCTTTTTTGACGTTTTCCGAGTAATTGATGTACAGCCGACGGAAGAACAGATCCTGCAACTTGGACGGATCCATCTCGCCGGCGCCGGGCTCTTTGGCCAGACCCTTCATCGCTGTGCGCACGGAATAATATTCCTGATACATCGGAAACAGCTTCATTCCCAAGTACAGGCCAAACCCCACCACCGCCAGCACCACCACGAACGACGTCAACGTCATACCGCTCTGCTTGCGCTTCATTGTGCTTCCCCTGGCACGCCGTGCGTGCATTTACTGGATTCCGGTCCCGATCCGCGACGGATCGAAACTCCCCTTGCAGAACCACCCCTCGCAATTGAGCCAGATCAGGAACGCCTTGCCGCGCAGATTGGCTTCCGGCAGAAAGTGCGTCTGGGTCCAGAATCGGCTGTCTTCGCTGTTGTCGCGATTATCCCCCATCACGAAATAGCTGGCGGCCGGCACGGTCCAGTCGCCCTGCCCGGCCGGCATGTTGCGATCGACCCATTCCAGCACGGTGTGTGTGCGGCCCGGCAGGTCCTCGACCAGCAACGTGGTGCCGGTCATCTCGGCGCCCTTGCCCTTGCCGATGTACTCGCCCTTGACCGTGTAGCGCATCGGCTTGTCGTTGATGTACAGCGTATCGCCGTGGAAACCGATCTTGTCGCCTGGCAGGCCGACCACGCGCTTGATCCAGTTCTGATCGGGCGCATGCGGCGGCTTGAATACCACCACATCGCCACGCTTGGGCTCGCCGGTGGGGATGAACTTGGTGTTGGTGATCGGCAGACGGAAGCCGTAAGCGAACTTGTTGACCAGGATGAAGTCGCCGATTAGCAGATTGGGCATCATCGAACTGGACGGAATCTTGTAAGGCTCGGCCACGAAGCTGCGCAGGATCAGCACCACCGCCAACACGGGAAAGAACGCGCGCGAGTAATCGATGATCGCCGGCTCGCTGTCCAGCAGCCCGGCACGTGCGGCGCGGCGCTTGGCCAGAAACAACTTGTCCAGCAGCCAGATGAAGCCGGTGCCCAGCGTCAGCACGACCAGGGCGATTTCAAACCATTTCATTCGGGTTCCTTCGGAACAGGATTCGGGATTGGAGATTGGGGATTCGTAAAAGCTCAGGGCTGGCGCGTCGTTGCCAATCCCGAATCACGCATCCCAAATCCCTGCTACTTATCCATCTGCAAGACAGCCAGGAAGGCCTCCTGCGGAATCTCCACGCGGCCGACCTGCTTCATGCGCTTCTTGCCTTCTTTCTGCTTTTCCAGCAGCTTTTTCTTGCGCGAAACGTCGCCACCATAGCACTTGGCCAACACGTTCTTGCGCATCGCCTTGACCGTGGAGCGCGAGATGATCTGCGCGCCGACGGCGGCTTGAATTGCCACGTCGAACATCTGCCGCGGGATCAATTCCTTCATCTTCTCGCACAGTTCGCGGCCACGCCGATCGGCGTAGCTGCGGTGCACGATGATGCTCAGCGCGTCGACCTTGTCGCCGTTGATCAGCGTGTCCACACGTACGAACGGGCCGGCATCGAAACGCAGGAAGTGATAATCCAGCGAGGCGTAACCGCGCGAGACCGACTTGAGCTTGTCGAAGAAATCCAGCACCACTTCGGCCATCGGCAACTCGTAGCTGATCTGCACCTGGCTGCCCAGGTAATTGATGCCGATCTGGCTGCCGCGCTTTTCTTCGCACAAGGTGATGATGTTGCCGACGTAATCGGGCGGTGTGAGGATGTTGGCGCGAATGATCGGCTCGCGGATCTCTTCCACATGGTTCAACGGCGGCAGCTTGGACGGGTTGTCCATCGGGATCACGCTGCCGTCGGTCTTGAGCACTTCATAGACCACGGTTGGCGCGGTCGAAATCAGATTGAGGTTGTACTCGCGCTCCAGCCGCTCCTGCACGATTTCCATGTGCAACATGCCCAGGAAACCGCAGCGGAAGCCGAAGCCCATCGCCTCGGAACTTTCCGGCTCGAAACGCAGCGCCGCATCGTTCAGACGCAGCTTGTCCAGGGCTTCGCGCAGGTCCGGATAATCCTCGGCATCGACCGGGAACAGGCCGGCGAACACGCGCGGCTGCATTTCCTGGAAACCGGGCAGCGCATGCGGTGCCGGGTCGGCCGCCAGGGTCAAGGTATCGCCGACCGGCGCGCCATGCACGTCCTTGATCGAGGCATTGATCCAGCCCACTTCGCCGGCGCCCAACGCGGGCAATTCCTTGCGCTTGGGAGTGAACACACCGACCTTGTCGACCAGATGCGTGCGGCCGGTGGACATCACCAGGATCTTGCTGCCCGGCTTGATCTCGCCCTGCATCACGCGCACCAGCGAGACCACGCCCAGGTAGTTGTCGAACCAGGAGTCGATGATCAGCGCCTGCAGCTTGTCGGTATCGCGCGGCTTGGGCGGCGGAATGCGCTGCACGATCGCTTCCAGCACCAGATCGACGTTGAAGCCGGTCTTGGCACTGACCGCCACCGCGTCTTCGGCATCGATGCCGATCACCGCTTCGATCTCGGCCTTGGCGCGCTCGATGTCGGCGGTGGGCAGGTCGATCTTGTTGAGCACCGGCACCACTTCCAGGCCCTGCTCCACCGCGGTGTAGCAATTGGCGACCGATTGCGCTTCCACGCCCTGGGCCGCATCCACCACCAGCAACGCGCCTTCGCACGCGGCCAGCGAGCGGCTGACTTCATAGGAGAAGTCCACATGCCCGGGGGTGTCGATGAAGTTCAGTTGGTAGACCTGCCCGTCCTTCGCCGTGTACGGCAAGGACACCGACTGCGCCTTGATCGTGATGCCACGCTCGCGCTCGATCGGGTTGGAGTCGAGCACCTGGGCTTCCATCTCGCGCGCCTGAAGGCCGCCGCACAGCTGGATGATCCGGTCGGCCAGGGTGGATTTCCCGTGGTCAACGTGGGCAATGATGGAGAAGTTGCGGATATTCCGCATTGAATCTGAGGACATTGAGGTGGGCGCCGGCGGAGCCGTCGTCAGGGTAACGCAGCATTATCGCACGCTTTGGGGCAGGGATTAGGGAGTAGGGATTGGGGATTCGAAAAGGCAGAGCAAGAGCAAGCACCCGCGAGCGAGAGCCTGCTCTTGCCAATCCCGAATCACCGATCCCGAATCCCGGCCTCCCTCAGCCGCCAGCCTTCAAGGCCACATAACTGGTCGCCTTGCCGTCGGTGACCAGCAGCATAACCACATCGCCCTTCTTGACACTGGCCAGCGCGCGGTTGATGTCGGCGACGCTGCCGACCTTGGTGCGACCGACACGCGCGATGATCAGGCCCGGCGACAACGGCGGCTGGGTGCTGCGCGCTGCCGCGCCGGTGACCGAGGCGATGCGCACGCCCTCGCCCGCTTCCAGGCCCAGGCGACTGCGCTCGGCGGCGGTCAGATCGGCGAGCTGCAGCCCGAGCAATTCCACACTGGCCGGTGCGCTGGGCTTGCTGTCGTCGGCAGCGGTGCGCGGTGCGGCGTTGCCGGCCGGGTTGTCCAGCGTCGCCAGGGTGACCGTCACCTTGCGCGGCTTGCCGTCGCGCAGGACATCCAGCGTGACCTTGGTGCCCGGCGCCATCAGGCCGATCATCGGCGGCAGATCGCTGGCCGCCTCGATCGGCTTGCCGTTGACGGCGGTGATCACATCGCCCACCTCGATCCCGGCCTTGGCGGCCGGGCTGCCGGCGGGAATGTCGTTGACCAGCGCGCCGCGCGTGTCCGGCAGGCTAAGGCCCTGCGCCTTGAGCGAATCGATCGGGCCGACCGCCACACCCAGCATGCCGCGACTCACATGGCCGGTGGCCTTGATCTGTTCGGCGGCACTGAAAGCCAGGTCGATCGGGATCGCAAAACTGATCCCCATGTAGCCGCCCGAGGCGGAGAAGATCTGCGAATTGATGCCGACCACTTCGCCACGCGTGTTGAGCAGCGGGCCACCGGAGTTGCCCTGATTGATCGCCACGTCGGTCTGGATGAAGGGCACGTAGCGCTGATCCGCATACGGGTTGCTGCGACCGGTGGCACTGACGATACCGGCGGTCACAGAGTGATCCAACCCGAACGGCGAGCCGATCGCCACCACCCACTGGCCCGGCTTGAGCGAATTGGAATCGCCTAGGCGCACCGTCGGCAGGCCTTTGGCCTCGATCTTGAGCAGCGCCACATCGAACTGCTCGTCGCTGCCGACCACCTTGGCCTTGAACTCGCGCCGGTCGGTCAGCTTGACGGTCACTTCGCTGGCGCCATCGACCACATGGTGGTTGGTCAGCACATAGCCGTCGGCGGAAATGATGAAGCCCGAACCCATCGACTTGCCGGCGATGCCGCCATCGTCATCGCCCTGCCCTGGGCCACCAGGCCCCTGGCGCGGCCCGCCCGGCATATGGAAATCCGGCCCGAAGAAGCGGCGGAAGAACTCCGGCATCTGCTCATCGCCCGGCATCGCGCCGCCGTCCTGCCCACCCGGCCCACCGCGCCGCTGGCGCGCCATGGCGTCCTTGCGGGTGATGGTGGTTTCGATATTGACCACGCCCGGGCCGACCTGTTCGACCAGATTGGTGAAGTCCGGCAGGCCCGCCACCAGCTGCGGCGCCGGCGTGGCGCTGCGGTTGGCAGCAATCGGTGCGGCGTCCTTGGCGGCGGGCGCAGGCTGCTGCGCGCAGGCGGCCAACGGCAGGGTCATGGCGATCAGGCCGAACATCTGGGTGCGGATGCGATGGTTCATCAGGTTGCCTCCGATGGCAGGGCGACAGGGGCCAAAGCCCCTGCCTTTGCAGGGGTCCGGCACGATAACGGAAGGGAGGACGCCGAACCGATGAAGGTTGGCGGCGGGATCAGTCTTGCGGCGGCTGCACCGGCAGCGGCCGGCTCGCTGACGGGCTGGCAATCGCTTGCGGCGCAGGCTCGAACGGATAGAACGCCGGGCCCGGGCGGCTTTGACTGAAGCTGGCATTGAGCGGACTGTCGCCAGCGCCGGACAAGGCCGCGCGTGGCCAGGGCCGCGCCTGCAAGGTCATCTCGGAATGCGTGAACGGGTTCGACGGCGCGGCCGGGCGCACAGCTGGAGCAACCGGTGCCGGCGTGGCAGCGGCCACCATGCGGGTCGGCGCCTGCTGCTGGCGGGCAGCGACACTGCGGGCCGCCTGCTGATTGCGCGTGGCCGCACCGCGACGGGTGGAAGCCAGCGCAGCGGCAGGCACCGCTGCAGCAAGCGCGACACCCTCGTCGGGTGTGGCCGGATCCGGTGTCGCCGGCGCTTTCGGTGCTGCCGGCGGCTGCACTGCGGCGGGCATCTGCGCGGCCGAGGCGAACACCGGCACCTGGACGGCAGGCGGCGCCGTCTCGGGCAAACGCTCGCGCGCCATGAACAAGGCGATCGCCGCGACCGATGCCGCAATCGCCGCGCCACCACCCCAGCGCCAGCGCGTCGCCGGGCGCGTAGAGGATTGCGCCTGTGGAGCGGGCTCCTCGGCAATAGCCGTGCGCACACGCGCTGCGAAGTCCAACGGTGCCGGCGCACTGGCCGCACCGCGCAGCACGTCGCCGCACAGCTGCCAACGTTCGTGGCAACCGGCCAGCTCGTCGTCGTGCGCCAGACGGCGCAACAAGAAGCGCGACTCGTCGGCGTTCAATTCGCCATCCACCAGCGCAGACAACTGCTGGCGATAGTGAAGCTCGAACTTGTCGGTGGTGGACATCACAGGGGTATGGCTCATACGCGGTGTCGCTCACGGGTAGCGCTTTCGGTCTCCAGCAGAGGCCGCAGCTCGATGTCGATGGCCTCGCGCGCCCGGAAGATGCGCGAGCGCACCGTTCCGATCGGGCAATCCATTTTTCGCGCGATTTCGTCGTAGCTCAGCCCATCCACCTCGCGCAGGGTGATGGCCGACCGGAGTTCTTCCGGCAGGGCTTGGACCGCACGCATCACCGTTTGTTCCAACTCCTGTCGCATCAATTCGCGCTCCGGGGTATCGGTGTCGCGCAAGCGTGTCGCCCCATCGAACTGCTCGGCATCGCTGATCTCGATGTCGTCGGTGGGCGGACGGCGGTTGTGCGCAACCAGATGGTTCTTGGCAGTGTTCACGGCAATGCGGTGCAACCATGTATAGAACTGCGAATCGCCGCGGAAACTGTTGATCGCGCGGTAGGCGCGCACAAACGTATCCTGGGCCACGTCCTGACATTCGCTCCAATCGGCGATGTAGCGCCCGATCAACGCAACGATGCGGTGCTGGTATTTGCGCACCAGCACATCGAACGCTGCGCTCTCGCCGCGCTGCACACGCCGGACCAATTCCAGGTCCAGCTCCTGAGGTGTATCGACTTCGGCCATGTCGGGCCGCACTCCTGTCAGCCCACCGAAGTCGGGCAATGAGACCGCCATTGAAAAGAAAAGTTCATACCGATCCGTACGATCGTCACGCATCAGGGTAGCGGCACCGATGCGCCGCTGGCGACGCCTCGCACCAAGCGCACGCCGCCTTGTCGACAGGTATGGGTATTTGACGTGAAGGAAACAACCTCTGGATGATAACGATCTTTCCTTATATCTCCGGACGGCCAGACGCATGCTTCCAGGTTTCGACGGGCTCCGATTCAGCCATTGGCAGGCAGACCTGCGCGAGGACGGCGTGGTCGTGCTCAGCCTTGATCGCCAAGGTGCGCCGGTCAACGCGTTTTCGCAGGAGGTGCTGCTCGAACTGGGCGCGCTGATCGAACGACTGGCACTGGAGCCGCCCAAGGGCGTGGTGCTGCGCTCGGGCAAGGCCAACGGCTTCATCGCCGGCGCCGACCTGAAGGAATTTCAGGAATTCGACCGCAAGGGCACGGTCAACGACGCGATCCAGCGCGGCCAAAGCGTGTTTCAGAAGCTGGCCGAACTGCCCTGCCCTACGGTCGCGGCGATCCACGGCTTCTGCATGGGTGGCGGTACCGAGATCGCGCTGGCGTGCCGGTATCGGGTGGCCTCCGACGATGGCAGCACGCGCATCGGCCTGCCGGAAACCAAGCTCGGCATCTTTCCAGGCTGGGGCGGCAGCGCCCGCTTGCCGCGTCTGATCGGTGCGCCAGCGGCGATGGATCTGATGCTGACCGGCCGCACCGTGTCGGCCAAGGCCGCGCGCGCGATGGGCCTGATCGACAAGGTCGCCGCGCCTGCAGTGCTGGTGGATGTTGCCGCCGCACTGGCGCTCACCGGCAGCAAACGCCGGTTCAAACAACGCGCCACTGCGTGGGCCACCAACACCTTGATTGCGCGCAAGCTGCTGGCGCCACAGATGCGCAAACAGGTCGCACGCAAGGCGCGCAAGGAGCATTACCCGGCGCCGTATGCGTTGATCAACGTGTGGGAGCGCGCCGGTGGCAGCGGCATCCAGGCGCGCCTGGCCGCCGAGCGCAAGGCGGTGGTGAAACTCGCCAGCACACCGACCGCTCGCAATCTGATCCGCATCTTCTTCCTCACCGAGCGCTTGAAGGCGCTGGGCGGCAAGGACGCTGGCGCTGCGGCGCTGGCCCCTATCCGCCATGTGCATGTGATCGGTGCCGGCGTGATGGGCGGCGATATCGCGGCCTGGGCCGCCTACAAGGGCTTCGAGGTCACGCTGCAGGATCGCGAGCAGCACTTCATCGATACCGCGCTGACGCGCGGCGGCGAGTTGTTCGCCAAACGCGTCAAGGACGAGGCGAAGCGGCCGGCGGTGGCGGCGCGCCTGCGTGGCGATCTGGCCGGTGCGGGCGTGGCGCAGGCGGACCTGGTGATCGAAGCGATCATCGAAAATCCGCAGGCCAAGCGCGATCTGTATCAATCCATCGAGCCGCAGCTCAAGCCCGATGCGTTGCTGACCACCAACACCTCGTCGATTCCGTTGACCGAGTTGCGTGGACACATCCAGCGTCCGGCGCAATTCGCCGGCCTGCACTACTTCAATCCAGTATCGATGATGCCGCTGGTGGAAATCGTGCAACACGACGGGCTGGATCCGGCCAACGTCGCGCGCCTGGCCGCGTTCTGCAAGGCGCTGGACAAGTTCCCGGTGCCGGTTGCGGGCACACCCGGTTTTCTGGTCAATCGCGTGCTGTTTCCGTATCTGCTCGAGGCGGCCACCGCGTATGCCGAAGGCGTGCCGGGCCCGGTGCTGGACAAGACCGCAGTGAAGTTCGGCATGCCGATGGGACCGATCGAATTGATCGACACCGTTGGGTTGGATGTTGCCGCAGGCGTGGGCGCGGAGCTCGCGCCGTTCCTGCACCTCCCGATTCCTGCGGCGCTGACCACCGTGGAGCCGGGCAAGCGCGGCAAGAAGGACGGCCAGGGGTTGTACAAGTGGGAGAACGGGCGCGCGGTCAAACCCGAGGTCGCCAGCGGCTACGCGGTGCCGGCGGATCTTGAGGACCGCTTGATCCTGCCGCTGCTCAACGAAGCGGTCGCCTGCCTGCACGACGGCGTAGTGGCCGATGCCGATCTGCTCGATGCGGGCGTTATCTTTGGCACCGGCTTTGCCCCGTTCCGTGGCGGCCCGATCCAGCACATCCGCAGTGTCGGCGCCGACGCGCTACTGGAACGTTTGCAGGCACTGCATGCGCGTTACGGCGATCGTTTTGCGCCGCGCCCGGGTTGGGAGTCGCCGTTGTTGCGTGAAGCGGTGGCGTGACACGCTGACTTCAGCTGCGACTTCGAGCAAACGCGCAGCCGAGCCGCTAGCGGCGATCACACGGCATGAGGTTGTGGAGTAGCGCGTCATCGGCGGCGCATGTCGCAAGCAACAAAAAAAGAACGGCGAGCTAAGGCTCGCCGTTCTTTTTTACACAGTCACGAAGCGACTCAGAAACGCAGACCCACACTGGTGAAGAAGTAACGGCCGGCCTGGTCGTAACCACCAAGCGAGTTGCCGTTGTAGGTCAGGCTGCCACCCACCAGCGGCGGTTCCTTGTCGGCGATGTTGTTGACGCCCAGCGTCCAGGTGACGTAATCGCCCAACTGCATCGAACCGGAAAGGTCGAAGTAGTTGTAGGCAGAGACCTTGTTGTCCTGGTTGACCAAGCGCACGTCGGTGGTCCCCGGCGTGCCGTCGGTGTTCTGGTAGTCCAGCTCACCGATATAGCGCCAGCGCAGACTGACGGTGTAACGATCGAAGTTGTAGCGCGTGCTCAGCACATGCCGCCACTCGGCACTGTTGCACGCCACGTTGACCACGCCCGCGCAGTCGTAGGTCACTTCCTGCACGCCCGGAACCGGCTCGTATTCCTGCTTGAGGGCATAGCTACCCATCATCGAGGCGGTCAGGCGGCCCGGGCCGACACTCCATGCATACGACGCAGTCAGATCGATACCCTGGAAGTGCAATGAGCCAAAATTGTCCTGGGAATTGAAGATCAGACCGGAGATGTCCGCATCGCTACCGCGGAACAGATCGCCTGTCGTGGCATTGCGGCGGACGCGGCTGCAGATATCCGCATTGCCGGTCACACCGCAGGCCGTCAGGATGTTGGATGAGCCGATCGACCGGATCGCATCGTCGATCTTGATGTCGTAGTAATCCACGCTCAGATCGAGCCCCTTGATCGGGCTGGCAGCAAAACCGACGGTCCAGGTGTTGGCCGTTTCCGGCTGCAGTGAAGCATTACCGCCGCCGATTTCGTTGTACTGACCCGCAGGGTTTGCTGCAACGCGGCCGTACTGCGCCGCCGTCACGCCCGTGTTGGCGCACTGGGCCTGGGTAAATACCGGATTGGCACCGGCACAAGGGTCGCTACCACTCCACAGTCCTATCGTGTTTTCGTTGTACAGCTCGGTCACGTTCGGAGCGCGGATCGCACGGTTCCAGCCTGCACGCAGGTGGTATTTACCGTCGACAAACGTCGCACCCAGACCGACCTTGTAGGTACTGACGCCCCCGGAGATGTCGTAGTCCGAGTAACGATAGCCAAGCTGCATGTCGAGGTTGTCCAGGCTGCCTGCCTTCGCCAACAACGGCACCGCGCCTTCCAGAAACAGTTCCTTGACGCTGATGTCGCCGGATACATTGGAAGTGGGACCGCCCAGACCGGTGAAGTTGCCGGTCTGCATATTGCTGTCGGCCACCCGCTTGAAGGTTTCGGTGCGGGTTTCCACACCACCGACAACGCTGATCGGGTTATCGCCGGCCCACGGCAGGCTATAGCCAAAGTTGCCGGTCACGTAGGCGTTGAACACGCGCATCGAGGTTTCGTAGTTGACGATACCCACGCCCTGCAGGGCTTCTGCCTCGGCTGCGGTGACGCTATCGTTCCACACGCTGTACGGCACGCAGCCGTCGAACGAGCCTGGCTGGCAGCCCAGCAGTGCATCGCGTACGCGGGTGGTCACAAAGTCGTTGATGTTCTCGGACTTGGTGGTGCTGCGGTTGTAGGTGAACGATGCGTCGTAGGACCAGTTGTCGTTGATATCGCCCTGCGCACCGCTGGTGATGCTGAAACTGTTGCTGTCCGAATTGGTGATACGCGGGCCGCCTTCGACGTTGCGCTTGGCAACGTACACAGTGAATTCGTCATCGGTGATGCCGACATCGTTACACAGGCTGCCAAGCACCGACGTGCCGCAATTGACATTAAGATCGGTAAAGAACGCACCCGATGGCGCAATCTGCGTTGAACTCTTGCGGTTGACGAACAAGGTTTCGAGGTAGGGCTTGAAGTGCTCGTTCACTTCGTACTTGAAGCTGCTGCCGGCGGTATAGCGCGTATCCGGGCGCTGGTAGTAATTCACCGGCGCAAAGTTGTAGAGATTCGGAGATGCAACCTGCGACCAGGTGCCGCCTGCGGAAGGCTGCACGTAGAACGCACCCGCAGACGGGGCGACGACGTAGAAGTTTGCCGGGTCGGCGGTGGCCGAGCCGCCGCAAGCAGTGCCGCGATTGCTCAATGCACACGCAGAGTAATCGCGCTGCCCCTGCAGCAACGGATCGTTCTCGCGCCAGGTCGCCCATGCGGTGGCGTGACCCGATTCGCCGAAGCTGCCGCCGATGGCAAGGTCTACATTGCGCGAGATACCGTCGAAGCCGGAATTGCCGGTCGGATAATCGTATCCCGCATCATCCATCAGGCCGCGCATCAGCTTGTTGCCATTGTCGTGCTGATAGGCGTTGTAGCCCATGTCGACACTGACGCCTTCGAACTCGTCGTCCAGCACGAAGTTGACCACACCGGCGACGGCATCCGACCCGTACACCGCAGAGGCGCCTCCGGTCAGGATATCCACACGGCGCACCAATGATGCGGGAATGATGCTGATATCCGGGCTTTCGCCGATGCCCTTGGGAATGCGCCGGCCATTGACCAGGGTCAACGTGCGCTGCGCACCGAGGCCGCGCAGATCGACCGTTGCATAGCCGTCCGACCCATTGTTGGCGAAGTTATCGAAGGTCGCAGCGAGTTGCGGATATTGATTGATCAGATCTTCGACCTTGGTCGAACCGGAGTATTGGAATTCTTCCTTGTTGATTTCTGCCACCGGACTGGAGGCGGTCATTGTCTGGCTCTTGATGCGTGTGCCGGTGACATTGACCGTGTCCAGGCTTTTGGCATCCAACGACGGCTGCTCCTGTGCCATGACGGTTCCCGACAAGGCCAGCGCAGCAGCGCCAACCGTGAGCGACACCCTGATGGCATCGCGCAACTTGGTGGTCTTCAATCTCATCTTTCTCTCCGAAAGTCCGAACGGGGGAAAGCAGCGCAATGCGTCGGCATCTGAAGTGATGCGAGCGCGGATCGACTGCGACATCGTTGGCGAACGCATTCAAACTGCGTAGCCACACTGGCAAACGGCCGGGCGAAGAGCGCTCCGAAAAACGTTGCCAACCCGATGTTAAGACGATGTTGACGAAAGTTAAAGCGCCATTCAGAAATGCTCTGAATAGGTGCGTTGAAGCCCCAAAAGAGTGCGCCCGTCACGGAAAAACTGCCTTGATGCACCTCTACGACCTGTAGAGGCTGGTCTCCGCAATCGCGGTTTTGTCTATCCCACAAAAGCTAGAGCTCGCTTCCACGTGCCAGTTGGGCTTGTTGATGGTTGATGGCGAATCCCTAGAAACTGGAACTCAAGACACGCTCACACCCGCCGCTTGAAGCCGCTTTATTAACGGAGCGAGCTCGTTCAAATGCCGCCGAGAACTGTGCACCGACCGTTGATGGACCTCGCCACGCACCTGCGCAGCGCTGGCAGTGACAAACGCTACGCCTTTCAATTCGGACGTATTTTCATTCGATGAAAGTCCACACCACGTCAGCACCCGCGTGATCTGATGCTCGGTATCACGCACCAGATCTTCGTAATGCACATCGAGAATTTTCTCGGGCAGCACCGTGTGCCAGTGGCGCATGGTCTGCTGGTACGCCAGGTAATAGTCGCCAAGCTCATCGAGCGCGTATGAAAACGGATACGCGTTGTAGAACAGGGTCTTGTACATCGCATAGCACGTATCCAGCGGATCGCGCACCAGATGGATGATGCGCGCCCGCGGCAGCGCGGCCGCAATCATGCCGCAGTAAAGGTAATTGACCGGCATTTTGTCGATGAGTACCGGATGGTCGTGCACCACTTCGCGAGCGCCGCGCAGATACTCTTTGCCGACTGCTGCGAAATCGATCTTCAGCGACGCCTGCGCCGCTGTCAGGCCGGGATTGCTCGCCATCACGCCAGAGGTGGCGCTTCCAAGAACTGCTCCGAAATCCATCAATTCGCCTGCAGAGCGCGCGCCGCCGCGTTGTATGAGCAGTCGTTCCAACAAGGTGGTGCCTGACCGCGGCAGGCCGACGATGAAGATCACGCCCTCACCGTCGTGACCAGGCCGCAACGTGCGTAGGGCATCCGCAGCATAGGCTTGGCGCACCGCAGCGATATGCGCACACTCGGCGGTCACGTCGTACTGCAAGGTCGTGCGCTTGCATGCCGCTGCTGCGGTCAATGTTTCGAAGGATTGTGCATGTTGCCCAAGATCTTCCAGTTCCTTGGCCAAGGCGTACAGGCCTGCGGCCCTGGCAGATGGCTCCGATAGCGTGGTTGCCAGCCGGTGGCGCAGGTCGTCCAGATGGTTGTGCTGCCCGGTCTGCCGCCGGAGCGTTGCGCGCAGGTACAGCGCATCGCCAGCATTTGGGGCAAGTTGCAATAGCCGCTCCACGGTGATCTCAGCGGCATCGAATTCACCACCGAAGAACTGCATGGTCGCCAGGTCGTACAGCAAGGCGGGCTGGTCCCCCAGCAACGTCAGCGCTTGCTGATAGGCATCACGGGCTGCAGCCACGTCCTGGCAGCCACTGTACAGCGCGCCGATCCGCCACCACGCGTTGCCATCCGCTGCTGCAAGCGCCTGCGCTTGACGCGCGACCAACGTCGCCTCACGGCGACGACGCAGCTGTATCAGCAGGCTGGCATATTTGATCAATAAGGGAAGTGGCGACGATGCCACCGCTGCAGCGTTGGCGATGCACTCGGCTGCAGCGTGTGGATCACCGTTGGCCAACCGGGCCTCGCTTGCGAATTCGAGCAGGTGCGCGTTGTCAGGCTGGTCTGCGCAGGCGCGATCGGCCAGAGCAATTGCGTCGGCATAACGGCCTTGACGCAGCAATTGATATCCGTCGCGCAAGAGTGCGCGCAGCTGTGTCTCAGTCAATCCATTCTCCCTGTTTGGTGCACTGTGACCGGTCATCTGGCTAGTCGATACGACGCGCGCGCAGCGCCACGCCGGCAGCGGTCACCAGCATGTAGCTACCCATTGCCGCCTTGCGAAGCACTATCACATCACCTTCGGCCAAATGGCCGCGGCTGCTTGCTTCTGTCAATGCCCAGCGCTGGTGCGTATCAAGAGACACCGTGCGGGTGCCGTCTGCCTGATAGGTCACTGCAAGCACTGTTGCGCTCAGTTGCGCAGGCGAGGACCGCCTCGCCGCCGCAGCAGCAGATACTTCATCTGCGCTATGACCAAACTCGCGCACGCCCCTGCTGGCTTCTGCGGCCCGTACGGCCTGCGCTGGCGGGAAGCTGGCGTCGTAGCAGGCCAGCCGCGGCAATGGCTCAAGTACCGACGCGCATCGATGCGTTGGAGTCTCCTGAGCCACCACACCCCATGTGCAACACATGATTGCCAGCCCACACAGTCTCCGCTTGTGCATTTGCGCATCTTCAATCGTCGGTTGCGCCTGAGCATACAAGGCAACCGGACGGCGGTGGAGAGACAGGCCGGCGCTGTTTTGCCTGGCATCGATTGAAGAGGCTGCAAGCGCCCTCTAAGCTGCGAGTCTGAACTGACGCACCTCCTCGCAGGATTACGCCTTGAACATGTCTTTGCAGCAGGCCGCACAACTACTGCAGCAGGGCCAGTTGCAGCAGGCGATCGTGGCGTATCAGCGCGTGCTGCAGACGCAGCCGCGCTCGGCCGATGCCTGGTACAACCTGGGGTACTTGTTACGCCGGACCGGCAATGCGTCCGGTGCGCTGGACGCTTATGCGCAGGCATTGGTCTGTGGCGCAACAGCGCCCGAGCAGATCCACCTCAATCGCGCCGCGCTTTATAGCGACCATCTCCATCAGGAGGCGGCGGCGCTGCGCGAACTCGACCTGGCGCTGCGCTTCCGGCCCGACTACGCTCCGGCGCTGCTCAATCTGGGCAATCTGCACGAGGAACTGGGCGCACGCGATCAGGCGATTGCGGCCTATTGCCGACTTGTCGCTCTTGTCGATACCGACGCCACTACGCACGCGCTGCAACTGCAAGCCACTGCACGCCTGCTGCATCTGAATCCGCCTACTCACGCCGAGGACATACGCCTGCTCACACTCGGGCAGGCAGTCTCGGCACCCGACCAGGATCCGGAGCTTGTCGCCAGCGTGCTGCATGCGCTTGCCCACGCCTACGACCGTCTCGGTCTGCACGCACGCGCTTTCGATGCAGCAAGCGCCGGCAATCGTCATGCTCATGCACAGGCAAGGCGCTACGACCCGCTCCGGACACAACAGCATTTCGACCACATCGCGCAGGTATTTGCCGCAGCCGGTGACGCGACCACCCCGCTGCCGCAGGTTGCTGAGCACGACGCGGTGTCGCCGCTGTTTATCTGCGGCATGTTCCGCTCCGGCTCCACCTTGATCGAACAGGCCTTATCGCGCCATCCCCGCATTGCGGCGGGCGGTGAACTGGATGCGCTGCCACGACTGGTGGCACAGTCGCTGTCGCCGTTTCCGCAAGCCGCACATGCGCTGCCCGCTCAAACCCTGGCGCAGTTGGCAACACGCTATCGGCAACGTGTGGCAGCTGCCGTTCCCGAGCAGGCACGCCTGCGCTATATCACCGACAAACGACCGGATAATTTCCAGCTGATCGGTTTGATCAAGCAGCTGTTTCCTGCCGCCAGGATCGTGCACACGCGTCGCCATCCGCTGGACAACGGGCTGTCGATCTTCATGCATCAGCTCAATCCGCACGGGTTTGGCTATGCGGGTCGGCTGGAGGATATCGGCCATTTCTATGCGCACTATCAACGGTTGATGGGGCACTGGCTATCGCTGTATCCGGACAGCATCCATACCTTCGACTATGACGCATTCGTCGCCGCGCCAGAACCGACCTTGCGCGCCTTGATGGACTTTCTGCAGTTGCCGTGGGAACCAGGCTGCCTGGACTTTCACCTTGCAGGCGGAGCAGTGAGAACCGCCAGCTACTGGCAGGTGCGTCGCCCCTTGCATGCGGATGCGTCTGGGCGCTGGCGACACTACGCTGCGCAACTTGCTCCTCTGCGCGCCGCGCTTGCCCAAGCCGGCATGACGCTTGCCGATTGAACCTAGCCGTCTTCAACCAGCGCGGTGGCGCGCGATGGCGGTCTCCATGGCATTGACCATGCCGCGCTCTTCCTGGGTCAGCAGCGGGTTCCAGATATCGAAGATCAGTACCACGCGCACCCGAGAACTCTCGTTGCGCGCCTCATGCTCGATCGAGTCGTCGAACACCAGCACCTTGCCGACCTCCCAGCGCCGCCAGTCATACCCCACGCGAAAACTGCAGCCCTCCGGCACGATCAACGGCAGATGCGCCACCAGACGCGCATTGGTTTCGCCATGGTGCGGCGGAATCACCGTCTGCGGCGCCAGTACCGAAAACATCGCGTTGGGACACACGCCGTCGATCTGCGCGGCGTCGACCAATGATAATGCGGCTGCAGTGGCGGGACACCGCACGAGATGCTCCTGCACCGGCTTGCCATGGGCCCAGAGCGGATAGGAACTCCACGCAGGCGAATGATTGAGGTCTTTCCATTGATTGACCGGCTGATCAGGCGCGTAGGCGATATAAGGGGCGAATCCGCGTTGATCGTCGTGCATGACCGCATGCAACTCCTGAGCGATTGCGTCGGTCTGGTCCTGCACCGCATCGATCCACGGGAAGGCATCCGTTGCATGAAACGGCAAGGCCGGCAATCGCGGCACATACAGGCGGTTGGATTGGGAATGGAAGGGGCGACTGTGCCCGCAGGCGATCGCTGCGGCCTCGTCCCAGCGCCCCTGTAGCGCTGCATCAACCGCTGCACTTGGGCTCGCAAGCAAGGTCCGCAACTGGGTTTCCAGTTCCAGCGTGTCCTGTTCCACTGCTTGCTTGGCAAGGGCTAGCTTGCGGCGCAACACCGCCGGCCATTGCGGTTCTGGCGGTGCCACTTTCAAAGCATCGCGATAGACCGCGGCGGCCGCACGTGGGCGACCGCGCGCTTGCAGAAACGCCGCCTTGGCCAGCAGGCCGGGCAGGAAGTAGGCATCCAGCGCCAAGGCGGTACTGATGGCCTGCCACTCGCCATCCAGATCGCCCTGCGCCTGCTTCACCACCGCAATGGTCAGCACGATCATCGGGTCGCCTGGGCTGCTTGCGCGTGCGCCGCTCAGATACTCCAACGCTGCCGTTGTGTCGCCCCGCTGATAGGCGTGCACGCCCAGGCTATACAAGGCTTGCGGATGCGCAGGCGCCAATTGACGCACCTGTGCCCATAACTGCTCGGCCTGTTGCCATTGCCCCGCCGATGCCGCGGCACCTGCCTCGGCGATCAGCGCAGCGATCTGTTCGTTGGTCTGTTCGATCTGTACCGCCATGACACCCGCAGCCTGTCAGCGTTCCCCGGCTCGATCATACGGCTTGAGCGGCATCGCAACAGCCAGGCTGCTACGTAGCACCTTGCCTGTGCGCGACCTGCACACGCTGCTGTGAGCGACGACCTGCCAGCGGCGCCGCTTCAGGATGCTTACGCCCTGCAACAAAACATCAATGCGAGTGGCCGCTGTGAGAGTGCGCGTGCCCCTGGTGATCGTGCTCCGCAGCGCCTTTCGACACGCTTTGCGTCCCGCACGGCTCGGTGCCGCAGTCGCCGCTTTCCACCTGCAGGGTGACGTGGGTGATCTCGAAGCGCTCGTGCAGGAGTTCGCCAAGCGCCTCGCGCAGGCGGTCGCGGTCGGTGGTTTCGCTGACCACCACGTGTGCGGTGAGTGCGGGAGTGCTGGAGGCCAGCGCCCAGACGTGCAGATCGTGGACGTCTTCGACGCCGGGATAACTGCTCAGCGCTTGCTGCACCTGAGGCAGGTCGATGCCTTTGGGCACGCCTTCCAGCAATACATTAATCGCTTCGCGCAACAGCACCCAGGTGCGCGGCAGCACCCACAGGCCGATTAGCACAGCCAGCACCGGGTCGATCCACTGCCAGCCTGTCCAGCGGATCAGCAGCGCGCCGATGATCACCGCCACCGAGCCGAGCATGTCGCTCCAGACCTCCAGATAGGCACCCTTGACGTTGAGACTCTCGCCGCTGCCGGCGTGCAACAGCTTCATCGCGATCAAGTTGATCACCAGGCCGAAGCCGGCGATCCACAGCATGCCGCTGGAGGAAATATCCTGCGGCGCGCGAAAGCGTTGCGCCGCTTCCCACAGGATGTAGGCGCCGACTGCGAACAACAGCGCGCCATTGGCCAGCGCGCCTAGCGCCTCCAGACGCACATAGCCATAGGTGCGACGCGCATCGGCAGGGCGTCGGCTCAACCGCACCGCGACCAGAGCGATCATCAAACCCACGGTGTCGGTGGCCATATGCGCGGCGTCGGACAGCAGCGCCAGGCTGTTGGTGATGAACGCGCCGATGACCTCCGCCAACAGGAAAGTGGCGGTCAGCGCGAGAGCCCACCACAACGGTTTCTCGTGGCGGATGTCGCTAGGTGCGTGGTTGTGGTCGTGTCCCATGGATGCGGTGGCCTCGTGCGATCCGCGCACCTTAGGCGCACGCGATGGCGGAGACTATTACACCTGCGCGTGATGACATCACATCACGCGGGCGCAGTGATGTGCCTTATTGCCCACAGGCCGGGTGGCAACTTGGAGCAGCTAACAAAAGCTCTCGAACGCCGCAGCGATGGCGGCAACGTGTGGCCACACTGCCTTAGTGGCAGTGACATTGCTCGGATCGAGAGGAGCCGATCAGACCGCACATCGGACGGCCGCACTACTTGCCCTGCTTGCAACCATGCACACCGACACTCTCGACTGGTCCTTGCCCGCTCACCGTCGCAGGACCTTACGCGGCATGGATGCCGCGTAAGAGCCTACACGGACGTACTTGCGGCGTGTCCCGCGATGGTGAGCGGGCAAGGGCCGCGCAGCCAAGCCGCAAATCATCCGCTCTGCACCCGACGCATACCCGTTCGATCACCTATCAAAACGGATGCGAGTTACATCAAAACGGATACGAGTTACAACGCCGGCGACGCCCACCTGGTGGTGGGCGTAGTAGCTCTATTAGCCGCCCTCAGACCTTGGCCACCAGCTTGATCACGCTGGAAAAATCCAGCGCACCGTTACCGGCCTGGCTGTTCATCGCGTACAGATTGCGCGCCAGCTCGCCGAGCGGAATCGACACGCCCGCCTGCACTGCAGATTCGGCGACCAGCCCCAGATCCTTGAGCATCAGATCGTTGCCGAAGCCGCCGCTGTAACCGCGCGAGGCCGGTGCATTGGGCAACACGCCCGGCCAGGGATTGCAGACTTCGGTGGCCCAGCTGCGCCCGGTGCTGACCGCCATCATCTGCGACAGCACCGCCGGGTCCAGCCCCTGCGCGACGCCCAGCGCCAGCGCCTCGCCGGTGGCCGCCATGATCACGCCCAGCGCCATGTTGTTGCACAGTTTGGCGACCTGGCCGGCGCCGCTGGCGCCAACGTGGAAGATGTTCTTGCCCATGGCCTGCAGCACTGGGCGGGCGCGCTCAAGCGTCTCGGCTGCACCGCCGACGATGAAGGTCAGCGTGCCGGCCGCCGCGCCTGCGGTACCGCCAGAAACCGGCGCGTCCAGCATCGCCAGGCCACGCGCCTGCGCTGCAGCGGCGACCTTGCGCGCGGTAACCGGTGCGATAGTGCTGCAGTCGATCACCAAGGCACCTGCGGGAATTTGCGCCAGAATGCCGGCCTCGCCCAGGTACAACCCTTCGACATGGCGGCTGGCCGGCAGCATCGAGATCACGATCTCCGCATCGGCCAAGGTGTCGCGCGCCGAGCTGGCGGCATGCGCACCGGCGGCGGCGGCGGCGTCCAGTGCGGCAGGCACCAGATCGAAGACGCGTAGCTGGTGCCCAGCCTTGATCAGGTTTGCAGCCATCGGCCCGCCCATATTGCCCAGGCCGATAAAGGCGATCTTGCTCATGGTGTCGGTTTCCAGGTTAGAACGATCATCAATAGTTAGTGTGGCCATGGACGGGCGGCTGGATCGCAAGGCGGCCATCGCAAACTTCGGGCTTGCCGGTGCCAATGCGAACCTTGCGATTCCCCCGCCGCGTCCGCGTTGCGCTAGCCATCAACCGCATTTGCCAGCCACTCAGCGTTCACCGAGTTCACGTGCAGCAAGATCGGCAAGCGGGTGCTCTGCGGCGGGCCAGGGCGATTGGAAAAATGCAGCAGCCCACTGCGTATCCGCTTCTTCCAGCGAGGCCGGTTGCCATTGCGGCTGGCGGTCCTTGTCGATCAGCAGCGCGCGGATGCCTTCGGCAAAGTCGCCATGTGCGGCGACATGCAGCGCCGCCACGTATTCGGTGCGGAAGGTATCGGCTAGGGTGCTTGTAGCCGGATGACGTTGCAGCTCCCAGGCCAGGCGCGCGGAACTGGGCGCGCCAGCTGCGAGCGTTGCGCGTGCGGCTTGCAACCAGGCGTCTTCGCTTTGGAGTGCCAGGATCGTAGCGACCACCTCTTCCAGCGTGTCGCCCGCCACCAGTTGCTCGATCAAGGCCGCATGCACTTGCAAGGGGCCGGGCTCCAGAGCTTGCGCAATGCCGTGCAAAAACGCACCGAGTTGGCCGCGGTCGTCCTGCACATTGCCCGTCCAGGCGTGCGCGCTCAAAGCATCCAGCACCGCTGCGTATTGCGCATGTTCCAGGCGCACATCCGCAAGCCCCGCGTAGATTGCGTCGCTGGCATCCAACGGAGCGCCGGTCAATGCCAGGAACAATCCGGCGCCGTGCGGCACGCGGCGCAACAACCAGCTGCCACCGACATCGGGAAACAAGCCGACGCTGATCTCCGGCATCGCCAGACGCGAGCGCTCGGTGACCACGCGATGGCTGGCGCCAGACATCAGGCCGATGCCGCCACCCATGACAATACCGTGGCCCCAACACAGCAGCGGCTTGGGATAGGTATGGATACGATGGTCGAGCCGATATTCTTCTTCGAAGAACGCTGCAGCATGCGCATTGCCTTGCGGTTGCGCGATGCGTTCTTGCGCATAAGGAACCGCATCGCGATGCGCGCGCATGCTCTGGTACAGACCATGCAGATCGCCGCCCGCGCAGAACGCTTTCTCGCCGGCGCCACGCAACACAACACAGGCAATCTGCGCATCGTCGGCCCAGACGCGCAGCTGCGCATCCAGCAGGCGCGTCATCTGCAACGACAGGCCGTTGAGCGTCTTGGGCGAATTCAAGGTGGCGATGCCGATGCGATGCCCGTCCGCGCAATCGCGTTGCTCGAACAGCACCGGTGTCTCTTCAGTTGCGTTGACATCCACCATCAGCCGTTGCTCCACTGCGGCGCGCGCTTCTCAAGGAATGCCGCGACGCCCTCGGCCTGATCGGCTTGCTCGAACAGATCGACGAAGGCCTCGCGCTCGGCAACCAAGGCCGCAGCGTGCGTGCCATGGCGGGTGGATTGCACCAGGCGTTTGCAGGCCGCAACGCTCACCGGGCTCTGCTTGCCGGCACGCTGCGCCCATGCAACTGCCAGCGCGCGCGACTCGCCCTTGCCCACCACCTCTTCCACCAGGCCGATACGGTGCGCGGTGGCGGCATCGATACGCTCGCCCAGCAGGATCATGCGCTTGGCCCAGCCCTCGCCGACCAGGCGCGGCAGGTTCTGCGTGCCACCGGCGCACGGCAGCAACCCAACGCTGGCTTCCGGCAAAGCCAGTTGCGCCTGCTGCTCGGCAATGCGCAGGTCGCAGGCCAGCGCGCATTCCAGACCACCGCCCATGGCATAGCCGTTGATGGCGGCGATCGACACGCCACGGAAGGCGCTCAAGGCTTCGAAGGCTTCGCCAAACCGCCGCGCCGCTTCGCGTGCGTTGGCTTTATCGCCATCGGCAAACTGCTTGAGGTCGGCGCCGGCACTGAAGAACTTCTCGCCCTCGCCAGTGATCACCAAGGCGTAGATGCTGCGGTCGGCATCCAGCGCGTGTACCAGATCGCGTAGGGCTGCAAGGCTGTGCACGGTCCAGGTATTGGCCGGCGGGTTGCTCAACGTGACGATAGCGACAGGCCCATCGCGCTCGACCTGCAGGCCGGTATGCGTGCGTCCTTCCCAATCGCTCATCGCAGTTCCTCCTCGCCGTTGAGCAGGTGCCGCGCAATGATCATGCGCATCACCTCGTTGGTGCCTTCCAGAATGCGATGCACGCGGCTGTCGCGCAGCAGGCGTTCGATCGGGTACTCGCGGATATAGCCGTAACCGCCGTGGATCTGCAGTGCGTCGTCGCAAATGGCAAAGCCGGCGTCGGTGGCGAAGCGCTTGGCCATCGCGCACCACACGGTGGCATCGTGGCTGCCGGCATCGAGCTTGCGTGCGGCGGTGTGCACCATCTGCCGCGCGGCCACCAATTGGGTGGCCATATCGGCCAGCTTGAATTGCAGCGCCTGGAAATCGGCCAACTTTTTGCCGAACTGTCGGCGCTCGCCCATGTAACGCCGCGCTGCATCCAGCGCGCCTTGTGCCGCCCCCAGCGAACACGCCGCGATATTGATGCGGCCGCCATCGAGCGCCTTCATCGCCATCTTGAAGCCCTCGCCTTCCTTGCCGAGCAGATTGCCGGCCGGGATGCGTACATCGGTAAAGGTCACCCCGCGCGTGGGCTGGCTGTTCCAGCCCATCTTTTCTTCCTTGCGGCCGTAGCTGATGCCGGGCGCGTCGGCCGGCACCACGAAGGCGCTGATGCCGCGTGCGCCATCGTCGCCGGTGCGGGCCATCACTACCAGCACATCGGTGGCGCCGGCGCCGGAAATGAAGGCCTTGCTGCCGTTGAGCACATACGCATCGCCATCGCGCTGGGCGCGGGTTTTCAACGATGCCGCGTCCGAGCCGGCACCCGGCTCGGTCAGGCAATACGAGCCCAGCTTGGCACCGCTGGTCATCGCCTCGCCCCACTGCGCGCGCACCATGTCATTGCCATAGCTGGCAATCAGCCAGGTGGCCATGTTGTGGATGCTGATGAAGGCCGAGGTGGACGGATCGACCGTGGCGAGCTCCTCGAACACCACTGCTGCATCGAGCCGGCGCATGCCCAGGCCGCCCACGCCTTCGTCGGTGTACAAGCCGCAGAAACCGAGCTCGGCGGCCTTGGCGATCGCCTCGCGCGGGAAGTGGCTTTCTGCGTCCCACTGCGCGGCATGTGGGGCGAGTTCCTTGTCGGCGAAGTCGCGCGCGGCGGCGCGGAAGGCCTCCTGCTCGTCGTTCAAATCGGCCGCGTTGGGGTGTAGCTGGATGGCTGCATTCATGGCGATCGGATCACTTGAGAGAGATGGTGGTATTGACGCCATGGCCCAGCGTCTGGTCGTCGAACCAGCGCGCGGTGACGGTCTTGGTCTGGGTGTAGAACATCACCACCTGCTTGCCGTACGGGCCCAGGTCGCCGAGCTTTGAGGCGCGTGAGCCGGTGAAAGAAAACAGCGGCACCGGCACCGGAATCGGCACGTTGATGCCGACCTGACCCACATCGATGTCTTCCTGGAAACGCCGCGCGGCAGCACCGGACTGGGTGAACAATGCGGTGCCGTTGCCGTTGGGATTGGCGTTGACCAACGCAATCGCGTCGTCCAGCGTGTCTGCGCCCAGGATCACCAGCACGGGCCCGAAGATTTCTTCGTCGTAGATGCGCATGCCCGGCGTGACGCCGGAGAAGATCGTCGGGCCGACGAAGTTGCCTTGTTCGAACCCCGGTACGGTCGGGCTGCGACCATCCAGTTCCAGCGTGGCACCCTGCTCCACGCCGGAGGCGATCAGCGCTTCCACACGCTCGCGTGCGGCGCAGGAAATCAGCGGGCCCACGTCGGTGCCCTGCGCATTGCCCGCACCCAGCTTCAAGGTCTTGGCCTTGGCGACCAGTGCCGGAATCCATTGCTGCGCCTCGCCCACCAGCACCAGCGTGGATGCCGCCATGCAACGCTGGCCGGCGGCACCAAAGGCGGCACCAACCATCGCGTTGAGGGTCTGTTCCTGATTGGCGTCCGGCAGTACCACGGCATGATTCTTGGCGCCCATCATGCATTGAACGCGCTTGCCGGCCAGCGATGCCCGGCGATAGACGTGCGTGCCCACCTTGGTGGAGCCGACGAACGACAGTGCCTTGATCTCGGGGTGGTCGCACAGCGCGTTGACCACCTCTTCGCCACCGTGCACCACGTTGAGCACGCCCTTGGGAATGCCGGCTTCCAGCGCGAGTTCCACCAGCCGCATGGTGACCATCGGATCCTGCTCGGACGGCTTGAGCACGAAGGTGTTGCCGGTGGCGATGGCCATCGGAAACATCCACAGCGGAATCATCGCCGGGAAGTTGAACGGGGTGATGCCCGCGCACACGCCCAGCGGCTGCAGCAGGCTGTAGGTGTCCACGCCGTTGGCGACGTTGTTGGCCAGTTCGCCCAGCTGCAGATTGCCGATCGCTGCAGCGTGCTCCACCACCTCCAGCCCGCGGAACACATCGCCTTCGGCATCGGCCAGGGTCTTGCCCTGCTCGGCGCTGAGCAGCGCGGCCAGCTCGTGCATGTGCTCGCGGATCAGTTGCTGGTACTTGAGGAAGACGCGCGCGCGGGTGCCGATGGGCGTCTTGCGCCAGCTGACAAAGGCACGGCTGGCGGCGGCCACTGCGGCGTCGACTTCGGCCGTGGTGGCGAACGGCACCTGCGCCAGCACCGACTGGTCGGCCGGGTTGACCACGTCCTGCCAGTGCGAACTGTCGGAAACCACAAATTCGCCATCGATCAACAGAGACACGCGGGGGACGGATTCGCTCATTGCAGGTTCGCTCGCAGAAGGGGTCGATGCAGATGCTTCGCATTGTTCGCACCCCTCGCCGGCATTCCCAGCCGCCAATTGCTTAATCGCGCTAAGCTGGCGGCACAATTTTGCGAATCTTGCGAATGCCACACACGCAGCCACTTCTGCGCCACCAACTCGGCCTGCGCCTGCAGCGGCTGCGCCAGCGCCATGGCCTGACCCAGGCCGAACTGGCGCGCCGGCTGGCGTTGTCACCGAGCTATCTCAACCAGATCGAGCGCAACCAGCGCCCGTTGACGCTGGCGATCCAGCAGCGACTCAAGGCCACCCTGGGCGACCTCGAAGGCCTGCTGGACCTGGACGACCCCGCCGCGCTGGTGGAACCCTTGGACGAATCGCTGCGCAGCCTGGGCCATAGCCTGTCGGCTGCCGAGCTGCGCGTGCTCACCGGCAATCTGCCGCAGGTGGCGCAGGCACTGCTGGATCTGCACCGCGCCCATCGGCATCTGCTCGAGCGCAATGCCGCACTGGAACTGCAGATCGGTGCCGACCACGCCGCACTGCCCTCGCTGTCGCCCGGCGAGCAGGTGCGCGATTACTTCAATCGCGCGCACAACTACCTGCCCGAACTGGATGAGCGCGCCGAAGCGCTGTATGCCGAACTCGGGCTGACCCCGGACAACCTTGCGCTGCGGCTGCGCCAACGCCTGGCCGATCGCCATGGCTTGTTGGTGCAGGACGCCACCGACCTGCTCAGCGACAAACGCAGCGTGGATACGCAGGCGCGCGTGCTGTGGCTGCCTGCGCATCTGCGCCCCGGCCAACAGGCCTTCCAGATGGCGGCGCAATTGGCGTTGCTGGAGTGTGCGCCGCTGCTGGAGGCGCGCATTGCCGATGCCGGATTCGAAGATGCCGAGCGCATCGCGTTGTCGCGCATTGGTTTGTCGAACTATTTCGCCGGCGCCCTGGTGATGCCGTATGGCGAATTTCTGCACAGCGCGCAGACCTGCCGCTACGACATCGAATGGCTGGCCGATCGTTTCGATGTGGGCTTCGAGGCGGTCTGCCACCGGCTCAGCACTTTGCAGCGGCGCGGTGCGGCCGGCTTGCCGATCTTCTTCATGCGGGTGGACCGCGCCGGCAATGTGTCCAAACGTCACTCGGCAACCGACTTCCACTTCTCGCATGTCGGCGGCGCTTGCCCGTTGTGGATCGTCTACGAAGCCTTCAATCAGCCCGACCGCATCCTCACCCAGATCGCGCGCATGCCCGATGGCCGGCGCTATTTCTGGCTTGCGCGGCAGGTCAGCAGTGGCGCGCCCGGTTATGGCCGCCCGCGCAAGACCTTTGCATTGGCGATGGGCTGCGACCTGCGCCATGCCGATCAACTGGTGTATGCACGCGGCTGGGACCTGGATGCGGTGGACGATGCGGTGCCGATCGGCCCGGGCTGCCTGACCTGCGAGCGCAGCGACTGCGTGCAGCGCGCGTTCCCTGCCTTGCCTCGATTGCCGGCCAGCGCGCGCTAGGCAGCAGACAAGGCTGCGCAGGCGCTCCAACACAACCTTCTGGTTGCTATGTCGCCACTTACGCCGCAACTGTGACGGGCCAATCGTTATCGCTGCACTGCAGCATTCCAACGTGAGATAGCTCACGCAAAATGCTTCATTGGAATGGAATGGCTTGCGCTTCTACCCTGAAGCGGACACATGCAGGACAGGGGGACGCCAACGCGATCGCTCGATGAGCGTTGCAGCGTCACGCAAACGAACCGTGCTTCACACCGCAATACCGCACCACCTCAGTCATGCCCGCGCAGATGCGCCAGAAGCGCCCCTGCGCCAGACGGCCGCAGCAACGGCCACCATCTCCATTCGGTAACTTTGTCCTGGGAGGGATCAAACGATGCCCGTTCACCACACCGGCCACTCGGCCAGCCGGCGCCTGCGCCGCACCCCTGCGCGCGACGTTCTCTGCACCACCATCGCCTTCGTTCTGGCCAGCGCGTTCAGTGCGCACGCACAGGACAGCGCGCCTGCGCCTGCCGCAGCGCCGGCCAGCGACAGCGCCGCCGCGCCGCCACCGGTCACGCTCGACAACATCACCGTGATCGGCCAGCGCGCCAGCCTGAATCAGGCGGTGCAGGCCAAACAGATGTCCGATCACGTCATGGAAGTGATCTCGGCCGACAACATGGGCCAGATGCCCAATGTCACCGTGGCCGAAGCGCTGGTGCGCCTGCCCGGCGTCAACGGCACCCGCGACCGCGGCAACGAGAGCCTGGCCACCGTGCGCGGCCTGGGCCCGCGCATGACCATGGGCACCGTCAACGGGCGCGAAATCGCCTCCTCCGAACCCAACCGTGCGGTGCGCTGGGAAGTGTTCCCCACCGAGATCGTCTCCACCGTCAAGGTCTACAAGACCCAGTCGGCGGACCTAGTGGCCGGTGGCCTTGCCGCAACGGTGGACATCTCCACCATCAGCCCGCTGGACTACACCGGCCCGGGCTTTGTCGGCACCGCCGGCCCGGTGTTCTACGACCACGCCAAGGACGTGGACGGCTACACCCCGTGGGGCAACCGCTTCGGCGCCAGCTGGGTGCACAAGATCAACGACAACCTGGCGGTTGCGCTTGGCGCGACCTATCAGAAGCAGAAGAACTCCAACTCCTCGATCGGCAGCTGGGGCTACACCGATGCCACCACCTCGCGCGATGTGGATGGTGACGGCACCGTGGATCCCACGCCGTTCGGCGCGGCCGACCAGCTCAAGCTGACCGACCAGACCCGCACCGGTGCGATGGGCACGGTGCAATGGCGCTCGGGCAACTTCGAGTTGAAGTTCGACGGCCTGTATTCGCGGATCGAAATCGACGAAGACCAGTTGCAGAACTGGTTCAACGGCCTGGCTTTCAGCACGTTCTCCACAGGTGCCAATCCATACACCACGCCTGGCTCGTCCTACACCATCGTCGATGGCGATGTGGTCGCCGGTACGCTGGCCAACTCGAACCTGCAGGTCGACCATGTGGTCAGCCACTACAACGAGGTCAAGACGCTCACCGCCGGTGGTTTGAACGCCAAGTGGAGCGGCGATGTGTGGACGCTGGGCAGCGACCTGTCGTTCTCGCAGGCCAAGCGCGACAACACCTGGCAGGCGGTGCGCTTCGGCAGCAATCCGGACACTGTCTCGTTCGATTTCCGCCGCAGCGTCACCCCCACCATCAGCACCAGCTCGGACACGCCCGAATACGGCATCGCCGGCCAGACCGAGCCGCAGGGACTGCGCGACAAGATCGCCGCGCTCGCGCTCAACGCCAGCCGCGCGGTCGATGCCGGCCCGTTCACCTCGCTGGAATTCGGCGCACGCGCCGCGCGTCGCGAAAAGCAGAACCGCCGCTTCATCAGCAATCAATCCGGCTACGACCAACCGATTTCGGCGTATCAGGGCCTGATCTATCCGGTCACCATGCCGGACTTGAACGTGCCTACGCTGACCGGCGGCAACATGGACGCCATCGCCGAGATCGGCTTCGGCGGCTTCGATCCGAGCACGCTCGACGAACAACTGCTCGACCACTGGAACGTCAAGGAAGACGTGCGCGAAGCCTTCGCCAAAGCGGTGTTCAGCTCGCAGGTGTTCGGCACCGATGTCACCGGCAATATCGGCGTGCGCCTGGTCAACACAAAGACCACCAGCGACGGCTTCGATTCGGTCGGCAACACCGTGCAGGCCAGCACCGACAGCAAGGAATACACCGACGTCCTGCCCAGCGCCACCGTCAACTTCCTGATCGACGATCAACGCATCCTGCGTTTCGCAGTGGCCAAGGTCATCGCGCGCCCGCCGCTGGACGAGCTGCGCACCGGCCGTCGCCTGGACGACCCCACCGTCACCGTCGGCCAGCTCACCGGCAGCGGCGGCAACCCGCAGCTGGATCCGTTCAAGGCCACCCAGGTCGATGTGTCCTACGAGTGGTACTTCCACAAGGAAGCGCTCGCGGCGATTGCGGTCTACCGCAAGGAAGTGGATTCCAGCATCGGCTACCGCACCGACCGTGAAGTGATCAACGGCCTGGATTACCTGGTCAGCGCGCCGTTCAATGGCGGCGGCGGGCATATCAACGGTGTGGAGCTCACCTTCCAGACGCCGTTCTACTTCATCCCGCACATGGAAAACTTCGGCGTCTATTCCAACTTCTCGCTGGTCGATTCCAACCTCAAGGAATTCTCGCCGGTCGACAACCCGTTGCCGCTGAGCGGCCTGGCACGCAAGACCGGCACCTTCGATCTTTGGTACAGCAACGGCAGCTTCGAGGCGCGTGTGGGTTACAAGTACCACAGCCCCTACACCGTAGTGTACGGCTGGAATGCGGCGCGTCTTGCCCGTCTGCAGAGCGAAGGCACGGTGGACTTAAGCCTGAACTGGCAGTACAGCAAGCAGCTCAGCTTCCGCTTCCAGGCCGGCAATCTCACCAACGAACCGCTGCGCGCCTACACCGACAACAAGCCCAACCGCCTGGCCAATCAGGACGACGGTGGCTACCAGGTGTTCGGCCGTCGCTATGCGCTGGAAGCCAGCTACAAGTTCTAAGCGCAGCTGACACAACCGCTGCGCGACTGCGACACCGGTGCGGTTGGTGCGTGGAATCGGATCTGTCATCGACGTTCCGATTCCGCGCACCGGCCGCACGTCAGCACCGCTGCGTGCGGCACGCTGTCACCCGCTCCACGTTTTTCTGTCGAGGAATTGCATGCGCTCTACACGCCGCCTCTGGACGCCCGCGCTACTGGCGCTGGCCATCTCCACCTTCGCACACGCCGCCCCGGCCCCCGCCACGTTGTATCTCGGTGCGGACCTGTCCTACGTCAACGAGATGGAAGAGTGCGGTGTGCAATACCGCGAGAACGGCGTGGTCAAAGACCCGTTCGAACTCTTCCACGCGCACGGTGCCAATCTGGTGCGTGTGCGCCTGTGGAACGACGCACGCTGGACCCGCTACAGCGACCTGTCCGACGTCAAGAAGACCATCGCGCGTGCACGCGCGCAAGGCATGCAGGTGTTGCTGGACCTGCACTACTCCGACGATTGGGCCGATGGCGAAAAACAGCTGATTCCCAAGGCCTGGGCCAGCATCACCGATACCGATGAGCTGGCGCGCACGTTGTATGGCTTCACCTACGACACGCTGAGCGCGCTCGACCGTGCCGGCCTGATGCCGGAACTGGTGCAGGTGGGCAACGAAAGCAATTCCGATCTGATGGACAGCATTCCCTGGGACAAGAAGCGCCCCATCGACTGGCAACGCAACGCCAAACTGTTCAATGCCGGCATCAAGGCCGTGCGCGATATCAGCGCACGCTCGGCGATCAAGCCACGGGTGATGCTGCATATCGCCCAGCCGGAAAATGTGGAACCGTGGTTCGCCGCCGCCACCAAGGCCGGCGTCACCGACTACGATCTGATCGGCATCAGCTACTACCGCAAATGGTCGACCCAATCGATGGCCGAACTGGGCAAGACCATCAAGCGCCTGCGCGGCCGCTACGACGCCGATGTGGTGGTAGTGGAAACCGCGTATCCGTGGACGCTGGAGTCCGGCGACACCTCGCACAATCTGCTCGGCGAAGACTCGCTGATTCCCGGCTACCCGGCCACACCGCAAGGCCAGTCCCGCTACATGATCGATCTCACCCAGCTGGTGATCGACACCGGCGGCGCCGGCGTGGTGTATTGGGAACCGGCATGGACCAGCAGCAGCTGCAAGACGCGCTGGGGCACCGGCTCGTCGTGGGAAAACGCCAGTTTCTTCGATTTCAAGCATGACAACGAGGTGTTGCCGGCGATCGATTTCATGCGCCACCCGTATACCAGCGTGCCGGCATCGAGTCAGCCCGCAACAGGCAAGCCGGCATCGCTCAAGCAGGACACCGCTTCCGGCGCCAGCAAGAGGACACAGCCATGACCGGCATCAATCGTCGCGAGCTGCTGCGCGGCATGCTGGCAAGCGGTGTGAGCGCCGCTCTCCCCGTCGGCGCAGCCGGTGCGTCAGTGCCCGCCATCGCCGGTGCAGCGCCAGCCGTAGATAAGAACGCCATGCCGCTTGGCGCGCTTGGCGATGCAACGCTGGCACCGCGCGAACGTCTGTTATTCGACTTCGGCTGGCGTTTCCATCTCGGCCATGCCAGCGATGCATCGCGCGACTTCGAGTTCGGCACCTTCCAGCGCACCTTTGCCAAGGCTGGCAAGGACACCGCGACCGCCGCGCAGCTCGCCTTCGACGACAGTGCCTGGGAACTGCTGGATCTGCCGCACGACTGGGCCGTTACCCTGCCCTTCCGGCAGGAACCCATCTCGGCCACCATCACCGAAGAAGACCCGGCCGCCGCGCACGGCTACAAACCGCTGGGCACGAGCTTTCCGGAACACAGCGTGGGCTGGTATCGCCGCACGCTGCAGATTCCCGCAAGCGATTTGGGCAAGCGCATCAGCCTGGTGTTCGACGGCGTGTTCCGGGACTGCATCGTGTTCTGCAACGGCCACATCGTCGGGCGCAATGCCAGCGGCTATTGCGGCTTCGAGGTCGACCTCAGCGAAGTGCTCGACTACGGCAAGCCCAACCTCATTGCCGTGCGCGTAGATGCCACGCTGGGCGAAGGCTGGTTCTACGAAGGTGCCGGCATCTATCGGCATCTGTGGTTGCAAAAGACCGACCCGCTGCATCTGCCGCAAGACGGCGTGTTCGTGCGCAGCACTGTGCAAGGCGACAACGCAACCGCGCAGGTGTCCACCGAAGTCCGCAACGACGGCACCGCCCCGCGCCAGTGCAACGTGCAAGCGCGCGTGACAGCACCGGATGGGCGCGTCGTCGCACAAGCGGTCAGTGCAGCGGTCACCGTTGCACCGGGCCAGGTGCAGGTTGTCGAACAAACCGTGCCGCTCGGCCAGGCCGCGCTATGGTCGATCGACGACCCGCAGCTCTACAGCCTCACCACCAGCGTGCACAGCGACGGCAACGCGGTCGATGCGCTAGCGACGCCGTTCGGCGTACGCAGCATTGCCTTCGATGCGCAGCGCGGCTTTTTATTGAATGGTGCACCGCTCAAACTGCACGGCACCAACAACCACCAGGATCATGCCGGCGTCGGCACCGCCATCCCGGACAGCCTGCACGAATGGCGCCTGCGCCAACTCAAATCGATGGGCTGCAACGCCTATCGCAGCTCGCACAATCCGGCTACGCCCGAACTGCTCGCGCTATGCGACCGCCTCGGCATGTTCGTGATCGAAGAAACCCGGCGCATGTCCACCGACCCGGAAGCGATGGGCGAACTGGAGACGATGGTGCGGCGCGGGCGCAATCATCCCAGCGTGATCCTGTGGTCGCTCGGCAACGAAGAGCCGCAGCAGGTCACCGAGCGCGGCGCACGCATCGTCAGCCGTATGCAGCAACGCGTGCGTCAGCTCGACCCCACCCGCCCCACCACCTTTGCCATGGACAAGGGCTTTGGCGATGGTGTTGGCCAGGTCGTCGATGTGGTCGGTTTCAACTACCGCACCAGCCAGATGGACGGCTTCCACGCGCAATACCCCAACATCCCCATCTACGGCAGCGAAACCGGCAGCACCGTGTCGGTGCGCGGCAACTATCAGCGCGACGACACCCGCGGCTACACACGTGCCTACGACACCGACCACCCGTGGTGGGCGAGCACTGCCGAAGCCTGGTGGAGCTACGTCGCGCAACGCCCGTATATCGCTGGCGGCTTTATCTGGACCGGCTTCGATTACCGCGGCGAACCCACGCCCTACAACCGCTGGCCGAATGTCGCCTCGCAGTTCGGTGTGCTCGACAGTTGCGGCTTTCCCAAGGACAACTACTGGTACTACCGCGCGCAATGGACCAGCGAACCGGTGCTGCATCTGTTCCCGCACTGGAACTGGGTTGGCCTGCTGCAGCCCGACGACAAAGGCCGCGTCGCCGTCTGGTGCCATAGCAATCTCGAGGCGGTGGAACTGCTGGTCAACGGCGTCAGCCAGGGCCTGCAACAGGTGCCGGCCTACGGGCATGTGGAATGGCGCGTGGCTTATGCGCCGGGCGTGATCGAAGCGCGCGGCTATCGCGGCGGCAAGCTGGTGCTCACCGAACGCCGCGAGACAGTCGGCAAGCCGGCTGCGATCCGCTTGAGTTGCGATCGCAACGCATTGCGCGCCGATGCCGAAGACGTGGCGGTAGTAAAGGTCGAAATTGTCGATGCACAGGGCCGCGTCGTTCCCACCGCCGATACGCTGGTGCAATTCTCTTTACGCGGCGCAGGCAAACTGATCGGCGTCGGCAACGGCGACCCCAGTAGTCATGAGGACGACAAGGCACCGCAGCGCAAAGCGTTCAATGGCTTGTGCATGGCGTTGCTTCAGGCAACTAAAAAACCCGGCGACATCATCTTGCAAGCGACTGCGCAGGGCCTGACGCCAGCGACCCTGCGCGTGACTGCCCAAGCGACCAAACCACGCGCAGCAGTCACCTGACGCAACTCGCCCCGTTGGTCACGGGGCGAGGCTGGCTCAGTCCTTACTCGGCGAGCTCGCGCATGACCTTGATCAAATCGGACTTGCCTTCGAAACCGATGCCCGGCAATTCCGGCATCACGATGTGTCCGTCTTGAACTCTTACGCCATCCGGAAACCCGCCATACGGCTGAAACAGATCCGGGTAACTCTCGTTGCCGCCCAAGCCCAACCCTGCGGCAATGTTGAGCGACATCTGATGACCACCGTGCGGGATGCAACGCGCGGGCGACCAGCCGAATTGTTCGAGCACCTTCAGCGTGCGGAGATATTCCACCAGGCCGTACGACAGCGCGCAGTCGAACTGCAGATAATCGCGATCCGGGCGCATGCCGCCGTAGCGCAGCAAGTTGCGTGCATCCTGGTGCGAAAACAGGTTTTCGCCCGTCGCCATCGGCCCCGGATAAAATTCGCTCAGGCTGGCTTGTAGCGCGTAGTCGAGCGGATCACCGACTTCTTCGTACCAGAACAGTGGGTAGTCGCGCAGCATCTTGGCGTAGGCGATGCCAGTCTCCAGATCGAAGCGGCCGTTCGCATCGACCGCCAGACGCGCCTGGCCGCCAATTTCCTCAAGCACCGACTCGATCCGGCTGCGGTCCTCGTCGATGGAGGCGCCACCGATTTTCATCTTGACCACGTTGTAACCACGATCCAGATAGCCACGCATCTCTTTGCGCAGGGCGCTGTTGTCCTTGCCCGGGTAATAGTAGCCACCGGCTGCATAGACAAAGACGCGGGGATTGGCTTGCCGGCCTTTCATCTGCGCCAGATAACGAAATAGCGGCATGCCGGCAATCTTGGCGGTGGCATCCCAGACCGCCATATCCAGCGTGCCCACCGCCACAGAGCGCTCACCATGACCGCCCGGCTTCTCGTTGGACATCATCGCCGTCCAGATCCTGGAAGGATCCAGATTGTCGCCGGCGTCGTTGCACAACGCAGCGCTCTCGGCTTCCAGAATGCGATCGCGAAACCGCTCGCGTATCAGTCCGCCCTGTCCATAGCGCCCATTGGAGTTGAAGCCGTAGCCGACGACCCGACGGCCGTCGCGCACCTGATCGGTGACCACCGCCACCAGACTGGCGGTCATCTTGGAAAAATCGATGTAGGCGTTACGGATCGGCGAGGAGATCGGCTTGGTGATTTCAACGACATCGATGATACGCATTGGGTAGTCTCCCGCGAGGTGTAGTGAGTTATGAGTCGGTTGAAGAGGCCGCGACAGGCATTGGCTCGCCCGCCTGTTGACGACGAATGATTTCCTGGGTCTTGGAGATATCCAGCGCGCCATCCCACTTGGCGATCGCAAGCGTGGCAACACTGTTGCCAATCAGATTGACCACCGCCCTGGCCTCATTCATGAAGCGATCGACGCCCAGCAAAAGCACCAGCCCTGCAACAGGCACCGTGTCGATGGTGGAAAGCGTTGCGGCCAACGCCACAAAACCCGCGCCAGCGACACCAGCGGACCCTTTCGAGGTCAGTAACAACACCCCAAGCAGTGCGATTTGTTGATAGACCGGCAGCGGTGTATTGGTCGCTTGCGCGACGAAAATGGCCGCCATGGTCAGATAGATACAGGTGCCGTCCGCATTGAAGGTGTATCCCGTTGGCAGAACCAGGCCAACCGTCGATTTGCGCACGCCGGCCAGTTCGAGCTTCATCATCATGCGCGGCAGAACGGCTTCGGTCGAACAGGTTCCGAACGTGACAAGCAGTTCGTCCTTGATGAACCGGAGAAGGCGCAGCAGCGGAAAGCCGGTCCACCGCGCGATCGCTCCCAGCACCACGAAGACGAACAGTGCCGAGGTCACATAGACGGCCAACATCAAATGCCCAAGCGACCACAGGGTGGCCAGGCCATACTTGCCGATCGTGAAAGCGATGCCTGCCCCGGCACCCAGCGGCGCGAGCCGCATCACCAGGTTGATCATCTTGAACAGCGCCTGCAGCCCGTTATCGATCAGATCGACCAACGGCTTGCCACGCTCGCCAAGCTGCAACAGCCCCACTGCAAACAGCACCGACACCAGAATGACCTGCAGCATGTTGCCCTTGGCAAAGGCATCCACCAGCGTGGTGGGAATGATGTTCAGCACGAAATCCACCATGCCCGCGTCGTCTTTTGCACGCTCGACATACTGGCCAATCGCGCTGCTGTCGATCGAGGCGACATCGATGTTCATGCCATCGCCCGGCCGGATGATGTTCACCACGACAAGACCGATCGCCAGCGCCAGTGTCGAGACGACCTCGAAATAAATCAGCGCCTTGATGCCGGTTTTTCCGACCTCTCTGACACTTCCCATCTTGGCGATCCCGACCACGACCGTTCCAAAGATGATGGGGGCCAACAGCATCTTGATCAGCTTGATGAAACCCTCTGCAACAGGTTGCATGACCACGCCCAGGTGCGGCCAGACATAGCCCACCAGGCCGCCAATGACGATGGCGATCAAGACCTGCACATAGAGTTGGCTCAACACCCCTCTCATGCCACTTCTTTTCTGCATGATCGCCCGCTCCCGTCGACATGCGAATTCACCGGAATTGCCGCTTGCTGGACGACCTGCGTGTCGAGGCGTTGCAAGCTCGAGTCAGAGCGTAAGGGTCACTCCCCAAGCGCTGCCAATGCCTTTTTTATGCGCTTGATGCACAATCGGCATCATGGAACTGACATGGCTCGAAGACTGCCTGGCGTTGGCTGACACCCTCAATTTTTCGCGCGCGGCACAGCGTCGCTTCGTCACCCAGCCGGCCTTCAGTCGGCGTATTCATGCCCTCGAAGAATGGCTTGGCACGCCGCTGTTTACGCGTTCGCGCAAAGAGGTGCTGATGACACCGGCTGGAGAAGCCTTCGTTCGCAAGGCATCCGGATTGGCCGCGGCGATTTACGCCGCGCGGCAAGAAGCGCTTGAGGTCGCGGGACAACAGCGGCCTGCGTTGGCATTCCTTGCCACACATGTTCTCTCCTTCACCTTCTTTCCGGCCTTCGTAAGACGCATCGAATCAAATACCGGCATCGGCGCATTTCAGCTGGTCTCCGACACGCTCAGGGCGTGCGAAAAACTGATGCTGCAAGGGGCAGCGCAATTCCTGCTGTGCCACCATCATCCGCGCATGCCGCTTGGGCTGAATCCCGAACACTTCGAGCGAGTTGTGGTGGGCAGCGATGTGCTGCAACCCTTCAGTGCACCGAAGGAAAATGGCGACGGCAGCCCTCGCTGGTCGCTGGCCTCAATCGATGCAATGCCCTTGCTGTCTTACAGCGCAGATTCCGGGCTGGGCCGCATCATCGCCGGGCATCCGGCGTTCAAGGACGTGGAAGCGCGCCTGACCCCTGCACTCACCTCCGATCTTGCCGCGACCTTGCTGGCCATGTGCCGCTCCGGTGGCGGGGTGGCCTGGCTGCCGCGCACGCTGGTGGAAGAGGACATCGCCAAGGGGCGGCTCGTCCATGCAGCGCCCGGACACACGCAGTGGGATATCAGCATGGAGATCTGTCTGATACGGCACATCGGCAGCTTGTCCCAGCAAGCCGAAGACATGTGGCAAAAGCTCAAGCAGGGCAAGTTGCAGCACTAACACACGTGGCGCTGCACGCTTCCAGGCTGGAAACCTAACGCCGTTATCCGCTTGCGGGCCGACCCGGCGCTCCCGCGCACAACCCCTCCATGACCGTCTCCATCAGCCAGGTCAGGCGGGGCTGCCAGTTCTCGGTGGCGTCTATCTGCCAGATCCCCGCAATGGCCAGGAAAAACTTGTCTGTGGTGATCCCCGGACGGATCGTCCCGGCCTTCTCGTTGGCATCGAGCAGCAGTTGCGCGGCAGCGATCACGGGCGCATAGCCTGCGTTGCCCGCGCATTCTTTCGCGTTGGCGACTGTCCGCAGTGCATCCGCCAGACCCGCCTTGGTGATGGCGTATTCGGCCAGGCGGTTCATCCATTCGCGGAGTGCTTGCTCCGGCGGGAGCGTCTTCAGCAACTGCTCGGCTAAACCGGTGACCTGCAGCATTTCGTGGCGATAGACCTCGATCACCAAGGCCTCCCGGGTCGGGAAGTGCCGGTAGAAAGTCCCCTGCCCGACACCCGCCTTCTTGGCAATTGCGCTCAATGGAACATCGGCCGAGCGCACCAATTCCGCAAGCGCCACGGACAGCAGGCGCTCGCGGTTCTGCACTGCATCAGATCGCTTTGGCTTCTCCACACCCCACCCTTCAATGAACTCGTTGACAAACGGACAGTTGTCCGCCAATGTCTTTGGAAGCGGATGACTGTCCGTTTTGATTTTACCCCTATCCGCAATCAGGAGACATCCGTGAAGAACAGCGGCAATACCATCCTCATCACCGGCTCGACCTCCGGCATCGGACTTGGGCTGGCACTCCGGCTCCAGCAGGCCGGCAACAGGGTCATCGTTTCCGGACGAAAGAAGGCGCTGCTGGATCAGATCACCGCCGAGCATCCGGGCCTTGATGCGATCGAAATCGATGTCGCAGACGCGGACTCTGTGGTGCAGGCCAGCCGCGTGGCGGCCGAGCGCTATCCCGGCTTGAATGTCGTGATCAACAATGCCGGCATCATGCCGAGCGAGAACGTCTTCAAGCCGGACTCCTTGAAGGCAGCCGAAGAGGCGATCGCCATCAACCTGCTCGGCACCATCCGCATGACCTATGCATTCCTGCCGCAACTTGCCGGCAACACCGACAGCGTCATCATCAACGTCAGTTCCGCATTGGGCTTTGTGCCGTTCCCGGCCGCGATGAGCTACAGCGCCAGCAAGGCCGCCGTGCACTCCTTCACCGAAGGCTTGCGTGTGCAACTGGCCGACAGCAACGTGCAAGTCATCGAGCTGGTGCCGCCGGGCGTTCGCACCAAGTTGTATGGCCAAGGCAACGACGAGCACGCCATGCCCCTGGACGAATTCCTCGACGAAGCGCTGGCGCTTTTGCATGCAGAACCCACACCGAAGGAAATCGTCGTGGAACGTGCCAAATTCCTTCGCGATGCTGCAGCCAACGGCAGCTACGACGAGATGCTGGGAATGCTTTCTGCGGTCACGTTTTAAGACGGTGGCAGAACAGTCGAGTCGTCAGCACCGCGCTCCCCGCTGTGCTGAGGACAGTGGCTCATCAACTCTAACGTGAGGCTGGGACGCAGATACCGCTTCTGCGCATCGGAGATCAGCGCGCCGCACTCACCGCGCGATTGCGCGCAACGATCGTCTCATGACTTGGCGGTGCGTCGCCGCCGAAGAACTCCGCCATCAAGGCGTCGCGATGACGCGGTGCATCGCCTTTTACCGCAGCCTTGAGCGCTGACGCCAATGCGGCAACCGAAAGCTCGGTGCAATACGCAGGCGTGCCGGGCTGCAGCCGCCATGAATCTGCGAGATTCCCCGTATCGAGCGAATCGAACCCGGCATCGTCCAGCAGCTGCTGCGCGATCGCCTTGCCGGCCAGACTGTCGCCCGCCACCGGGATGGCAAGCCGGTTTTCCGTGCCTGCAGGCTTGCCGCGCTCGGCCAGCGTCTTGGCGAGCACGGCATTGAACGCCTTGATGATGGGCCGGCCGAGTTGCTCGCTCGACCAGACGCTTTCCAGCTTGCCGTCCTCGACTTCCAGGATCCGGGTGCCAAGCTGCGGGTAGTAGTTCGAAGTATCGATCACCACCACCTCCGCAGGCACGGTGGAGAACAGGCCGGCAACCTCGGGAATCTTGGCAAACGGGATCGACAACACGATCACCTCCACGTCCTCGACCGCCTCTGCAGCGGTGACAGGCTCTGCACCGATCTTTTCGGCCAGTTCGCGAATGCTGTCGGGGCCTTTGGATCCAGCCAGTTTGACGATGTGCCCTGCTGCTACGAATTTGCGCGCCAACGTGCCACCGATGTTGCCTGCGCCAATGATGCCGATTTTCATGTTCGCTCCATTCAAAAATAGGTGGGGTTTTGTTGCTCAAGCAGTGATGCGTGGATCGCGGCCGTATTGGGCAGATGCGCCCAGGTGGTCGCGAAGCGTGCGGCCCCGGTAATCGCGACGAAACAGACCGCGCGCTTGCAGGATCGGGACGACGCCATCGACAAAGGCATCGATGCCGTCGTCGTTGATATCCGGCGAAATCCAGAAGCCATCGGCCGCATCTGCCTCAAACCAGGCCTGCATGTGATCGGCCGCCTCGACCGCCGGGCCGACAATCACCGGGTGATAATCGATGACGCCATGCGCCAGAATGTCGCGCGGGCTCCAACCCTCACGCGCGATCTGCAACGCCTTTGGCGAGCGAGGATCCTGCGATGACGGGCGTGCCGCAGCCAGTTGCGCCGGCGACAGCGGCCGGTCGAGCGCAGTGGGATCCAAACGCACCCCGAGCATCTGTTGCAGGTAACCCAGCCGCTGAGGAAACGTCTGCGCGGTCAGTGCGATCCGGCGATCCAATGCCGCGCGGCGGTCCGGCGCAATTGTCGTCATCAGCCCTGGAATGAACTTGATCTCGTCCGGATCGCGGCCGGCCTGCTCGGCAGCATGACGGAACGCCGCACGTTGCGCCCGAGCGTCTTCGATACTGAAACTGGCACCGATCACGGCACTGGCATAGCGTCCGGCCAGCGTCAGCGCGTTCGGGCCGCCGCCCGCATGGAAGATCACCGGCTGTCCCTGCTCCGAGGGTGGGATATACAACGGCCCACGGGAACCGACGAACTTGCCCTGCAGGTTGATCGGCGCTATTTGCGCGCCGTCTGCAAACCGCCCAGCGGCCTGGTCGTGCAACCAGGCGTCCTTTCCCCAACTGCCCCACAAGGCCTGCACCAGTTGCACGACCTCGTGCGCGCGTGCGTAGCGCTCAGCGCTAGATGGAAGTGTTCGCCCGTAGTTCGCAGCGACGTCCTCGCCACTGGAGGTCACCGCGTTCCAGCCGGCACGCCCATGACTCATGATGTCCAGCGCCTTGAATTGCCGTGCAAGGTTGAACGGTTCGTTGAACGTCGTTGAGCCGGTGGCCACCAGACCGATACGCTCGGTGCCGCGCGCCACCGCAGCCAGGGTCATCATCACGTCCAGATTGAAGTGCGGCGCTTCGTTGTCGATATCGGCAACGGCACTCGGGCCATCCGGCAGGAAGATGAACTGGAATTTCCCGCGCTCGGCGGCTTGCGCCTGGCGCACGCGGGCATCGAAGCTGGTGTAGTTGGTCGGGTCGACCCACGGCATGCGCCAGGCCCCTGATTGGGACCCGTAGCCATTGCCCAGATGCAGGCCAATGATCATCGTCTTGGACGTGCGCATGCGTTTCTCACCCTGTGGCTGTGGTTCGTGAGTCGGCCGGCGACTAGCCAGCGAGTCGACGAACGTGGCCATCTTTCGTTTGCAACGCCTTGTGTTGCACAACGCCCGCAAAAGGAGAGCCCCTCCGTTTGTTGCGAAGAAATATATGGAGATACACTCCGGATATCAAGCGCCAGACCTGCCGACCATGCCCCCCGACGTTCAGCCACGCCCTCCCCGAGCCGATGCCCAACGCAACAAGACCCACATTCTTGAGGTGGCCGGCGAAGCCTTTGCCGAGGAAGGCATCGACGTATCGATGGACAGCATTGCCAAGCGAGCAGGCGTTGGCCCGGGGACGTTGTATCGCCACTTCCCTACCCGCGACGCCCTGCTGGCAGCGCTACTCGAAACGCATTACGCCAACCTTGAGCAAGTGCGTACCGCCATTACCGCCGAAGAGCGCGAACCAGGGCATGCGCTGCAGCGATGGATTGAAGCGCTGGGAACCTGGATGAGCGCCTACGAAGGCCTCCCGGAACCGCTCCGTGCCGCGTGGTCCCAACCCAGTTCGGTGTTGATGCCGACGTGCACCTCCATGGTCGAGGCCTCAAGCGTTTTCCTTGCGGCTGCACAGCGCTCTGGTCAGGCGCGGGCAGCGTTGACCGGCCGCGACATCTTTCTTGCCGCGCTTGCGATTGCATGGGCAGGAGCTGCAAGCGGCGGCGCGGACAGCGACGCCCGGCCGGTGCTGCTGGAGGTCTTGCGCTCAGGGTGGGCGCTTCCGACTTAGAGCGGCCAACAAAAGCGAGTGCGCGGTTGCGCGGTTGCGCGGTTGCGCGGTTGCGCGGTTGCGCGTCATCATGCAAGCGGTGCGCAATCCCGCAAACCGCGCAATTTGGACACGCCTGGGAAGCTCTGGACAAGGCGGTTCACGATGCAGGTTCGCCACGTGATCTGAATGCGGCGACGTCTAGCTCCATCGCCTCGCTTGACGCGTCTCAATTCCGCGAAACTCCGTCAACCCGGATGCTTCCCCTCGCGGCGCGTGGCCGCGAGGGAGTGCAAGCCCTCATCGCAAGCGCGAGAACGCACCGATACCCGCGATCGCCAGCCGCTCGGCGGGTACCGCCGTTTCCGCGAACGACAGCCGCAGGTAGCGGATCTGGCGGACCTCGGGGAAATTCAGGCGCTGAGTCGAGAGCGCATAGGCGATATTGGACAACTCGCCGGCGCCGGCCGGCTGCCAGTGCTGGCCATCTGCGCTGGTCTCGGCGCGATAACCCTTCGGTGGCGCCGCACCGTTCATCACCGTGCGCGAGGGCGTCAGGCTGAAACCGGCAACCTGACGCAGCGCGCCGAGGTCGATGGTCGCCTGCGCGGGATGGCCGGGCGTGGGCGCGGGCGTGATCCAGATCGTGCCGGCATCGTCGTCGAGCAACTTGTCCGCCCCTGGCGCGCTGGCCTCGACGATGCGCCAGCCAGCGGAGGACAACACATCCGGCGCGTTCGCCGTCGGCCGCGCCACCGGCACTGGCGCAACGGCACGGAACAGCGCGAATTCGCTGATCGCCGGGCACACCGGCGCCTCAAGCACGATCAGGCGTACCCGGCGTGCGGCAACCGGGCGATCTAGCCGCACGATGCGCTGTGCACCGATGCATTGCGCTTCGGCCAGCCGCCGCCATTGCCCATCGACCTCGGCTTCGACCGCGAAGCGGGTAACGCGCACACCCAGCGGCAGGTATTCGCGCAGCCGGATCAAGTCGAAGCTGTGCACCGCCGATAGCTCCAGCGTCAGCGTCGGCGTGGTGACGTCGTCAGGCGTAGACCAGTAGCTGTCCGGCTGGCGGTCGAGCACGCGCGCCGGCTCGAACCCCGGGCCGCGCGACGCGCTGGCACTGGCCCTGGCACCCTTGGCCAGATCGATGGCGAAGCTGGCGCGGATCGCATCGCCGAAACTCTGCAGCACCGCCACGTCGTGGTCGGCGATGCGGCCGCGTCGGTCGGGCGGCAGATTGAGGTTCATGTTGGTGCCGCGCGCGACGGAGGTGTCGAAATAGCGCACCAGGTTCTCCGGGCTACGCACCTTGCCGTCTTCATCGGCGTGGTAGAACCAGCCCGGGCGGATCGACGTGTTGGTTTCGGCCGGCCACCATAGCGCCCCGCCGCGCACGCCGGAATTGCCGTTTTCCTGGGTATACGGGGCATTGGGCATGGTCGGCCAGGATGGATCGCCGGCGATACCGTCCTCGTTGCCGCCCCAGCGGATATCGGCGCCGAGCGGGTCGAAGGTACAGGCCATCGGCTGATGCTGATGCACCAGCTCGATCATCCGTGGCCAGTTGTAGTACGCGGGCGCATCGATCTTGCGCGATTCGCGCGCTCCGCCGTAGTAGCCGTCGCCGCCATTGGCGCCGTCGAACCAGAACTCGAACAGGTCGCCATAGCCGGTGCAGAGCTCGACGATCTGCTTGCGGAAATAGTCGAGATAGCCGGGGCGGCCGTACTCGGCATGGTTGCGATCCCAGGGCGAGAGGTAGATGCCGAACGCCAGGCCGGCGCGTCGACACGCCGCTGCCATCTCCCCGACGATGTCACCCTTGCCGTTCTTGTAGGGCGAGTTGCGAATGCAATGCTCGGTCAAGCGTGTCGGCCAAAGACAGAACCCATCGTGGTGCTTGGCCGTGAAAATAAGCCCTTTCAGATTGCCGGCCTTGGCAGCAGCAACGATTTGATCGGCTGAAAAATCGCTGGGATCGAATTTGCGCGGATCCTCGTCGCCGTAGCCCCATTCCTTGTCGGTGAAGGTGTTCATCGCAAAATGCACGAAGGCGTATTGCTCCCACCGATGCCACCGCAGCTGTCGCTTGCTGGGCAGCGCACCCCACGGTGCCGGCCCGTTGGCGCGCGGCGCCTGCGCGAGGCGCGCTGCCGATGCACTGAAGCTGGCGCTAGCGGCCACCACACCCGTGGCAAGAAACGTACGACGATCGATCATTAGCGCCTCCGACTTTGCACAAGCTTCGATCTTAGCTTTTCCAACAGCGAAGAGTCGTCATTCCGAAGCAATAGACGGCTGTGCACGCACACGGGATGCCCCCAGCACGGCCGGCGTTGAAGCGCATGCGAAGCAAGCCGCGAGCGTTCGTGGCTTGACGGCCTTGCCCCGGCCCACGCTGCCGTGTTGGTGCTCGCATATCCATGCATTTTCCACACGCGACGCGAGCTCCGCGAACAAGACAAACAATGTCCGGCCAACGACAACCAACAAAGACCGCACGACAGCTTGAGCGGGCTAACACCTGTCAAGTTTTGTCATCAACATTGACCGTAGACTTCTCATTTTGGCTGGCACTGACTTGCTGGGAGTCCATAGATCGTGGCGTAGCAGCAAGTGATCGAGCTGCCCGAGCCCCACCCCCAGGTATCAGAACGCCCAGGCCGGCAGCCGTACACACTAGCGGCGATGTTGCGGATGCATCTGCTATCGCGGCGGTATGCGTTGAGCGATCCAGCACTGGACGAAGCGCTGCACGAGATCCCCATCTTGCGTGGTTTCACCAAGCTCAAGCCGACGACACGCTTCAACTCGGCGGTTCCATTTGAACCTCAACGATCTTGGCGGGTTGTGCAGAGCTTCCACCATCGGCGCAAGCATGCAGGCGTCAAGGAAATGCACTGCGCGCCGTCTTTCGCCTTCATTTTTGACGACAGCGAAAACGCTAGATCGTGCACCTATCGCAGATCCACATCACGCGGAAAGTAGCGGCGAAATTTTTCTTCCCAGGCCTGGAATTGTTCCAGCGTGTATTCATCCATTGGCCGTTCCACCGAGGCGACTGCCTTGTTCTGTGCAACGACTGCGATGCGCTGAGACGACAGTTCGTCCCATGCTTTTCTCAGGGCGACCGGATCTGGATGCGAGACCAGCATGGCTTCCAGTAGCGTGGCCTGCGCCACGCGCGCGGCGAGCAGATCGCTGAGTGCGTCGGTGACGGCCTGCATCCATTCCTGATTGCGGTTATCCATGCGGCGTGTCGTACGTAATGGTGGGTCGGTGACTGTAGCGCGGCGGCTGCAAGAACACTGTGCAGTCGGCGTCGGCTCGCAGGGCGGGACATCGTCAGCAAGGTCGCCCAACCCTCCGCGGCTGCGGCCAAGGAGATCAAGAGCCTGATCGACGATGCAGTCGAGCGCGTCGCCGAAGGCTCGGCACTGGTGCACAGCGCCTGCACCACGATGGCCGAGATCGTCGCCAGCGTGCAGCGCGTCACCGACATCATGGGCGAGATTTCCGCCACATCGCAGAAGCAGTCGGCCGGTAGCGAACAGGTCGACCTCACTGTCACCCGGATGGACGAAACCACGCAGCAGCATGCCGCGCTGGTGGAACAGGCAACGGCTGCCGCACGCTCGGCTTTTTGACTCAAGCAATCAATGATTTCTCTGGGATTTGCGTCGGTACATATCGGCCCGACGTCAGCCCTCGTTTACTCAGGTAACTGCACCATTTGACCGTTTGCCCTCCGTGCTACTGCGACCAGCATGTGCCGCAAGCTGGTACGCAAGAGCACACCGGGCTCACCTATTTTGCCACCTGATGCGCTTTGACCTTCGCGATCCATTGGCGCACGCGCTGCTGCAACATCGCAAGCGGCATGTCGCCGTCGCCGAGCACTGCAGTATGGAATGCGCGCAAGTCGAAACGATCGCCGAGTTCTTTCTGCGCCTCTGCACGCAGCGCCATGAATTGCAGTTGCCCCACCTTGTATCCCAACGACTGGCCTGGCCACACGATGTAGCGGTCGATTTCGAACTGCATGCTCGCCTCGTCGTCGGATGGATGCGCGTGGAAGAAGTCCACCATCTGCTGACGATTCCAGCGCTTGTAGTGCACGCCGGTATCCAACACCAATCGATTGGCGCGCAATAGATCAGCCGATAGCCGGCCGTAGTCGCTATAGGGATCTTTGTAGAGCCCGACATCCTTGCCCAAGCGCTCGGCATACAGTGCCCACCCCTCGCCGTAGGCGTTATACCCACCCTGCTGGCGGAACGGCGGCAATGGTAGCGTCTGTGTAAGCGAGACCTGCAGGTGATGGCCTGGCACGCCCTCGTGATAAGCAATAGTTTCAACGTTGATCAGCGTGCGGTGAGCGACGTCGCTGATATTGACTCTCAGCACGCCCGGCTTGCTGCTTTCCGGGTTGCTTTGCAGGTAACGGGCGGGCGGGTATTTACCCTGGAATGCCGGCATCGGCTCAACTTCCAGGGGCTTTTTCGGCACCTGCTCGAATAACTTTGGAAGCTCCCGCTGCATTCCCGCGACGTAGTGACGGTATTGCTCCAGTAGCTGCTCGCTGGAGGTCGCGAAGCGGCGCTTATCGGCTGCCACCGCCTTGCGGAAGCTGGCCAGGTCCGCATAACCCTGCGCCTTGGCAATGACGGTCATCTCGCCTTCGATGCGCGCAACCTCCTGCAGCCCGATCTGGTGGATTTGTTCAGGCGTCAGATCGGTGGTGGTCTGGGTACGCACCAGGTATTGATAGAGTTTCTCGCCATCAGGAAGCGACCACAGCCCCTCCTGCGCACGTCCTTGTGGGGCGTATTCATTGCGCACGAACGCGGACAGCTTGGCGTAGGCCGGGCGGACCTGCTGGTCGATCGCTTCAAGCAGCTGCTTCCTGAGCGCATCGCGCTGATCGGCGGGCACCACGCCGTCGAGTTTTTCCAATGGCGAGGCAAATGGGTTCTGCGCGCCACGCTGAGCCACGATTCCGTCAATCTGCTCGGGCACGCGCTCAAGCAGATAGCGCGGCGGCATCAGGCCATCCTTGGCGCCCTGCCGCGAGACGTCGATGACTTGATCGACCACCGCAGGAAGCGTCTGCAGTCGTTTGATGTAGTCCTGGTAGTCCTTGGCGGTGTCGAAGGGGAAGCTGTCGCTGTAGCCGGCAAGCGTCAGATGGATGCCTTGCATCGGGTCCAGCGGCATCTCGTAGGTCTTCAGGTCGATACCGTCCAGCGTGTCGCGCAGCTGGCCGAGCATCATCTGCAGGCTGAGTTGACGTTGTTGGTCCAGCGCTGCGGCATCCACCGCTTCGAACTGCCTGAGCAGACCCGCCACGGCGCTGCGCTCTGCAGGCACGGCCTGTAGCGAGTAGTCGCTCCAGCGATCGTTGTAGCGCTTGTCGCCGATGGTGCTCGCGAACTCCGGGGCCTGCTTGAGCTGGTGTTGCCACTGCGCGTCAAGCAGCGCGTCGAAGGCCTTGGCTGCCTGTTCAGCTGTCTGCCCGAGTGTTGAGGTTGCCACCTTGTTTTCGGCAGGCGGCGCCGGCTTGCAGGCGGTGAACAACGCGGCCGTCAGCAGACCGACGGCAAGGGGACGTAGAAGATGCATGAATTACTCCAAGTAACACGTACGGTCCATGCGCAGCTACACGCATCAGCGCTATCGAAAACACACGAAATTTTTGCTCGCAACCCACTGGATCTGGCACGCGCGCGCGCTGGATGCCTGCGTCGGGCACATAGCCGCATCGGCAGGCTTCGTGCAATCACCGCAGCTTAGAGCAGTCGTCATCGCGCGGCCGATCGCAGTCGGCGTGGCTTCGCGTTTAGCGCCATCGACTGCTAAAGGCGGCACTTCCACGCATTTGCGGACGAAGCCAGTCATCACTCGCGCCGCTTTGATCACCTAGTGACGGCACACGCTGTGAGATCGCGACGCATCCAGCCGGGCGGTCACAGCAACTGGCCACATCTGCTCGACCGGCGCCGCGATTCGCACTCCGGTCCAAACGGGTGCCCCATTGCCCGAATAGGCGTCAACTGGCTGCGAGCCGACGATGACATCCGTGCTTCGATTTTCGATGGCGCGTCTCCGCCAACATGCCGCCCCTCAGACTGCCTCGGAGCACGCTTTCTGCCGACCAACTTGCGCCGGTCGCGTGCCGTCCTCAGCGCTTCAGGCCGCGCGATCCGCCGCCATGAGTCGTTCGCCGCACCGCGCGTGGCGCATTGTCGGCCGGGCACGAGGATTTTTAAGCCGGTGCGCTTAAACTTGCATCCGGGCCGCGCAGTCTGCCGCTCCAATGCAACACGCTGCTCTGGGCTCTCCCCACTGCGTCGCACCGTCGATTGATGCCGTCAACGGCGCCGCAACGGCGGCGCAACACGGAACTCGCTTGTCGCAGCGACCGCCCTGATCGACCGCACACCCTGGAAGGACGTTTCTTGCAAAGCACTGATTCAAAAGACAAATCCAAGACCACCAGCGGAGCAGTCGAGCACACCCCGCTGATGAAGCACTCTTGGCGTATGGTGATCGTATTGCTCTGAAGCCTAGTGCAGCAAGGCTTTTGTGCAAAGGCCTAGCCAGCAATGCCAACCTGTCGCAACACGGTCGCAACATAAAAATGACCGATCACTGAACAAATTTGACGACATCATGTCGCTCTTAGCGACATTTCAGCAAATGACTGCTACTCTGACGTCGTCATCCAGGGGAGCAACAATCCGTGCCATGGCGTGAGTAGGCAACTACTCGAGGGCGAGGAGCCCAAAACACTCCGAGCGACGCGTCGGCGGCCGGCAACGGTCGGGACCATCGGGAAGGGTCAGGTGGCTGCGGCAACGGCTCGCAGCCATAGATTGGAGGAGGGTAATAACTGGCGTCCCCCATTCTCGATGTAGCAACGGAGCCTCTCCACCCCGGTGAGGTGCATCGAGGACACCAACATGGTTTCAAATGTTGACAGGAAAGATGACAAACGCCAGCTGCTGCTGAAATGGTTCAAACGAGTTTTTTGCGGTCCCTGGTTGTTCCGTCTATTGATGATTGTGTGGAAGGTGTATGACCACGTTGATCGTTGAGCGCGGCGCGGAAAGTTTGGACTCTAAGACCAATCAGTAGCACCCTCCTTTTTATCTACGCATGCAGGAAGAGAGGAAAATGCTCCACAAGGCTTTAAAGACGGTCCGCGAGGTTCACCGAATGCAACAAGGTGAGCTAGCGGAGCGCCTGGGCATATCACGCTCCCACCTTTCTGAGATTGAGTCAGGAAAAAAAGCCGCGTCAGTGGAGCTTCTACACAAGTTTGCAGAAGTATTCGATGTGCCACCTTCGACGTTCTTAAGCTTCGCCGAAGCAATCGAGGGCCCCTCGGAGCGCCGACAAAGGAACGCCAAGAGGCTGATGAAAGTTCTGGAATGGACCCTGGACACCGACCATGACGCTTCCCCGAAAAAGCGCGAATCGCTATGACGTTAGTTCTTCGGCGCTCTATCGGCTGCCGACGTTAAAGGCACTCGCAAGATTTCTTGAATGGAAGGGCTCACCGAGTGCCCTTCGTGCCCTGTGCAAACGTCCGGATAACTTCAGCGAGTTCCACCAGGCTCATCCAAGGACGGGGAAGATGCGCCTGATTCAAGCCCCGAGTGAGGTCATCAAGCCGCTTCAGAAGCGGCTTAACGTGCTGCTCAAGCAAGTCCGCGTGCCGGACTATCTTCACTCAGGAATCCCCAAGCGATCTCACCTCTCCAACTCTGAGCAGCACATGCTCGCGGCGGGGGCAACCGTAACGGTTGATGTCTCCGACTTCTATCCCAGCATCACACGTCAACGTGTCTTCAGGCTTTTCAGAAACGTCTTCCAATGCCCGGGAGATGTTGCAGATGCGATGGCTGACTTGGTCTGCTATCAAGGGAAGTTGGCAACTGGATCCCCGGCCAGCGTTCTTGTCTCTTTTTGGGCCTGCCGTGACATGTTTGACCTAATCGCCCAGCGTGTAGCCAATCAGGGAGGCACTTTCACGCTTTATGTGGATGATGTCGCCATCACTGGAGACACAATCGGACACGGCGATATCCAGTGGCTGGATCGTTTGCTGAGAAGGTTCGGCTTTAGCTCGAAAGTTGAGAAGGCAAAACTATTTCGGAAGACCCGCGCCAAGGTCGTCACGGGCCGGGCGTTTCGCCATGGCATCAGTCGAGCCCCAAACAAAAAGCACAAGGAGATGCATGAGGCTCGGACTGAGATTGAGAGCGGTCGGGCAACCATCAAGGCCAAACGTGGACTGGTAGGTCAGCTCGAAAACATAGGAAATCTTGATCAAGAACGCGGAAAAAGCTTGAAGGCGGAGGCCAAGAAGCTACGAAGCACGCTACCTCCGCCAAGGCGTCGACGTCGAGCCGCTGCTCGTCCAGTCAAGACCGAGCCGGAGATTGCAACGTGAGTGACCAACGCATCGTCCGAACTCCCTGTCCACGATGCGGTGGAGAGCGATCTTGTGATCTTTTGCATGACCTAACAGAAGAGAGCGAAGACCATACGCATCCGGAGCATCCAATGTGGGGAGGCGCGAGCCATCAACTTCTCCGCTGTCGTGGATGCGAGACAGTTTTCTACAAGATTGAGAGTTGGCACTCAGAAGACTGGGACGTAAAGTTTGATCCTGAATCCGGTCAAGATGAAATGATCTACCCGAAGACGGTTTCCGTCTACCCACCGCCAGAGCCCAAGTCTGAGAAGCCAGACTGGACATGGGATCTGTATCGAAAGGACAGCGTCCTCTCACAGGTCGTCCATGAAATGTATGTTGCCAAAGCCAACAACTTGAACGTCCTTACGGCCATCGGCCTTCGGACTGCCTTTGATAGGACAACGTTCCTACTCGGGATCGAAGAGAGCTTAGAACTCAATAAAAAGATAGAAACCCTATTGGAGGATGGGCGGTTAGGAAAGGTAGAGGCTGAGCACATGCAAGTTGCTGTGAATGCGGGCAACGCTGCTGCACATCGCGGATGGAGTCCGGACGACGAGCAACTATCAATCCTGCTTCATGTTCTAGAGCAGTTCCTTCGAAGAAATTTCTTTGAACTTCCCATAGGACAGATTTCGGCCGCTATACCTCAACGCCCTAAAAAGAAGAAGAGCTAGCCTCAGCGCATCTAATCTTAGCAATATCTTCGAGGCCCCTTCCTTTTTTAGATGACCTCACGAATGCGCATATTGCAGCAATCGCGGGACGTAGAGCCATCGGTTGATTACTGGTCAAGCAACATGATATTTCCATCCCTTCGCCACAACATAGAAGCCCGGCCAAGCATCGCGGCCCGGCTAACGATCGTTTACTGCGATGCCTTGCTCTCGATACCGAGCCCTGTGCGGCAATAGCGCGCGAACCGAACAAAAAAAGCCAAAGCTACAGGACAGGACAGCTCATTTCCGCCTGAGCCGCCAGGTCTGCCGCTACTCGAACTGAGACTTTCAGTCAGTGTCCGCCGGTGGGTCTGAAGCCGTAATAAAATTCTTAAGCGAAAATTCATGAACTTCTTTTTGCGGAGATACAAGCATGATTGATCACCTCTTTGCACCAATCCCTAGCACGGCTGAGCTACTAATGAAGACGAAGGCCCCAGCCAGGAGGCGTTCTACGGTCGATAAAATAGAGTTGGTCGCTTTCTTTGTATTGGCGCTTGTCGCCGTTTTACTTCTCATCGTTGCAGGACTCGTCGGCTTTGAGCTGATTTCTGATGCTACTGCCAAGTTTTTGATACTCGTTCTTATTTGCTCAATCGTCATCACTGCACTAACGTGGGCTATTTCCCAGATTGTCGATCTGTTCTTATCTCTAAAATCTGGCTTTCGAATAGCGGCTTTGCAGATAGACGAAGGCATCCGCAGAGATCAGGACACAATTACAGAGTGGGCTCGGTGCGACCCTGCTCAACTGCGAGAGCGCTCGAAACTATTCGACTTGAGAGTCAAGTTGCTGACGAGACGGACAAACATGACAACCGTCTTCACTGCCATCGGGGTGTTGGTGATCAACTTACAAGATGCTGGGGAGAAGGCGGCCCTTTGGGGCAAGCTCCAAGCTATTCCGCCATTCGTCCTCTCTGGGAGTCTTGGCATCCTGCTTGGCACATTGGCCGTGATTGTATACACAGGTAGGATTGAACGAATTTCAGGGTTATTGGCACTCGCCGCTGATCGGATCGAGTCGGACAAAAAACAGTCTTGACAGAGATGCATACTAAACTCGTATCGGTGCTGAATTAGCGGGACCGAGCAATTGCCTAATACGCGACAGAAGGAAGCTAATACCTTTCATAAAATTCCGGCGGAAAAAGTCAACGGATCTGTGAAGTGACGCACCAAGCGAGCTCTTGCGTGAAAAGAGCTAACTGATTTTATGAGTGCTCACCCAACACAGGAGCACCCATGCACCACCAGACGCAGATTCAGATCGCCAGTCGCTTGCTCGGCCACCTCCTTCAGCAACGCACTACGCGCCTTCCCCCTCAAGAAGTGGAGGACATCCAATACGCGCTCGACCTGGCGGCCGAGCTGCTGAGGCTCGGCGGGCCAGGGCCGGTCGGTCAAACCCAGGCATCGACCATGGCCCCATCCCAGCCCATCCTCGTCAAACGAGCGGCTGTCGATCGCAGCGTTGTGCCGACCATGCCCGCTTCCATCGAGGAATGGCGAGAGGCGCGCAAAAAGAAGAACAAGGACAACGTCCCCCGCCCCAAGGAGCCCGCTGGGATTGAACGCATAGACCTGCGTCCTCGCCCCCGGCGTTAAGACCTAAGAAGAAAGCCCAGCATTTGCTGGGCTTTTGATGTCCATAATCCATAAGTGCTCAAAGAACACGTCAGACGGACTAACAGAATCAAGGGGGAGCGCCCGTGTTACGGAGCTCCACATTTTTGGACCGGCAGCTTAGAAAAGCTTCGAATCGTAGGCTTGTGCAACGCGCGGCAGAAAGAACGTGCTCGCTTACGGCAAGGAGATCACTCATTAACCGTCCGTCAATACCTACAGACCCCAATCTGCCTTACTTCCGTGTCGGCGCAAATTGCATCGAAGGCGACTCAAGTTCGTAATTCACTCGCCATTTCTTGAGATACCATGTTCGGCGCAGGAAGCATCAAGCCTCGCTGTTTTAAACTCAATAAATTGCGATGGCGCATTTGAAGAAATCATTCCTGACAGCTTCGCTTCACAGAATATCTGTTTCGCAAAATTTTCGAACCCCGGCGATCTCAGAGACTCATACAACTTAAATTCCCGTAGTAACGATGTCAGCACGGAAAGGATTTCATTACCACATGGTGGAGAAGCCAAATCTCGCCGCACATTAACCGACCGCGCTATTGTTCTATACAACAGATACAACTCCATTAGCTTGGCGAAATCGCCCATGCCAGTCTTACGGCACAAAGTGCTATAAAACACGCCACCGATGGCACAGCGTTTGTCTGGATGGCGCAACCAGCAGTCAGCGTAGGAACCAGCACACAGCACCGCTATACGGGCGCTCAAGTAGCACTCAAGCGACCAATGAAATGCAGGAAGACCTACGAAAACGGTGCAAAACCCAACACACTCTGCCAAATTTAACTCAACTCCCGATGTAGGAATTTCGACATACCGAGCGGCCAGCCAGTGCCCGAGCTCATGGGCCACGAGGCATCGTCGAGATGCGTCATCATCTTCCTCGGAACGTGACTGTATCAGACCGTTAAAGTCCGTTGAGAGGTAGCTTGGCTGCTCAGACAGGCGCGCCCTCTCTCTGATCTCCAGCGTAGGAACACCCGGCTCGTAGCGCTCCAAAAGTTCAGCGTCGATCATTGTCTGAAACAATGCATTAGAACGCTTAAAGTTTCTCAGCGATTGTTCAACGAAGGAAAGAAATTCCTTCTCCGTGAGCAATTTTGCGAGAGTATCCAGGCCGAATCGGAGGATATATTGGTTCTGTCTTTCGAAAAATTCCTCTTCCAGATTTTTCGATTCTGTACTGTCTTTGCTCTCTATCAAATAGGCTGCGCACAGCTCTTCCACACGGAAACGGTCTCCGTTATCTTGGAGGATTTGCCAGAACTCATTACCCGAGGGGGGCTGCCCTTCGGCATTTACCCTGCGCGTCAAGACGAGCATAGCTGCATAAGCTCGTGCGCAAAGAACGGCTATTCGCTTTTCAATGTAAGCCCGACGCTGCTCCGGCTCGCCAGAGATCAGCAGATGAATGCCAGAGACAGAACATAAGGCGCGCGGCTCGTGACTGGTGCCCGACCACTGAACTTCGAATGCTTCAAAACAAAACCCTACATACTTGGCAGCCAAGGCGACGGCGAGTTCCTGAGCCATCAAAATCTCTAGTTCAGGGGGTATCGCAAGTTCTTGATAGATAGACATGTCAGTTTGCAGTAAGCGTTTCGCTATGGGGACGACTTTCGGCTTGACTTTCCAATAAATTGGCACTCTCACGCACACGTCTTGTTTATGGACGAAGTCGTGAGCCTAGAACCCAGAACTAGGAGATTACCAAGTTTGCAGACTCCCTTCTGCAGGAATCGAGGGGTCGACATGGCCGATTGCTAGGGAAGGCTGCAAATGGTCGGATGGCGCTCTGCGGCCAGAGTCGGAATCGCAATCTTCTAGTCACGCAGTGCGGTGAGATCATCAAATTTCCGCGCAGCTTAACTGCACGACACGTTTCGCGAAGCGGTTCGCTTCACTCTGACGCACTCGCCGACGCAAGCAGCATACGTCCAGGTGAGGTCGCAGATCATGACTCGACATTGCCTTGGCCTGCCTTGACGTGGAACATTCCATGGTCAACCAACTAACACAATTCTTCTTACCAAGCTTCGATCATCCCCAGACCGTCGGCGTTTGGCTAGAAATAGCCTCATCCTTGACATTGAGCCAATGAAGCATATGGAAACAGTATGCATTCGAAGGTGGGTTGAACTTCGGCGCAGCTTCGGCCGCCATAGGCTTAGTTTAGTCATAGCATCACTTCTACGCCTTATGGCGCATAGTGTGGAGCTTCAAGTGTCTATCAGGGGCGCGGCCGGCGGCGTGTTAGTTGCGGCGCTGGCACTGACACTGGCATCGGCGAAGGCTTGGGCATGGCTGGAGTAGCGTCGATAGATGCAACAGAGCCATGGACGATTTCAGGCTCTGGACGTGCGAGCATCGCTTCGCTCCACTGTTCCACTTGAGCCGCGCGGATCTCAATCTCGTTCTCGTAGTCGTTCCACCGCTGCTCGGAGACCGCTGACCGGGCTGTCGCCAGTTCGGCTGTGCGTTTTTCCAGCAGGGCCAACCGCCGTCCTCGTCGCTTTTCCCATTCTTGAGAGGACCACTCGCCATCGGGACGGGGATGGTCGCCGTTGAACTGCTCCCATGCCTGCTCAGCTAGGTGGAAGAGCTTCTTCGCACGCCCCAAGGCGCTGGTTCGTTGGGCGAACTTCACCATGCTGCGCTTGAGGCGGCCCAGTCGTTCGACCAGCCCATCAAGTCCTCGGCGAAGGTCGGCGTTGTCGACAAACGTCGCCGTTTGCGCCGTCCAGTTCCGCAACAATCGCTGAGTTGCCACCAACACTAGGTCGGACCGAGTCGAGAGGATCTCTGCCAGGTCACGAGCCGCTTCCATGACCAACTCTCCGATGGAGCGCATTGGTCGAGGTTCCATCTCTTCTGCAGACCAACCAAGCGCTTCGGACAGGCGCATGCCTCGAAGCCCGTGGATTTCCAATCCAGGCACAGAAGTTCGGAGGTCGTTCTTGGAGCCCGCCCGGCGTCGACGGTCGCGCTGCGCTTGGTCATGGCTATGACCATTGGAGCCTGGAACTGCTCTGCCCTCTTGCTCAGCTCGAGCTAGCAATTGTTCGAAAGCTTCTTCGTTTTCTCGAACGATGCGCGCGTTCTCGGCGCCCAGCTCTGTAAGCACGCCCCGGCGTTCGAGGGCGGAGGCCGCTTTGCCCATGTGCTTGGTGGGCTGACGAGACAACACCATCGCTTCAGCCCAGTCACCGCGAGCCAGAGCTTCCTCGGCTTGGACCTCCAGGCGGCGATGGTCGACCCGAGCATCGATGCCGGCAGCAGCTAAGTGCTCGTTGATCGTGGAAGCCATGGTGTGGCGAACCCATTCGATCTCGATCTTCCCCGACGCGCCGCCATCCAACTCCCGCGTCTTCTCGGCAAAGCCGTCGCTGGTCAACCGCCGCGTGGTGGCGAGGAGGTGGACGTGATGGTTCAGGCCGTCACGGGAGCCCGGCGAGTGGATGCTGGCTTGCACAGCAAACCCGTAGCGGGCGACAAGCGCTTGGCCGATGGCCGTGGCGAGCACGGACCGCTGCTCGTCGTTGAGCTCGTGGGGCAAGGCGACCTCGAACTCGCGGGCCACCACCGAGTTCTTGCGGTTCTCCGCCGCCTCGGCTTTCGGCCAGAGCACGGCAGGGACAAGTGCCCAGTCGGGCGCGTCCTGTGGGACCAGGCAGATGGTCTCCACGACACCGCCGCGGCGGCGGTAGTCGTGGCGCTGGCCGGTGATGTGATCGATGAGAAGCAGCCCACCGCGATAAGCGGCAGCGGCGACAGCGGAATCGCCGCGGGAACGACTAAAAACTTTGACGCGAGAGTGGTAGATGGCCATGCACAGCTCCGGATGAGGTTGCTCCCTTTATGCCGCGGCTTTTGATTTGCGCAAGCGCGGAGCGCTTGGGGGTCCGGGGGCGTAGCACCTGGCGCGCGCTATGTCGCAGACATTGCATCAGTGCGCTCTTGCTTGTTCTTAAAAGTTCTTATTTTTCAGATCTTTTCAGTTTCGGCGACACGAAAAATTCGGAGCCGCTGGAAACTTGACGGGACGCTTTTCCCTGGTTCACTCAAGGCTGGACTACCGGAGCAACGCATGACCACCACGAATCACTATCACGATCAAATTCAACGCGCAACGGAACGACTGGCTCAACTTCAAGCGAAGGAGCTTTTAGCCAATCAGCGTCACGCCGTGAAAGCGAAGGAAATGAAGCGCCGCGAGGAAAGCAAACGACGCAATCGGGTTGCAGAGATTGTTTTCCTAGCAGGGGCAGAAGCGCTAGAGGACAACGAGTTGTTAGGCGCGTTGCTGGCCCACGTGGAAAATCGAAATGATCACGCAACTCGGAACCACGCCTGTTCGCTTGGAGGGCTGCGAATGGCGGTCGCCAGCGCCGACGAAAGCCCAAGAACGCACTAACCTGGTTCTCAAAGCTCGCGTTTGCTTGCGGGGCGATAAGTTGCGGCCTTCCAAAAGTTGAGCTACAAAGTGACTGCAAGTGGGAAATCCCCCGGTGTTGTGCCCGCATAGCCAATGGCTCCGGGTGCCCGAGGTCCACCCAATGGGGGCACGGGAATCCTTTCGATTCCGGAGCTTCCCATGAGCAAGAAACGCCTCAAAACCCTTCGCACCAAAGCCTTTCACGCCCAGGCAGGCCGCTGCTTCTACTGCCGCCGTCCGATGTGGCTCTCCTCGCCAGACGAACTGGGCTTGCGCCCGCGCTCTGCGCGGCCGTTCCAATGCTCGGCGGAGCATCTGCTCGCAAAGCAAGATGGAGGAGGTGACACGCCAGAGAACGTCGTTGCTGCGCACGTTGTGTGCAACCAAAGACGGCATAGGATTACGCCGCCACCCTCGCCCGAGGCCTACTTAGCGAGAGTGAGTCGAAAAATTGCAAAGAACAAATGGCATCCGAGCTCGTTGAATCTCAAATCATGCGCCATGGTAGTCCCTGCGCCGACGTCGCTATTATGACCGGGCATCCGCTCAAACCTAGTTCAGAAAAACCAAACCTATTTTGATGTAACCACCAGTCGCTTGGTGCCATTTAGAAAAGGGAATCGCATGCGCATCACTCAAGCTTTCCGCCAATACGGCGTAGAGCTGCTCAATCCGCAGTTCACCTATTCGGCAATCTCAGAAGAGCCAAGGCAGGTGATAGTCAGCCTCTGGGAACATGACTTCTCGCCCGGAAGGTTGAGCTATGAGAGTGGCACGACTTACTGGAAAGGTGCCGGAAAGCACACGTTTCTAAAGCACCTACGACTGTCATTTGAGCAGAACATTCCCATCCGCGTCGTTGTGGCATCGTCCGATGACCCACGAGAGGTCGAGTTGGGAAACGCCACACGTTTGACAAACGATTTCGAACCCGACTTCACGTTGGTTGGGCGGGTTGAGACGCTCGAAGCTGACGGATTTAAGCTAACCTTCGAGCATACCGGCCAGCTACCCATTGGCGAAGACGAACGTCGGCGAAAAGTCTCGGCGAAGTATTGGCATGTTGCTGAGGCCGTGGCGGCACTCCAAGAGCCCTCTTCTCTTGCTCAAATTCAACATTGGCTGAGCCAAAACTATCGCGAAGAAGACCACTCAGACTTGGGTGCCAATCTGTCTTTTTTGACGGTTAACGATGCCAATAGGCGGCATTTCGATAAATCAAGAAAGAACTGGCACTCTGACTCCGGGCATCCAAGAGACCGGCTGTTCCGCCACGGAAAGCGTCGCAGCGTGACATATCAAGTCTTCAGGCCAGAAATTCATGGGCACTGGGATTTGCAACGGAACGGGGAAGGCGACTGGGAAGCAGTGCAGCTTCCAGAGAGCGAAATCGTCTTGGCCGAGACCGAGGCCTTGGGCCATGCATTTGAACACCTACCGCCTCTCGACTCGGATTATGACGCGCGCGTGTGGGCCCTTACAGCAGTGGCCCAACGGCGGGGCCAATCCACTTTCAGGGATCAGCTACTTGAGGCCTACGAGCGACGCTGCGCCATCACTGGAAGCAACGCAATAGCAGTGCTAGAGGCTGCTCACATTTGCCCTTACAGAGGAGATCATACGAACCGGATAGACAACGGACTGCTTTTACGCGCAGACATCCACACGTTGTTTGATCTTGGACTTATTTGGGTCACCCCAGAGTTCCACATTGCAGTAGCTCCCTCCCTGATAGGAACCGACTACGAAGATTTAGACGGGAAGTTTCTGCGTCTCCCCAGCGCTCACTCATTGCATCCTAATCCGGAGCACCTGGCTAACCATGCCCGGCTGGCTAAGGCAAAGAGCGGACTGCATGTGACCGCCTAAGCTCCTCGGAGTCGCCACACCTTGTGGGCTATTGCAACTTCAAGGGTGTGGCTTTTCCTCTTCTGCGGTGCCCCCTGATACCAGCAGGTGCCTCCCGCAGGTTTTGCCTACTCTCAAACATGTTGAATCTTTATTTCACCATCGGATGGAAACCGCGCGAGCATTCCGTTTTTACATCGTAATTCTGGGCCCCTGCTCCTGCTGGGCTGTCTGCTGCTGGGTCTGTTCCAATGCCTGCTGGCGCACTTGGTCCTGCTTGATGACCTCCGCCTGCTGCAGGTTCTGCTGGGCCGGTTGCTGGGAGGCCTCGCGCCCATCCACGTGGGCATGGAAGAACGGTCCTTTGTCCCCGAAGGGCGCATAGACCGCGAAGACGTTCTGCGCGCCATTGTCTCCCAGGCCTCCGGTCACCCGGTCGACCCTTTGCAACAGCGAATCTTCGGCTTGCTGCTTGTAGAGCGACGCCGACACGTTGCGACTCTCTTCCTCGTTCCAGTTGCCCGTGCCCCTCACCCAGGAATGGATCTGCTGGTAGGTGGAGTGGTCCGGGTGCGCGGGATTGTCGGCCAGCATCTGGCTGGGCGCCGCCTTCTCCAGCGCCGGTTCGGCCTCCTGCTCTTCGCTGCGCCCTGGCCCGGTCACCGATACGGCTCCAAGCATCGGCACATGCGCCATGGCAGGCTGGCCGAGTTCAGCCTTCGCTTGGCGCAGCTCCTCAGCGGTGGTGACCGCGACTTGATGGGCAACGCCATCGGGTCCGGTCTGGTAGTGGGCAATCGGGCTGTCATAGCCGTATTGCCCCTGCTCGTTCGGCTTCAACTGCTGCATCGTCGGGCCAGCGAGGCCTTCGGCCTGTTTGGTGCGCTGGGTGGCCAACTCCACCGCCTGGAGGTTGTTCTCCTGGGCATTGAGGTCGACACCCGCGGCCCGGTATCGATGCAGGAGCTCGTTGTGCTCCATCTGCGCCGGCGTAGGCGCTGGCCGCGATTGGATGGCTGTCAGGGTCTCCTGGGCATGCTCCAGCGAGGGCTGGCGCATCTGGTTGGTGAGTTCCAACTCCACTGCCAAGTTGCCGGTAGCCACCCCGTCCTTGCCAGCCCATTGCCCGGTGTCGTTTCGCTGGTAGAGCTGGCCGTTATGGCCCTGGACCTGGTCGGGCTTGGCCCGGGCGCTTTCCACTGCTGCCGGCACCGCCACCCCGTAATCCTGTGACCGCTGAGCGGCATGGTTTTCCAGATAGGCCTGGGCGATGGCCTCGCGACCAGTGGAAATGTTGTTCTCGATCCGAGCCAGGGATTCCTGATTCAAACGCTGCGCCTGCGCCGGGGTAGCGGTCTGCTGCTCGTCTATGCCCCGGTCGTTTGCCCCCGCTACGCCGGTCTTGACCTGGCGCTCCCAGGACTCGGTAGCCGGGTTGCGCTGCCAGTTCTGGTTGTCCAGTCCCGTCTGGTCCCCAGGCTTGGCCGGGAGATTGAAGGGATCCTGCGGCGGCTGTGCCTTGCCCAGCGCCAACTCGGCCGCCTTGGCGTTTGCCACGGCGCCCAGTTCCTGGGACTTGGCGTAGCTGGCGCCCACCGGAGCCTGACTGGGAGTGTCTCGTCCATCGGCCCCGCGCTCGAAAGCGCCCTGGCGCTGCCAATCCCGGCCGTTGAATTGCCAATCCACACCGGCCTTGTCGGTCTGGTGGTAGATGGCGCGGTTGTCCAGCAAATCGGCGCCTTTGTCAAAGGCCTTGCTCATCAAGACGGCGTCGCCGACCACCAGAGCCGCGGGCACAAAGCCACCGCTGCTGCCCAGCGCGGCTGCCGTGGACGCACCACCAGCCCAGCCGCCCGCGTTTCGAGCAATGGCATGCTGAACTTCCGACTGTGCGGCCGTGGTGTTTCCCTGCTCCATCAGCGCGGACGCCGTGCGCGCGGTCATGACCGCATCCGTGCCCGTGGTCAAAAGTCCGCCAGCACGGGTCAGGCCCCGAGCAGAGGCCTCGCCCATCAACAGCTGCATGGCGACATCACCGCGCTGCCCGCGCGGCACACGGAGGTTTTGTGCGGCTTCCTCACCCAAGGTTTGCTCAACCTTGAGGATGCCCTGCTCTGACAGCACCACACGTCCGCCGTGATGGGCATTGGCGATGGCAACCGAGAGCCCACTTCGTTGCAGCGTTGGATTCCCGCCACGCGCAATGGACGTATTGCTGACCTGGATCTGATCAAGCGCGGTGACAATGCGGGACTCAGAGTTCGCCACGCCTCCCCAGCCGTGGTCCACTCCCGTGAAACCTTTCAGGGCATCGATCTGTGGAGCGTGGGCCTGGTGATAGCCCGGGGTGTCACGGAAAAAGTTCTGAACTTTCGCGCTCGCCTGTGAGGGCGAAAGCCCCACTGGCGTGTTGGTGTTCAAGTCGCCATTGATCAAGCCGACCTTGATGGTGTCGCGCAATTGCTCCACACGCTGGGCAACGCGGTCCAATGCCTCAGGGTCGCCACGCAAGGCGGCGCGACCATCCCGCGTCGCCTGGAGTTCGTCCAAGCGCTCAATCACGCCATCTTGGTAAGCACCAAGAGGACCGCCGCTGTGCGGCGTAATGTCCAACGCCTGAGCGAACTGCGGATCGGACGGCAAGAACAGGCGATTCTCTGGGGCGTGAATGTCGAACCGGCCCGTCTCTTGAAGCTTCGCCAGCAACTCGCTGTTCTTGAGCGTTTGCTGCTCGATGTTGTGGTGATCTTGAAAAAGCGTCCGATAGTTCGGCATGACTCAGGCTCCTTCCTGTTGGCTTGCGGCTCGCGTCAACGGTTCACTACGTCGTAGAACCAGAGGCCGTCTGATTGGCCTTCAGTGCCAATCCCCGCTGCCTCAACAGCGTCCTTGAACGCCCGATCGCAAAAAACACCACCATGGAAGGGAAGCCTGAAAACGTGGGCCTTTCCAAGCACGTCACGCTTGAAAGCCAAACGACTCCCGCCGGCCAAGCTGTAATACTTTCCGTCCTCATAGTCATCGCTGATCTTGATATCGAGTTCGGAGGCGTCCTCGTCCAAGGCATCCAACGTCCGCACGACATCGCAGAGGAAGACCGTCGGCCCCTTGGAGCCATCGGCCAAGCGATAGTCGGCGTCATTGAAAACGAAGGCATCTGCGTCCACAGACTCCATCACTTGGCGGAGCCGTTGGGAGACCAACCAATAGCCACTGAAGCCGCCCTCCAGGTCCTGCGGCAACTCCCCTTCGCTGGGGATGTAGACCAAGCGCGGAGTCTCGCGCAACGGAGGAAACCCACCCTCGTCTGGCTTCAAGATGAGCCGCGGAGGCGACAGCAATGCCTTCTCGTTCTCGAAGACCACGCCGTGGCCTTTTCCGCCTCGGCGGGCATCGGGACGCAACTGGAAGAACTCACCGACCTTGGGTTCGTTGATCGTCTTCTTTTCCATGTATCCGGTCTCCTCCATGGGGGTGTCAACCCATTGCTCTGCCCAAGAGTCTACCGCCCTACCCTTCGCCATGGACAGCTGAGCGCGGCCGTTTCCAGCTGTATGGATAGCCATACAATGCAGCAACCTCAGACAAGGATAGGACGCATGCGGAAATACGAACTTGTATCGCAGGAAGACGAATGGGGTTGTGCGGCTGCCTGCGCGGCATCGATCTTGGACATCTCATACCAGCGGGCAAAGCGCTTGCTAGAGAAAGAAAAGTCGGCAGGCATAAACGATAAGCCAAAAGGCTTTGAGATCGATGAAATCGCCAATGCTCTCTACAAGAAAGATGTAAAGGTTGTTGCCGACTGGAATCCTCCCGCGAAGCTGCCCAGCGGCACCATCGTGTGTATCCACAGCCGGGTCAGATACGCGAGCTATCACTACCTGCTCAAGGTTCCAGGCGGCTACATGGACCCTTGGTTCGACTTGAAAGATGGAGTCATGGAAGCGCAACTGCGCGCGGAACTACCCAAAGGGACCAAGCTTGTTGTGGCCCTTATTCCGAGCAAGAAATAAGGCTCTTAAGAGGAGCCGTGGCTTGGTGGATGTGAACCTTGAGGGCGGCAGCACGGGACTGCCGCTGTCGTCTGCTTCTAGGGACAGGTATGAGGGGGCGGGCTATGCCCACCCCCTTGCCGCCAGGCTGACGCTCTTCTGGCCGCCGATGACCAAGTGGTCCAACACTCGGATGTCCAGAAGGCCCAAGGCTTCCTGCAGGCGCTGGGTGACCTTGCGGTCCGCTTCGCTCGGCTCTGGATTGCCGCTCGGATGGTTGTGAAACAAGATGAGGGCGACGGCGTTGAGCTCTAAGGCACGCTTGGCGACGACCCGGCTATAGACTTCGCAGCCGTCGATGGTGCCGGTGAACAAGTGCTCGGTAGAAATGATGTGGTGCTGGTTGTCCAGGAAGACGACCCCGAAGACTTCGTGTGGGAGGTGAGCGCAGCGGGCAACCAGGTAATTGCCAGCTTGGTCGGGACTGTGGATGCGGCCTTGCCGTTGAAGCCGCTGTTCCAAGATGGTCGCGGCGGCGAGCAAGATGCCCTCCTCGTCCATCTGGAGTTGGTATTGAGCCTTCAGGTCTTGGGTGCGCTTCATCGGTTCTTCTCCACCAGCGCGTTGTGCGCCTCGTGGGAACCGACAGGCGAAGCGTTCGGCCCTACCGCACCCGAGAGCGAGCACCGCGCAAGCGGCGCACAGCGAAGGGCCGCAACAGAGCGCCAGCGCCGAGAAGGAGGCCTGTCCTTGCGGTCGGGCCAGCGAAGCTAAGGTCCCTTTCAGAGGCCCAGCGCTGATGGAGAGCTAGTGATGCGCGACTCTCATGGCCGTGGTTGAAACACCAAGAGGACTGCCATGCTGCTCGCGTGCCATTGCCATCTGCTGCACTCGCCTTACCGCCCACTGCCGTATCCCGCCGCTTGCAATCCGCTGCCAGCTGCCAGCGCCAGCAGCCTTGAGCGTTGGCCCACGAAAAGCATTCATGCTCAACGCATTTCGGGCGCAGTAGCTGAGGCACGCATCTCAGCGAAACATCGTTACGCTGTGGGACACTCGATGCATCTTCGGACTGGCACCGAGACATGGGAAATGAACGACTGAAGGCCGCCCTGGACCCGTGGATGCGCGTGGAAACGTGGCACACCTTTCATCCGCTTGACGAGCAGCGCTTTCATCTAGCACTGGCTGCCGCCTTCGAGGTGGTTGGCCTGCCCGCTGAAGCCTTGGAGTTTGAGACCGCGATGCTGGCGCTCACGCGCAAGCACCACGGTGACGTGATGCTCCATCACATTGACGCGATCGAGGCCTATGCGCAGCTCGCCGAGAACATCAGCTTCTATCTTCACAACACAAGAGCATGACCACCGCCATGAAGCGTTTCCGCCACTTGCGCAGCTTGGTGCTTTCGATGCTTTTGGTTGCCTCACTTGCCGCGTGCGCAGCGACTGGCCCCGTCACTAGCCCGCCCATCGAAGGCCCCGTGCGTCTGGGCGAGATTGCGGCGGTCAATGGCCCCAAGGTGCGCCCCGATCACGTCATTGAGGACAGTCGTTGCCCGGTCGACGTTCAATGCGTCGTGGCAGGCCGGTTGATCGTCAGGACGACCGTGATGGGCGGCGGCTGGTCTAAGCAGATCGATCTCACGTTGGGTATGCCGGTCCCTGTGGCGGATGGCATGTTGACGCTGGTGGACGCCGCACCCGTGCCCCTCAGTGGGGAGGCCGTCCCAGCATCTGCCGCTCGTTTCACGTTCAAGTTTCAGGGCGGGCGGTAGCCAAGCGTGTTCAACTTGCAGCGCCTTGGCCATTTGCGCTTTTAGCTTGGTTCGTCAGTGCTGGTGAGCCCATGCCAAGCCAAGATTTCGTTGAGACATCGTCCGACGAACTCAGCATCTTTTGACATGATCACATCCGCTTCAATGAACTGAGCCGTGCCCGCGAACGCTCGCAAGAAATGGCAGCGGTCAGGACTCGATGCTCGCAATGCGGGTGTCGCCCCACCTTGTCGCCCACCAGAACAGCAGTGCCAAAAGACTGACTGCCGCGCCCAGTAGGCACACACCCTGCCAACCTGCATGGGCAAAGGTGACGGTCGCGCCGATTGCACCCAGTCCGCTGCCTGCAGCATAGAACAGCATGTAAAGGCCAACCAAGCGGCTATGCGCCTCAGGCCTGGTGCGGAAGATCAAGCTTTGGTTCGTGACATGTAGCGCTTGGCCTCCCATATCGAGCAGCACGATGCCAATGACCAGCGCCCACAATGACCACTCCATCAGCGACAGAGGCCACCAGGCCATGAACAACACCGTAAGCGCTGCTGCACTGGTGCGCTGAGCATGACCGTGGTCCGCCCATTGCCCTGCACGCGCAGCAACCAAGGCGCCTGCCACACCGACCAGACCGAAGGCACCGATGGCCGTATGTGAGAAGCGATAAGGCGGCGCGCTCAAGGGCAGCACCAGCGCAGTCCAAAAAATGTTGAATGTGGCGAACATCAACAGCGCCAGCATGCCGCGCACTTGCAAGACCTTTTCTTGACGCAGCAGCGTCAGCATCGAAGAGATCAGACGCGGATAACTCATCGTTTGGGATGGCGGTGTCAACGCTGGCAGCCACCGCCACAACGGAAGTGCAATCGCAACCATCAGGAAAGCGGCGCAGAAATACACACCGCGCCAGCCTGCCAAATCGCTAACACCACCGGCAAACACCCGCGCCAGCAGCAGACCAATGAACACGCCGCCTTGCGCTGCGCCGACCACGCGGCCTCGTTCATGGGGCGCGGCGGCACTGGCCGCATAGGCAATAAGTCCCTGCGTCATTGCTGTGCCCAATAAGCCTACGGCAAGTATGCCTGCCAGCAGTGCAGGCGCGGATCGCGCCATGGCCACGACGGCAAGTGCGACCACCAGCGCCAGAAGCTGCATTGACATCAGGCGACGACGATTCACCAAGTCGCCCAGCGGCACCAGCAACAGCAATGCCAGCGCACAACCGGCTTGTGTCGCTGTAACGACCCCACCCACGGCCGCATAGCTGATGCCAAAGTCTCGGGACAGCGTGTCAAGCAGCGGTTGAGCGTAGTAGACATTTGCCACGCTCAGTCCACTTGCAACCGCAAACAGCCAGAGCAAGTGCCGGGGCATGTTCGCAGACGGAACCGTTGAAGGACCGCTTGACGGTGGTGATGCGACAGAAATCCCCATGACTTTCATCCAATCTAGTTGCAAATCAATACTAGTTGAATGCTAAGCAATGTGGTTTTAAAGTGCAACTTCATTGATTTCTTGTTTACCGGCTTCGGAGACTCCATGCCCCCTCGCAAGCGCCTTGGTGACGAGCATTGTCCGGTTGCGCGATCGGTCGATCTCATTGGGGATCGATGGGCGCTCCTGATCGTGCGTGATGCCTTCGATGGTGTTCGCCGCTTCGGCGATTTCCAGCGAAGCTTAGGTGTGGCGCGCAACATCCTTTCCGATCGGCTGCACAAGCTGGTCGATGCGGGCATCCTTGGAATGCAAGATGCATCTGACGGCACGGCTTATCAGGAATACGTGCTAACGGCAAAGGGAGACAGCCTCTTCCCCGTCGTGGTGGCATTGCGACAGTGGGGCGAAGACCATCTTTTTGAGCAAGGCGAACGTCATTCGGTGCTGATCGACAAGCGCACGGGCAAGAAGGTCCCGCGCATGACGCTTCAGGCAAAAGACGGCTCTCTGCTGCTGCCTGCTTCTATGCAAGTTCGGAAGGTAATCTAAGGAAAAATTTTTGAGTTGCCAAAATTCCCCTTCGATGATGATCAAATATGAGCCCCATATCTCCGACATAAAAAAGCCCCAGACATCACCCCGTCTGACGGAAAGTTCCTTCCAGAGCTCTTAATTTCCAGGCCCGGCGGCATCACGCTTCACCGCTACCCAGTCCCCAGTGTTGCCTTCCCTGATCGAAGCGCTGCGTATGACTACGCCAAGCACTGGATGACTGCGTGCTATGTGTCGAGCACAGGCTCAGTAAGCGCGGCCTAACAACCGCCTGACCTCAACCTTCGCCTTCCGTGTCCGCTAGCCCATGCCAAGCCAAAATTTCGTCGATGCGTCGTTTGACGAACTCAGCATCTTTCGACGTTTGTGCCTTCGCTTCAATGAGCTGCGCCATAACTGTAAAAGCTCGCCAAAAGTGGCGGCGATCAGGACTCGATGCCCGAAGTGCCGGCACTGCTGCGTCTAGTTGATTGAGGTGGATGCGCAACTTGGCTCGGTCCATGATCTCCAGTATCGGCAGCGCTGTCGCATCGCCTGAGACCGTGGCCGCGCCTCCTCCAGTAAGGACCTGACGTAGGCGAGAGTTGGGTGCTCTGTTTCACACAGATGCCGCCAGACCGCATGGACGCAACCTCAACAGAAATACTCGTGGGTTGCCGGCACGACGCTGCTCATGCGTCCCGCGAGGTGAGCGACCATCGGTCCCGCGTCCGGCAGAATCAGATTGCGCCGCCGGCATTCCTGAAACCATAGGTCTCGCGCCCTTCGGGATGTCAGGAAGTTCTGAACTACGCGTCATCCAGGCGGAGAAATCCTTCGCAAAGCGATCGAACTCACAGCCCATCATCTATGCCAGAGGCTTTGGACTACAGCCGCGTTTCTTGGCGACTTGATGCTCTTCAAATGCGATTACATACATCACGCAAGACACACTTCTGCTTAAAGCGCATCGCACCTAACGTGCCCAGCGTATAAAATAGAACGAGTCTCGTTTGCATTTTACACCGTGCCCTCCGCTACCGCTCTTTCTTCCATCCATGCCCTTGCCACACAGGAGAGTCGCTGGCAAAGGCTTACTGCGGGCGTTGCGACGGTTGTCATCCATGCACTCATTGCGTGGCTTGTGCTTGATCAGACGCGCTTTGACGCCAGCGTTCCGACTCAGGAAGAGGTTCGAATGCGCATTACCCTTCTTCCTGCAGCAGTGCCACCCACACCGGTCGCACCAGTCCCGGCACCCAAACAAGTTCCACAACAGTCACGGACCACTTCTTCGTCCCCACCTCGCTTAGAGGCGCCCCCTGTCGAGCATGCGACACGGCAGTCCACGCCCACCTCGTTACCCAGCATTAGTCCAATGCCGCTGTCCGATGTTGTCGAACATTCAATGGCAGCGTCACTTGAGCAAGACGCTGCCCTGACGCAGGCTGCTGCTCCAGCCGCGCCCCCTGCTCCGCCAGCTCCTGCTGCCGGAATGACAGACCCAAATTGGGAGGGGCGCGTTTTGGAACGCTTGCAGCGCTTCCGTCGCTATCCAACTGCCGCCAGGGCACATCGACAAGAAGGTGTCGTCTTCGTGCGCGCTCTGGTCAATCATCAAGGCCGGGTGCTTGCCGCACGGGTGCACCTTGGGAGCGGCTACCTAGCCCTTGATGATGAAGCCTTAGGCACCTTTGCCCGAGCACAGCCGCTTCCTCGGCCGCCCCACTCGTTGCCCGATCCGGTGGAACTGGAAGTGCCCGTAGAATTTTTCTTGCAATAAGAAGCAGGCCTTCAAAGCGTTTCCAAGAACGCCACGATGGCGTCGCGCTCTTCTTTTTGTAGGCCAAGGGGCCGCAGTAAGGGATCAGGTTTCGGGAAGAGTGGATCATCGCCCTGCTCGCCTTTGGGCTTTGGCCTTGGCATGCCTGCGTTGTAGGCGTTGATTACACTTCGTAGATCCGCGAAACCACCTGTATGCATGTAGGGCCCTGTCTTCCGCACATTGCGCAGTGACGGCGTGCGGAACTTCCCACTGTCTCGAACATCCTGGGTGACCTCATACCGGCCCAGATCCTGGCGCTGACGTCCATAGAAATGAAGCCCAAGATTGTGGAAACGATTGTCGGCAAGCGTCGGACCGCTATGGCAATTCATGCAGCGGGCTCTGGTTCTGAAAAGATGCAAGCCCCACAGCTGCTGATCGGTCAACAGCTCCCGTTGCCCTTGTAGAAATCGGTCGTAGCGATTGGCGCGAGGCACCAAGCTTCGCTCAAAGGCTGCCAACGCCTGAGCAATGTCTTTCTCCGTGATACGTGATGAACCAAACACGCGTCCGAACTCGCCGGGATAGTCATCACTTCGATTGAGTCGCTCCACCATGGCAGGAGACGAAAATGCCATTTCCTTGCCGTCTTCGATGGGGTGGCGGATCTGCTCTTCCAACGACCCGGCACGTCCATCCCAGAAGAGTGACTCGGCGAAACCAGACATGGCCACACTTGGCGCGTTGCGTCGTCCTTGTTGTCGATCATGGCCAAAGGACACGCTGCGCCCATCTCCCCATCCAAGCTCTGGATCGTGGCAGCTTGCACACGCGATCTGTCCTGAGCTCGATAGTCGGGGGTCTTCGAAGAGTTTTCTTCCAAGAGCAACTTTCTGCGCTGTTGTTGGGTTATCAGCGGGTGCCGGGGCCCTCGCGGGTAAGGGAGCAAGTTCTTGCCACACCGCGCCCTCGGAGATCTCAGGCTTCGGCCACGACGCTTGTAGCCCTGCGTAAGCCAGGCGCAGACACGCAACATCCACGCTGTTGGATGACAAGGCGAGCGTTGCCCGGCAGTCCGAAGGAACGAGCGTGTTCGTCCTCTCCGGCACGGCAGGGCCCGCAACACAGCATGCGGCCAGCACCAGCCACCAACGCCAACGTGGCGACTCAACGCGTGCCACCTCTCAACCACCCAACAGCATTGGCAGACTCATCTTCATTAGAACCGATAGCCCGCTTCCAGCCAGTAGCTGCGCCCTTGCTCAAAGTAAGACGATGACGATGTTGTGCCAGCAACCTTGTTGATGCGATTGAGCACATTCATGGCTTCCACACGCACATAGAGCTGCTGCTCGGATGGCAAGCGGAAGCTGTATTCGAGTGTGGTGTCCACGGTGAAGGCACGTGGATAGCTCACATCGCGATAGACGTCATAGACCTCGCCACCGACGTCTTCACTTCCTTGCTGCACGATGTCGCGAAACCCATCGCGATACCGCAAAAAATTGCTCCAGAGAAGTTCGCCTGGTCCGATATCCACGCGCGACTGCGTTGACAGGCGTGCTGTCCACTTGCGCGCGAAGTCGGTCGCCGGCAGATCGTAGAGCCAAACCCGGTTGCCTTTGTAGAGCACCAACTGGTCGCTCTCATCGCTCCAGCTGGTTTGGTAGTTGCTGTAATTTCGCCGGGTGTCGGTGTAGTCGAAGGCAAACTGCACTTGGGTCCGACTTGGACCCCAGACTAGGCTGTTTTCAGGGCTCACACTCAGCGTGTAGACATCGCTTCTGCTGCGCCCGTTGTTCACATACTCATAGACGCTACTGGTGAATGCGCCGGACGGATCGTTACTTCGAACCGATTGTCGCAGCACCTCATCGCGGTTATCACGACTGACATACTTCAGACTCAGATCCAGTCCTTTCCAACGCTGATCCAGTCCGATGGTCCATTCATTGGTATACGGGATGTCCACATCGCTCAGCCGGTTGGTCGAACCAGCAGATGTGCCCTCGATACTCTCCCATGCCGTGCGCGCGCTCGTGCGCGTCTTGACCAGAGTCAGGCGTTCACGTCCCTCACGAAGCAGATAGCTAAAGAAGTTTCGCCCGTAATAGCGGTTGAGCCCACCCGTCAGGATCGTGGTCTTGTCGCCGAATACATCCCAGGACGCGGCCAAGCGTGGAGAGAGCGTGGTCTTGTCCCAAATGCTGTCTTGGTCCAGACGCACACCACCACGAAGGCTCACGTTTCCAAGGCGCACGTCGTCTTGGAGCCACGCAGCATAAGCCTGCCCGCTGACCTTAAACTCTCCTGCTTGATAGGTGGTTTGCCGGCGAAAGTATTGACCACGCCCGGCGACAACCGTTCCGGTGACAGAGGTCAGGACCGGTGACAGCGAGCAGCTGTCAGTGTCCACTGCGCCATTGCTACTGGTGCAGCTTGTGGTGGCATAGGGTTGCAGGTAGTTGTAGTGGTCATTGAGGCGCTCGTAGTTCGCCTCTCGATGCTGAAAAGACATGCCGAGCTGCACATTGTGTTCGGTCGCTCCCCAGGCAATGGGCTCCCGATCAAACTGGGCTTGATAGCCCAACTTGCGATCATGCTGATCGACATTGCCCCAGCTTCCTTCCCGGCTGCTGTTGTTAACCCCCCAATCGAATTCCCGTGACTTGGCCCATGACTTCCAGTAGTCGACCTGGCTTCGCCGGGAGCTTTCCAAATCGCTGTAACTCAAGGTATTGCGCATGGTCCAGGCCCCACGCTCGACGTTGGCACGCAGCGCGACAACAGGACCACCCGATTTCAGATCGAACCACGAGTTCTTGGCGCTTTGGATGAAATAACGATCATCGGTCGGCGCATAGGTGATGCTGGCGCCGAGTTCAATGCCGCTATCGCTTTTCCAATCGGCCGACAAGGACGTCGCTGTGTTCTGCCGGGTTTGGGTTTTGCTATTGGCATCGCTGCTGCTCACATCCCCCGAGGTATAGCCTCGAAGGGGGATCTCCGAGCGAGTCTGCATGACAGTCCCAATCAGCCCAATGCCGCTCTTGGTCCGCCCTTCCAGCCGCGCCCCGAATTTGAACTTGTCGAACTCAGGCTGGAAATCGCTGGTTGCTGACTGCTCGAAGTCCTGCTCCTGCCCTTGAGGGATGATGATGTCATTCCAAACCGAACGCGCCATGCGAAACCAGACTTTGCCGTGTAAACGGTCGCCTGCCTTACGGGTTTGTGCGTCTACCACGCCACCAGTGAAGTTGCCAAAAGCTGCCGGCACGTTGCTGTCATAGACGGTGACGCCTTCGAGCAGATCGGTATCGACCGCGATGCCCTGTGACTGGCTAGGGACATCAGCATAGTGGTCAGCGTTGTTGAAGACCGGATCGATGTCGTTATTGAAGCTGATGCCATCGATCAGGAACAGGTTCTGGTAAAACGGCGCGCCGTTGATGCTGAAATCTGCCGGGCGGATCTCGCCGGCATTGCGCGAGCTTCTGGCTGTGTCGCTGAACTGCACTGAGGGGTTGATGCGCAGTAGCGTGGCGAGATCGCTTTCTCCCCGAGGCGCTGCATCAATGTAGGCTTGATCCAGTGCAATTCCCTCCGAGTAAGGGAAGGTGCGCTGCGCTCCGATACGCAAGGGTGACAGTGGAATGATTCCGCTACTCGCAGCAGGTGCGCGAAGCAGTGTGTAGCTTCCATTGGAGCGTACAAGCAAGCGCAGTCCCGAACCCGATAGCAGCCGCTCCAGGCCTTCGCGATCGGTCATGCTGCCCTCGATCGATGGCGCAGTCAGCCCCTCGGTCAAGGCGGGATCGAAAGACAATGCGACCCCGCGCTCAGTGGCAAACGCGGTGAGCGTTGCGCCCAGCGGCCCCGCAGGCAATCGAGTGGGCATTGCCTGGGCAAACGCCGAGCTTGAGACGGTAGCCAGGGCCAGGACTAGAAGACGAATCCGCAGGGGGCGGCAAAAACGACGCATGACAGCGCTCAACAATAGGGGTTCTTTCACTTGCCCCGCGAGATTGAAAAAAGGGTCATTCCGACTGCTATTTATTTTGGGACGACCGTCGTCCACCAGCCGTTGGCTCGGCGCTCGATGGCCAAGCCATGTGTCTGGGCGATCATGTCGAGGCTCTGGTCGATATCAGCCAGTGGGAACACACCTGACACCAAGAGATGCGCCACAGACGGATCACAGCGCAGCACGCCATGGCGATAGCGCCCAAGCTCTTCAAGCACCTGTCCGAGTGGCTCGGCATTGATGACCAACAGGCCCTTTGACCAGCCTGTCAATTGCTCGGTTGGCTTCGGAGCGATGACGCAGCGATCGCGGTCAAACCAAACCGCAAAGCCCGCATCTACTCGACAGGACGAGCGAGTCTTCCCTCCAAGCTCAATGCGCACCGCGCCGTCGAACACCGCCAAATGTGTTCGACACTCTCCAACGCGCACATTGAAGCGTGTGCCCAATGCCTGCATATATCCGTGCGTCGTGGCAACCCGAAAGGGTCTCGGTGAGGGCATGGTGTCTGGCGCGGTCCTGATCAGCACCTGACCTTGTTGCAAGCGCAGCAGGCGTTGTTTTGCACCATATGCAACGTCCAGCGAAGTCCCGGAATCGAGCTCTATCTGGGTTCCGTCCGCGAGCTGCTGGTGCTGGTGCTGCCACTCCCCAGTGCCCGTCGTGAAGCGTTGATCCCAGTTCGATTGTTCCCACAGTTGCCAGGCAAGCCACCCAGCCGGGGCAGCGAGTAGCCAGGCGCCTAAGTGCTTCATGGCTAAGCGACGTCCCGGGTGCTTGGGGCGATCCAATACGGGACGTGCAATCGAAGGTGGGACCGCGTTAATGGTCCCCAAGAGCTCTTCAACCCTTCGCCATGCCCGTGCGTTGTCGGGGTGCTGTTGCTGCCAACGCTCACAGGCAGCTTGGTCCTGAGCTCCACCATGCTCTCCTAATCGCACGACCCATTCGGCGGCTTGCTCGAGCACGCAGGGATCAAGTGGCGTTGGGGACTTGGTGTCGTCAGGGCGCATAGGCCAGGCATGCGAGCCAAGCACGCTTCATATGTCGCTTGACGGTGCTCAGCGACAGGTCAAGCTTGCAGCCGATCTCGCCATACCCAAGGCCTTCAAACTGGGCCAGCAGGAAGACTTGACGCACAGCCACAGGTAACCCTTCGAGCATTGCATCGATGAGGCAAAGCGCCTCGCAGACGATCGCTCGCTCCTCTTCTGATGGCACGATTGCAGCGGGAAGCGCAGTCAAGCTTTCCAAGTAGGCACGTTCCAACGATTGGCGACGAAACCAATTAGCCATGAGGCCCTTGGCCACCGTCGTTAGGAACGCGCGTGGTTCATTCAATCCGCAAAGGTCGCGCCCACTGAGCAAGCGAGTGAAGGTGTCCTGCGTCAGGTCTTGCGCAACCTCTCGAGACCCAACCCGGCCACCGACCCAGCGCTGTAGCCAAGGCTGATGATCGCGGTAAAGCGAGGCAAGCAATGAGTGGTCGACAGCCATGAAGAACCCCTGAAAGCGAGGGCGGCTTCAAACCACGTGGCTGACCCAAAGATGAGATTGATTCTCAATTGTGACACATCATGCATTGTCTGACTACCGATGATGGTCACCACACGCGTTTGGCGCGTTTCTTCACTGATCAGTCGGATCTTCATAAGCACCACGGTTCCAGGAACGATAGCGCCAGGGCACAGCATCCTCAAGGAACGTGATTGCTGGCGCGGTAGTGTGCGTAGCGATACCTAGCGCGCATCAAGGCACACGCTCAAAAAGTAGCGTGTCGCGTTGACCCTTGACGAACATCGAAAGCGTCGCGCTGCCATCCGGACGAATCTGCATGGCGGCTTGGCCGTCGCTGAGCTGACGGCAATATCCGCGGTCATTAGCGCCGATCCATGTGGTCAACGCACCATCGACGCGGCCGGCGTATCGCAACTCGACTTGACAATCCCTAGGAGCGCCATAGCGCAGGCGACCAAGCACGTCCCCAGGCCGGACGCTGGTCGCAACAATCTCTAACTGTGCGGCGATAAGGCCCGCACCTCGCCAGCGACCCGCTTCAGCCAACCCTTCCCTTTTCTGGTCCAGGGTGACGACCAGAGGCTGCTCATGTCCCAGCAGTGTGAGCTCTATGCTCTCTGCTGTCTCATCCAACACCCGAAGCTGAGCCTGTCTACCAGTCTGCGCATCACAAAACTTGCCACCCTTGCGCGACAGCATTACGTAACCATCGTTCTGCGCCCGCAACTCAAGAGCGCAGTTGAAGGGAGGCCCAAACTGCAAGTCCGCGACCTGGGGGCCGCTGGCACCTGTAGCGCGCTCGCTCAAGCGGACATAAACCGCCCCCCCTGCCCCGCTAGCGGGCAGGATTCCGCGCCAATCACCGGCTGGAATGCCATCAGCCGGAGCTGCCTGAGCGATAGGTGGCGTTATACAAATCGCCAGGACTAAAGCGACGCGAAAGATGTGATTCAGACATTTACCTTCATTAGACATTGGCGCCTCTTACCGAATTAGACAGCATGGAATGACCAATTACGCCGTTTCTCACACGCTGCCATTGGCAGCCATGGCGCACGTATATGATGACCATGAATCGCCTTTGGGACCGAGACCTTTAGCAGAAATTTCAAAGCCAGTTCCCCGCACGGCATGCCGTTACCTAGCAATAGCAGTGCGGACCGCTCGTGTCCGGGTTGGCACCTTCGTTGAGCTGGATGCAGCACTGGCTGTTGACGAACAGCGCGCGGTCCGCTCGGAGGTAGTCCAATGCCACGCCTACGAAGCGACCCATGTTAGTCAATTTCCTTAATCACACTCAGTATCTCAAAATAATACTAACAAATATTTCCGGGAATTTAAGAATGGTACATATTATAAGCTAACAAACAAGCCCCTCTGGCTCGCCCATAAAAATTAAACAGTATGCTTATGACTAATAAGTCGCGAGCACTTGACCCTTGAAAACCCTTGCTGCGCATAGTTTTCTTCAAACGAAATAGATCGGATCTTCCGGCCTAGGAAGGACTTTACTTAGTCGCCCCCGGAGTTTGCATGAGGAAATAAAAAGCCGTTCAATTTCGATTGACGTTTGAGCAGATCGTCGTATCCCTACTTCCATTGTAAACAATGGAAGCAACGCAGTGACTCACCCACTTAACGACATCATCAGCAGTTACATCGACACACCAAACGGCGGCCTTGTTTTGGAAGGGATCAAGATTGGCCGAGTAACGTTTGAAAAGATCACAATCACCAACCGCGAGGGCGCGTTCAATGCCCAGGACCTTATCAATACGGTTTTAAGCAAGACTGCCCGCATCCGGAGTGGCAAGCACGGCACGCGATACGCCGAGCTGCTGCCGCCCGGCAGCCCTGGTCGCCTCCTGTCTATCGAGATCGAAGACTTCTCATTGCACCAGCGCCGCCGTTACTTGAAATCTGCCACCGTCAAGGACTATGCCCGGACCTTAAACCTGCTGCTGCTGACGTGCGGTGACATCCCCGTTTCCCGTATTGACCACACCCACGTTGAGCGCCTGTGGGACCTCTTGCGATGGGCACCCTCCGCTTTGCTGCAGGATCCCAAACTGCGCGCGATGACGGTCGACCAAGTGATTGCGCTGGGCCAAGCCAACGGGGTTCAAGGCGTGTCCCACGCCACTCTCAAGAAGCACAACCTTTGCCTGACCAACTTCTTCCGACGCTTGGTGGCTACCCGCGCTATTCCTGGAAACCCCATGACGGCGATGGGGAAGATCAAGAAGAACTTGGTGACCGACCCAAGCCGTGGCAAGAAAGCTGAGCGATTCCTGGAGGAAGCAGAACTTCAGAAGATCTTCGACCCCGACGCGTTCGTCGCTTGGGCAAAGAAATGGCCCCATCGCTGGTGGTGTCCCATCTTGGCCCTTTACAGCGGCGCGCGCGTCAACGAAATCGCGCAACTCAAGGTCCACGACATCGTGAACGAGAACGGGACCTGGTGTATCGCTATCCAGCTCACGGTCGACGATGACTTGGCAGGCAACGAACACTTCCAGACACGCCAGACAGTGAAAGGAGCCTCCGCCCTCCGGCGGATTCCCATCCATCAGGCGGTGCTCGATGCCGGCTTTCTCGACTTCATCAAGGACATCAAAGCATGTGGCCATCCGCGGCTGTTTCCCCATCTCTCTGCGGGTGTCTGCGAGGCGTCGGGGGAAACCAATGCCCGCTACAGTCAAGGCTTGGTCATCCAGTTCAGCGCCTACCTCAAGAAGCTAGGCTTTGGAAAAGGGCTTGGTTTCCATGCCTTCCGCCACACACTTTCCACCAAGCTCAAGCATGCCCGGGTTCCGCAGGAGGACGTGGCTACGATTACGGGGCACTCCGAGAACAACCGCTTCCCTGTGTTGAACCTCTATCAAACCACAGAGAACCCCGAAGAGCGGGCCCGCCAAGTGGCGGCGCTGCAACGGTTCAACCCGCCGGTGGTGCTTCCGAAATACGAGCGAGGGCAGTTCAAGGAGCGGTTGCGGGACAAGCAAAAGTTTTACCCCTGACCGTGCCCTGCCCTGATGTCCGGTTTTGCAACCTTGTTGCGGTGCTGTCGCCACCGCTATGTCGCCTGCTTCGACCCCCGTTGTTGGGCAACTGAAGACGGAGGCCAAACGACTGACGCAGCCGGCTCAAACCTCAACGCCCTTCTCCACCCTTCCTTCTCCACCCTTTCGGAATTCAATCATGAGCATCACCAGCACGCCTACTGCCGAACATCTGCAATCTCTCCTCAATCAACGCCGACCTGGCAAAGTAATCTTTCGAACACTTCGCAGCACCGCAAGCACC
>NZ_JBWWVR010000014.1:0-132762 GCF_056675575.1 Xanthomonas sp. NCPPB 3959
AGCAACTGTGGGTATGCACCAAGGTGGAGTCATCGCTGTTCGCTCACCATATTGATCAATTCCGCTGCACCGCCGGATTGGCCAGTTGGAGAGATGCCAGTAGGCTTGGAAACCTCAGTGCTGGCGATACTGATTCATGCACTGATCGTGTTCTTCCGATCCATCTGCTGCCTTGATGTCTTAGATCACAGCGAATCCATCGCTGACGCAATCCAGCATCGCAAGTCAAAGTGTCGAGTTACGTTTTGCCGTTTCTGGCAAGGCATGGCTTGAGGATGAGATGACGCAACGCGCTCAAGGTGCCGATAGGAATATTGATCTGGCACAGGATTACTTTCGTGCGCCGCTTGAATGCTGAGTTGATTTAGCTGTGGCGGCTCATTGGCAAATCTGGATGCGACAAAAACCCCGCTATCGCGGGGTGTTTGTTTTCTGAGTGAGAGAACTACGCGTGCTGAGTCAGCTCTCAGTCGCCCAGTGTCAGCAACGATGCGTTACCGCCTGCAGCGGTTGTGTTGACAGTCACGACCTTCTCGGTCGCGAAGCGCAGCAGGTAATGCGGGCCGCCGGCTTTCGGGCCAGTGCCCGAGAGACCCTGGCCGCCGAAGGGTTGTACGCCGACGACGGCGCCGATTTGATTGCGGTTGACGTAGACATTGCCGACCGCAACGCGTGTGGTGATGCGGTCGATGGTCTCGTCGATACGCGAGTGCACACCTAGCGTCAGTCCATAACCGGTGGCGTTGATCTGGTCGATAACGGCATCGAGCTGGTCCGCTTTCCAGCGGATTACATGCAGCACCGGTCCGAAGATTTCGCGTTGCAGCTGCGTCAGCGAGGTCAGCTCATAGGCGCGCGGGGCGAAGAAGCTGCCATGCGCGGTTGTTGGATCCAGTGCCGTGCTGCCGATCAGGCGCGCTTCGCGATCCATGCGTGCTGCATGATCGTCGAGAATCTTGAGTGCATCTGCGTCGATTACCGGACCAACGTCGGTGGACAGTAGCGCAGGGTCGCCGATCTTCAGCTCGCCCATGGCACCAGCGAGCATGGTCATCACCTTGTCGGCGATGTCGTCCTGCACGAACAAGACGCGGGCGGCCGAGCAGCGTTGGCCGGCGGAAATGAAGGCGCTGGAGATCGCATCCTTGACGACGGCTTCGGGCAATGAGGAGGAGTCGGCGATGAAGGCGTTCTGGCCGCCGGTTTCGGCAATCAGCACACCGATCGCGGCGTCGCGTGCTGCCAGGGTGCGGTTGATGACCCGGGCGGTCTCCGTGGAGCCGGTGAAAGCGACGCCGGCCACGCGGGGGTCGTTCGTCAGCGCGGCGCCAACGGTCGCGCCATCGCCTGGCAGGAACTGCACGACAGCCTCGGGGATGCCGGCTTCTTGCAGCAGCTTCACTGCCGCGTAGCCGATCAGGTTGGTTTGCTCTGCCGGCTTGGCGATAACGCTGTTGCCGGCGGCCAGGGCGGCGGCGACCTGTCCCAGGAAAATGGCGAGCGGGAAGTTCCAGGGGCTGATGCAGACGAACACGCCGCGCCCATGCAACTGCAGCTCGTTGGATTCGCCAGTCGGCCCGGGCAGACGCTCGGGGGCGCCGAACTGGGCGCGTGCCTGGCCGGCGTAGTAGCGCAGAAAGTCGACTGCTTCGCGGACCTCGGCCACTGCGTCGGGCAGGGTCTTGCCGGCTTCCTTGACGCAGATCGCCATGAACTCTGGCATGCGCGCTTCGAGCAGGTCGGCTGCGTGTTCCAGGATGGTGGCGCGGCTGGCGGCGGGCGTGCGGTTCCAGGCGGGCTGCGCGGCGGCAGCGGACGCCAGCGCCTTCTGCACGGTTGCCGGATCGGCCGGCTGCCAATGGCCGACGGTTTCGCGTCGGTCTGCCGGGTTGAGTACTGCTTCGCTGGGCGTGCTGAGCACTGCGCCGGGCACCAGTGGGGTGGCCTTCCACGGTTTGATTGCGGCATTGAGTTGCTCGGCCAGTTGCCGCAGATCGTTGTCGTTGGCGAGATTGGCGCCCATGGAGTTTTTCCTGTGCTGGTTCTGGCTGCGCAACAGATCGGTCGGCAACGGAATCTTGGGATGCGGAATGGAGCTAAACGACGACACCGCTTCGACCGGATCGCGGATCAGGTCTTCGATGGCGACGTCCTCGTCGGTGATGCGATTGACGAAGCTGGAATTGGCGCCGTTTTCGAGCAAGCGACGCACCAGGTACGGCAGCAGGTCCTCGTGCGAGCCGACCGGCGCATAGACGCGACACGGCAACCCCAAGCGATCGGCTGGAATCACCTCGGCATACAGGTCATCGCCCATGCCGTGCAGCTTCTGGTGTTCGTAGTGCTTGCTCGTGGCGATCGCGCGCACGGCAGCGATGGTTTGCGCGTTGTGCGTGGCGAACATCGGATACAGCGCATCGCTGTGCGCGAACATGCGACGCGCGCAGGCCAGATACGACACGTCGGTGTTCTGCTTGCGCGTAAAGACCGGATAGCCAGGGTGGCCTTCGATCTGTGCGCGCTTGATCTCCGCATCCCAGTACGCGCCCTTGACCAGACGCACGGGAATCCGACGACCGACACGGCGCGCAAGATCGGCCAGAAAGTCGATCGTGTAGGGCGTGCGCTTTTGATACGCCTGTACCGCCAAACCGTAGCCTTCCCAGCCATCCAATGATGGGTCGGAGAACGTGGCCTCGATGATGTCCAGCGACAGTTCCAGACGGTCGGCTTCTTCGGCATCGACGGTGTAGCCGATGCCGTAGGACTTGGCCAGCTGCGCAAGCTCCAGTACGCCCGGTACGAGCTCAGCCATCACGCGTGCGCGCTTGGCGTGCTCGTAGCGCGGATACAGTGCCGATAGCTTGATCGAGATACTGGGCGCTGCAAACACATCGGTGCCGACGAAACTGCCGCTGCGGCCGATCGCGTGGATGGCATCGCGATACGCCTGCAGATAGCGCTGCGCATCCTTCATGGTCAACGCGCCTTCGCCGAGCATGTCGAACGAATAGCGATAATCGGCGTTGTCGCCCTTGCGCGAGCGCGACAGCGCTTCACCAATGGTACGTCCCATGACGAACTGGTGGCCCATGATCTTCATCGCCTGGCGCACGGCCAGACGGATCACCGGTTCGCCAACGCGGCCGATCAGCCGCTTGAACGCGCCCGGCACGTCGGCGCGGGTGAGGTCGTTGAGTTGCACCAACTTGCCGGTGAGCATCAGGCCCCAGGTCGATGCGTTGACCAGCACCGAGTCGCTGCCGCCGACGTGCTTTTTCCAGTCCGCATCGCCGAGCTTGTCGCGGATCAGCTTGTCTGCGGTGTCCTGGTCGGGAATGCGCAACAGCGCTTCGGCCACGCACATCAGCAGCACACCTTCCTCGCTGCCCAGGTCGTATTGGCGCATGAAGGCTTCGATCGCGCCCTGGTCCTGCGCACGTGCGCGTACACGGGTGACCAGGTCGGCGGCGACCGCCTGCACCTTGGCCTGTTCGGCGGCGGGCAGGCGGGCCTGGTCGAGCAGTTCGCGCACGTGCTCGGCTTCGTCCTTGAGCCAGGCGGCGGTGATGGCGGCGCGCAATGCACCGGGTGCGGCAGGCAGCTCGGGCGCCAACAGCGGGCGCGCAACTGGGTTGGAGGCAAGCGGGTCGAGCTGAGCGTTCATGCGAAAGATGCCTGGGGATCCGCGCTCATTCTAGAGAGCGGAAGTACCTGCGCACTTGTGTGGAAGCGGCAACTTTTCCGCCGTTTTGTGCATGTCGCCATCGCACGTGCAAGCGGACTCGATCGTTGCCGGCTGCAGCCGCCTGCATCGGGGAAGTGATTGATTTACGCGCATTTTTAGCTGCACTGCAGCAATTGAATGATTGCCGGAAACGCTTGCCGCATGCGTTCGCGCGGGTCTACCATCGGGTTATTCCCGCAGTGCGCTGCGTGTTGCCAATGATCGAAGTGCTGCCGTTGATGTCCGAAGGGGTTGGGACGCAGGTGCGGTTGCGGCCTCCGCGGGCACTGTCTGCCAGGCAATTCGTGCAGTTGTTCGCAGTGTTGGCGGGAACGATGTGGTTGTTTGCAGGCCTGGGGTGGTGGACCGGCAATGCGTTCGCGCCGGTGTTCGCCCTGTTGCACAGTGGTGTGGTGGCGCTGGCGCTACGGCAGTTGTGGCGAAGTGGCGAGCGCGAAGAAGCGATCCGGGTGGGGGACGCCGTTGTCGAGGTGTTTCCGTCCGGGCATGCGCCACCAGCGTTTCAGGCTCATCCGCACTGGGTGCGGTTATCCATGGAACGCGACGACAGGGTGTTGCTGATAAGCAGCGGCAGGCAGATCGAGATCGGAAGTTTTCTCGGGCCGGCCGAACGTGTGGAACTGGCAACTACGCTGAAACGCTTGCTCGCGGCCGCCAATGGCCGTCACCGATGACGTAAGGGTCTAGGCAATGACGCAACGCAGCAGCTGGAAGTCGATATATACGAAAGTGAGCCTGGCAATGACGGCGCTGCTGAGCGCACAAGGGGCCTGGGCGCAATCGGCCGACCCGAAGGAATGGCAGCTCAACATGGGCCGCGGGGTCACGCAGACCGCGCGCATGGCCTATGAGGCGCACATGGTGGCGCTGTGGGTGTGCGTGGTGATCGGCGCGCTGGTGTTCGGTGCGATGGGCTATGCGATCTTCAAGTTCCGCAAGTCCAAGGGCGCGGTGGCGGCGCAATTCAGCCATAACACCACGGCCGAAGTGCTGTGGACGGTGATTCCGGTGCTGGTGCTGATTGCGATGGCCTGGCCGGCAACGGCCAAGCTGATTGCGATGTACGACACCCGCGAGTCGGAAATGACCGTCAAGGTCACTGGCTACCAGTGGATGTGGAAATACGAGTATCTGGGTCAGGGCGTGGAATTCACCAGCCGGCTGGCGCGCGAATCCGACCGCATCCGCCAGAGTGGCGAGCGTCCGACCGCTGCATCGCAACCGCATTATCTGTTGGACGTGGACAACCGCCTGGTGCTGCCGGTCGGCACCAAGATCCGTTTCGTGATCACCGCCGATGACGTGATTCATGCGTGGTGGGTGCCGGCGTTGGGCTGGAAGCAGGACGCGATCCCCGGCATCGTCAACGAGGCATGGACCAACATCGAGCAGCCGGGCGTGTATCGCGGGCAGTGCGCCGAGTTGTGCGGCAAGGATCATGGCTTCATGCCGATTGTGGTGGAGGCGTTGCCCAAGGCCGAATTCCAGCGCTGGCTGGCGGCGCGTCGCAGTGCAAGCGCAACACCTGCTGCTGCTCCGGCAAGCGCACCTGCACCGGCTTCCGCACCTGCAGCAGCGCCTGCCGGGGAGGCCGCTCCCGCCGCCGCGCCTGTTCCAGCCGCCGCACCGACAGCCGCTCTTTAATCGCTCGCAACCGCACCGCTTGATAGAGGTCGTTCCGTCATGGCGCATACCGCAGTCGATCACCACGGACACCACCAGCCCGGTTTCGTCGAGCGCTGGTTTTTCTCGACCAATCACAAGGACATCGGCACGCTGTATCTGCTGTTTTCCTTCGTGATGTTCATCATCGGCGCAGCGATGAGCGTGGTGATTCGCGCTGAATTGATGCAGCCCGGGTTGCAGTTCGTCAAACCCGAATTCTTCAACCAGATGACCACCGTGCATGCACTGGTGATGATCTTCGGTGGCGTGATGCCGGCTTTCGTCGGCCTGGCCAACTGGATGATTCCGCTGCAGATCGGCGCGCCGGACATGGCGCTGCCGCGCATGAACAACTGGTCGTTCTGGCTGCTGCCGGTCGCGTTCACCTTGCTGTTGCTGACGCTGTTTCTGCCCGGCGGTGCGCCGGCCGGTGGCTGGACGCTGTATCCGCCGCTGTCGTTGCAGGGTGGCTACAACGTGGCCTTCAGCGTATTTGCGATCCATGTCGCCGGCGTCAGTTCGATCATGGGCGCGATCAACATCATCGCCACCGTGCTCAACATGCGTGCACCCGGCATCGATCTGTTGAAGATGCCGATCTTCTGCTGGGCCTGGCTGATCACCGCGTTCCTGCTGATCGCAGTGATGCCGGTGCTGGCCGGTGCGGTGACCATGTTGCTGACCGACAAGTTCTTCGGCACCAGCTTCTTCAATGCGGCTGGCGGCGGCGACCCGGTGATGTACCAGCACATCTTCTGGTTCTTCGGGCATCCGGAGGTCTACATCATGATCCTGCCGGCGTTCGGCGTGGTCAGCGAGATCATCCCGACCTTCAGCCGCAAGCCGCTGTTCGGCTATCAGGCGATGGTCTATGCGATCGCGGCGATCGCATTCTTAAGCTTTATCGTGTGGGCGCACCACATGTTCACCGTGGGCATGCCGCTGGGTGGCGAAATCTACTTCATGTTCGCCACGATGCTGATCTCCATCCCGACCGGGGTGAAGGTGTTCAACTGGGTCAGCACGATGTGGAAGGGGTCGCTGACCTTCGAATCGCCAATGCTGTGGGCGGTGGCATTCGTGATTCTCTTCAGCATCGGTGGGTTCTCGGGCCTGATGCTGGCGATCGTGCCGGCGGACTTCCAGTATCACGACACCTATTTTGTGGTCGCGCATTTCCATTATGTGTTGGTCACCGGCGCGGTATTCGCGTTGATTGCGGCAGTGTATTACTGGTGGCCGAAGTGGACCGGGCGCATGTACAACGAGGCCTGGGCCAAGTTCCACTTCTGGTGGACGATGATCTTCGTCAATCTGCTGTTCTTCCCGCAGCACTTTCTCGGCCTGGCCGGCATGCCGCGGCGGATTCCCGATTACAACGTGGTGTTCGCAGACTGGAACCTGATCAGCTCGATCGGCGCCTTCGGCATGTTCGCCACCCCGTTCCTGATGGCCGGCATTCTGTTTGCTTCGCTGCGCAATGGCGCAAAGGCCGAGGCGCGCGCCTGGGAAGGCGCAAAGGGGTTGGAGTGGACGGTGCCATCGCCCGCACCTGCGCATACCTTCACCGTGCCGCCGGTGATCAAGCCCGGAGATCTTGCGCATGAAGACATCGGTCACTGAGTCCGCGCCGCTGCCGGCCGTGGCACGTCTGCTCTCCGCTGCCGAACGGCAGGCGCAACAGCGCCGCGCCGTGCGCCGCACCGCGATCACGGTCGGCATCATCGCAGTGCTGATCTACGCGGGTTTCATCGCCTCGGGAGTCATCGGGCGTTGAGTACCCACGTGCCCGCGCCTGCACCGACTGCCGGCTTGTTCAAGCTGCTGGGCGTGGTGTTGGGTGTGTTTGTGCTGACGTTTTCGTTGGTGCCGCTGTACCGCATCGCCTGCGAGAAAGTGTTCGGAATTCGCATGGAGCGCGCGCCTGGCAGCACGCATGCGAGTGCGGGTGCGATCGCTGCAGGCGGCAAACGCACGGTGCGGGTGGAGTTCGATGCCGGGGTCAATTCCAAACTGCCGTGGACCTTTCATCCCGAGCAGATGACGATGGATGTGGTGCCGGGCGAACTCAACGAAGCCTTGTATTTCGCTCGCAACGACAGCGTGCGTGCGGTGGTCGGCAGTGCGGTGCCATCGGTCGCGCCGGCACGTGCGTCCGGATACTTCAACAAGACCGAGTGTTTCTGTTTTACCGCGCAGACCTTGCAGGCCGGCGAAACGCGCGACATGCCGCTGCGTTTCATCGTCGACCCTGCGTTGCCGCCGGAAGTCACCACGATCACCTTGTCCTACACGTTCTATCGCAACGACACCCTGACCTCGGAGTTGCAAGGCGGCGGCGCATCCAGCGCGCCGCGTGCGGCGCCGTAATCCTTTCTCCACACGCAGTACCGACACGGAAGCAACGCCATGGCCGACCACAGTCCCAATGCCGACGCGTATTTCGTCCCGAGCCATAGCAAGTGGCCGTTTGTCGGGTCGATTGCGATGTTCGTGATGATGATTGGCGTGGCCAGCTGGCTCAACGATGCGGCATGGGGACGTTGGACGTTCTTCGCTGGCGTTGCGATGTTGCTGGCGACCTTGTTCATGTGGTTTGGCGATGTCATCCGCGAATCCAATGCCGGGCACTACAACCGCCAGGTGGATGGGTCCTTCCGCATGGGGATGGTGTGGTTCATCTTTTCCGAGGTGATGTTCTTCTGCGCCTTCTTCGGTGCGTTGTTCTATACGCGTGTGCTGACGCTGCCCTGGCTGGGCGGCGAAGGCGATGGTGTAATGACCAACGAGCTGCTGTGGAATGGGTACTCCGCCGCGTGGCCGACCAACGGCCCGGGCACGATCGGCGGGCAGTTCCAGACCATCCCGGCGTGGGGCCTGCCGCTGATCAATACGTTGATCCTGCTCAGCTCTGGCGTGACCTTGACCATCGCGCATCATGCGCTCAAGGGCGGGCGGCGCGGCGCGCTGCTGGTGTGGCTCGGGTTGACCGTGCTGCTGGGTTGCGTGTTTTTGTTCCTGCAGGCGGAGGAATACATCCACGCTTACACCGAGCTCAATCTGACGCTTGGCTCCGGCATCTACGGCTCCACGTTCTTCATGCTCACCGGCTTCCACGGCATGCACGTGTTGCTGGGCACCATCATGTTGGCGGTGATGTGGCTGCGCGTGGCGCGCGGGCACTTCACCCGCGACAACCATTTCGCCTTTGAAGCGGCCGCGTGGTACTGGCACTTTGTCGACGTGGTGTGGCTGGCGCTATTCCTGTTCGTGTATGTACTTTGAGGGCGGGGATTCGGGAGTCGGGATTGGAATTTCGCAAGAGCGGTCCGCTTTTGCTATTACGAATCCCCAATGCCGAATCCCCAATCCCATCGGCCGCGTCAGCGGCCGAGCCCATGCGGCTTGATCCAGCCGGTGTAGATACCGAGGATCACCACCGCGATCAGCGCGACCGACAGACCGATGCGCCAGGTGAGTGCGTTGACGGTGCGCTTGGTCTCGCCGCGATCGGTGAGCAGGTAATAGAGACCTGCGCCCAGGTTCCATAGGATCACGATCAGGAAAGCGACAATCAGCAGCGTCTTGAGCGAATCGTTCACAACAGCCCCGGTGGTCGTCGGCGTGGTAACGGCATTGCACGCCTTTTTGCGTCGCTTGTCATGATGCGCAAGCACACGGCGGTGTTGGGTTGGTGTCTGGCGTTGCTGGTCAGCGCTGGTTTTGCGGCACTTGGGTATTGGCAGCTGCAGCGCATGCACAGCAAGCAAGCGTTGCTGGAACGCGCTGCGCATGTGCGCGAGATGCCGTTGACCTTGGTGCAAGCGTTAGCCACGCCGCATGCGCTGGCATGGGTGAGCGGAGACGTGCGTTTTCTGCCGCAGCAGGTGTTGCTGGACAACCAACTGCATGCAGGGCGCGCCGGTGTGCGCGTTTATCAACTTGCCGCGCCACAAGGCAGCGCAGGCACGCTACTGATCGATCTGGGCTGGCTGCCGTTGCCGGCCAATCGGCAGTTACCGACGATCACGCCACTGCACGGGACCCAGGCAGTGCAGGGGTTGTTGAGTGGGCCGCCATCGGCCGGACTTGCGATGGGGCCGGCATTGGCCCCCGCCGGTACGCCGCAGACCTGGCTGGCCACACGCCTGGATGCGCCGGCCCTGCGCAGTGCGTTTGGCAGGCGCGACATTTCGTCGCAGGTCTTGCGGCTGGATCCCGCCCTACCGGTTGGTTACGCACGCGATCTGGAGATGCTGCCGAACACGCTGCCACCCGCGCGGCACTTGGGTTATGCGGTGCAATGGTTCGGTCTGGCCGCAGCGGTATTGGTCACCGCGACGTTGTTGACTTGGCGTGCGCGTCGCCGCCGTCGACGCGGGCACTGACGCCTGCGGCATGAGAAAATCGCCGGCATGACCTCATCCACATCGGCCACGCTGCATTCGGTCAAACGCGGCCGCAGGATGCTGATTGCCCTGGCGGTGCTGTTCTTCGGCTCGATGTTGCTGGCCGGCGTGCTGCGCTTCTCCGGATGGCAGCCGGCATCGATGCGCAATCACGGCGAACTGCTCAAGCCGCCCGCCGACCTGCGCGCGTTGGTGCCGCTGCGCGCAGACGGGCAGCCGTATGCATGGACGCCTGCCGAACGCGTATGGCGCATCGCGCTCGCACCGCCCGCCAGTTGCACGCAGCAGTGCGTGACGCTGGCAGCCGAACTGGACAAGGTATGGCAGTTGCTCGGGCATCGTGCCGACAAGGTGGAGGTGTTGTGGGTTGGTACCCCGCCGGCCGGTCTGCCGCCGATGCCGGCCCTGCGTGTGCTGCGCGACGACGCGCGGCTGCGGAAGGCGTTACCGAGTGCCAACGATGCCGCCGGCGTGCCGGTGTATGTGATCGACCCCAACGGCTTCGTGATCCTGCGGTATGCCCCAGGGTTCGACCCGGCCGGCCTGCGCGCCGATCTGGTCAAGCTGCTGAAACTGATGTGAGCCCGTTTCGATGAATCTGTTTGCGCCACCGGCGTTGTTCCGCCACTTCCACCGCATGGCCTGGCTGGCGGCGTTGTTCACTGCGAGCACGATTTTGTTCGGGTCGTTCGTGCGCCTGTCCGATGCCGGCATGAGCTGCCCGGACTGGCCGACCTGCTACGGCCGCGTCACCTGGCCGCAGACCAGCGACGAAGCCAACACGCATGTGGCCAGCAAGATCCGTCCGTTGGAGTCGCACAAGGCCTGGCGTGAGCAGGTGCACCGCTTCCTGGCCGGCGCGCTCGGGGTGGAAGTGCTGGTGCTGTCGTTGCTGGCGGTGCGCCGCAGACGCATGGGCATTGCCCAGGTGGTGACTGCGGCGGTGCTGGTGGCGTTGTCGATCCCGCTGTACATGTCCGGCTGGCACACGCTGGCGTCCGGGGTGGCGATCGCGGGCGAAGCCATCCTGCTGCTGGCCGCGCTGCGCTGGAGCAATATCGATCTGGCGCGCGCGGCGGTGCTGACGCTGGCGGTGGTGATCTTCCAGGCGCTGCTGGGCATGTGGACGGTGACGCTGCTGCTCAAGCCGATTGTGGTGATGGGCCATCTGCTCGGCGGCATGCTGATGTTCTCGCTGCTGGTGTGGATGGCCTGGCGCGCGACGCATCTGCCGATCACGCTGGCCGACGCCTCGCGGCTGAAATGGCTGCTGCGCCTGGGCGTGGCGGTGCTGGGCCTGCAGATCGCGCTGGGCGGTTGGGTCAGTGCCAACTACGCGGCGCTGGCCTGCGGCGGCGGTAGCTGGTCGGCCGACAATTTCCCGCGTTGCGTGAGCCAATGGTGGCCGCCACACGACTTCCGCGAGGGCTTCACACTGTGGCGCGGGATCGGGGTGGATTACGAAGGCGGTGTGCTCGATGGCGCGGCGCGTATCGCGATCCAGATGGCGCACCGGTTGTGGGCGATTGCGACAGCGCTGTATCTGTGGTGGCTGGCCTGGCGCCTGTCGCGCTCGCCGGGCATGCGCGTGTGGGCCGGTGCGCTGGCGGTGCTGGTGGCGGTGCAGGTGACGCTGGGCATGCTCAACGTCAAGCTGGCGTTGCCGCTGGAAGTGTCGGTACTGCACAACGGCGGGGCGGTGGCATTGTTGTTCGTGCTGGTCTCGCTGCTGGCGCGGCTGCGCGCGCCGGAGTGAACATGGCTGTCAGCGCACGCGATTACTGGGATCTGACCAAACCCAAGGTGGTGGCACTGATCGTGTTCACCGCGTTGGTGGGCATGTTCCTGGCCATCCCTGATGTGCCGACGTGGCTGCAGGTGCGCACCGGTGCGTTGGGCTTTCTGGGCATCTGGCTGGCGGCATCGGCGGCGGCGGCGATCAATCAATTGCTCGATGCCAAGATCGATGCACAGATGGCGCGCACCTCTTGGCGCCCGCTGGTGGTGGGCAAGGTGCGGCCTTGGCAGGTGCTGCTGTTCGCCAGCGTGCTGATCGTGATTTCCATGACCATTCTGGTGGTCTGGGTGAATGTCATCACGGCGGTGCTGACCTTCGCTTCGTTGATCGGTTATGCAGTGATCTACACCGTGTACCTGAAGCGTGCGACCTCGCAGAACATCGTGATCGGCGGGCTGGCCGGCGCCACGCCGCCGATGCTGGGCTGGGCTGCAGTGACCGGTTTACCGACCACCGCCGACTGGATCAATGCCTCGCTGCTGGTGCTGATCATCTTCATCTGGACGCCGCCGCATTTCTGGGCGTTGGCGATCTTCCGTCGCGCCGATTACGCCAAGGCGGCGATCCCGATGTTGCCGGTGACCCACGGCGTGCCGCATACGCGCAGGCAGATCCTGGTGTACACGGTGCTGCTGGCGATCGTGACCCTGCTTCCCGTGGCGGTGGGCATGAGCGGGGTGTTCTATCTGGGCGGCGCGCTGGTGCTCAACGTGGTGTTTCTCTGGTACGCCTGGCGCATGCTCGACCCGCCGGACGAACTGTTCTCGATGAAGATGTTCGGGTATTCCATCGTGTATCTGATGGCGCTGTTCGCGTTCCTGATGGTGGATCACTTGGTGCTGCCGTGGGTCCGCTAGCGGCAGCGACAGGCAGCTGACGCCAGGAGCGGATGACAAAGCTGCTGGGCGGCCGCCGATGGCTGCGGCCAGTGCTCGGACGCGGCATGTACCAGTCGTACACGCAGGTCCCGAGCACGTTCAACATTCATTGGCCAACCGCCAACCGCGCACTACGCTCTGTCAGCCGCGCCAAGTCGCCGCGCAACTGCCTGCACGGTTGCGCAGGCTCAGCTCAGCCAGTTGGCGCACTCGCTGGTGTTCTTGCTGCCGCAGCTGGTCTGCATCTTCTGCTGAAGTCGTGTCAGCACCGCATTGCCTTGCTGGTGATGCTGCTTGCCCCAAGTCTTGAGTGCAGCGCCCAGCGTGGCGAAGCGCTGCCGGGTGCGTTGACGGTAACCGTCGGGTTGCCCGGCCAGCTCGCCGATCACCTGCGTTGCAGCTGCTTCGATGCCGGCGGTGTCGTCGGGGCTGAGCCGGATCAGGCCATCCACATACATCACGCCCCACTGCACCCGGGTGGCAGGACCTTGCGCACCCTCGTAGGCTTTCTTGAGCCAGGACAGCGCGGTCTTTTTATCGCCGCGTTGTTCGGCCAGATCGGCCAGTTCGGGCATGTAGTAGTACGGTGTCTTGCTGCGTGCCAATTCGGCCAGCAGCAGCTGCTCGGCGCCACTGCCATCGCCTACCTCGCTCAGTAGCGCCGCGGCGGTGCTGATGGTGGATTGGCGCTCTTCGTCGGTCTTGGCGGTGTCGGTGGCCCATTGCACGCGTTGCTGCACGGTATCGACCACGGTTTTGGGGAGTGGTGGTTGCGGGCCTTTCGCTTCGGTTTCGGTGGGCTGGCCCTGCGCCAGGCGTGCCAGCTGGATCTGTGCGTAGGCAGTGCCCAGCCGGTCGGCGATCGGCAGCGCGGTGTCGGCGTAGACCTTGTCCAATGCCAGATTCAGTGCGTTGGACAAGGTGGCGCGCTCGCCGGCATCGCTGCTGGCAGCGGCGACCAGACGCGCGGGGACGTAGGTCAGCGTGCCGAGATTGGCGCGTACTTCTGCCGGATCGGCCAGCACCGATTCCAGCAGGGTGCGAGCAGCCGGAGTCGGGGCGGGAGGCTCCTTGGCCGCCGCAATCGCTGCCAGCGCGAAGCTGCGTCGCAGGGCCGGCTGCGGGGCCGATTTGGACAGGCGCGTAAGCACATCGACCGCCTCATCGGGTTTGACAAGCCGATCGTCGGTGCCCCAGGCGTAATTGCCGAGCACGGCCCAGTCGTCCGCGCTGAGTTGCTGCGGGGTCTGCAATGCGGTGTCGAGCAGTTGCTTGGCGGTGCTGGTGCTCTTGGCTGCCACGCGCAGCACATCGGCCAGACGCGCGTTGTCGGCGTCGCCGGCCAGGCGGGTGATCTCGCTGCGATCCGGGCGCAGCACGATGATGGTCGGGTAGCCCTTGATGCCGAAGCGCTCGCCCCAGGCCTGCGCGCCTTCGGAATCGCCATCCAGGTGCACCGCCACGAATTGCTGGGTGCGGGCAATGAAGGCCGGGTCCTTGAACAAGGTGGCCTTCAGACGATTGCACGGCGGGCACCAGGCCGCGCCCCAGTACAGCAGGATCGGTTTGCCGCTTTCCTTGGCCTCGACAAACGCGTCTTCCACATCGCCCTCGCGCCAGGCGATGCTGGACGCTGGGGCAGGCGTGGCCGTTGCCTTGGTCTGCACGGGTGCCGATGGCGTCGCGGGCTTGTCGCAGGCGGTCAGGGTGGCGAGTACCGCCAGCAGCACGATCAAGGACGGGGAAGGGCGTCGGAACGACAGCGTCATGGCAATCACCGATTGGGGGCGGCAGGGGGACGATCAAGCACTCTAGCGAGCTGTGCCTTGCCAACCATGCGACAGCTCATGACGCTTGTCCATTTGCTTAGAACCCGCTCCGAGCTGCAATGCGAAGTGCCATCACGTGGAGCGTAGTGGCTTGGCGTTTGCCGGCAGATGCAACCCGCCGACAGCAAGCAGGCACCTGCAGGCCACGCAGCGCGGGTCGCGCCTGCGCGTAAGCGATCAGACCACCCCAGTGCAGTGATTGTCTCGCTCAGTGACCACCGGCACCGGCTTGCGGCTCGCTCGGTGCGGTACGTGCATAACGTGCGGCCACGAACGCGCAGACGATCAGCTGCAGCTGGTGGTACAGCATGATCGGCAACACGATCGCACCGAGGCCGCCGCCAGCGAACATCACCTTGGCCATCGGCACGCCGGTGGCCAGGCTCTTCTTGGAGCCGCAGAAGACAATTGCGATCTCGTCGGCGCGGTTGAAGCGCAGGCGGCGCGCGATGAAGGTGATCGAGAGCATCGCAACGGCCAGCAACAGCGCGGCCGCACCGAGTACGGCGAGCAGGGCCGGCAACGGCGTCTTCTGCCACAGCCCTTCGTTCACCGACGCGCTGAAGGCGGTGTAGACCACCAGCAGGATGGTGCCCTGGTCGGTGTAACGCAGCACCGCGCGATGCCGTTCGACCCAGCCGCCGATCCACGGACGCAGGAAATGCCCGGCCAGGAACGGCACCAGCAACTGCAGCATGATCTTGCCGATCGCCTCGGCCGGGTGCGCCATCGCGCCTTGGCTGCCGACCAACAGACCCATCAACAATGGCGTCAGAAACACGCCCAACAGGCTGGAAAGCGAGGCGGCACAGACCGCCGCCGGCACGTTGCCGCGCGCCATGGAGGTGAAGGCGATCGACGATTGCACCGTGGATGGCAGCGCGCACAAAAACAACAGGCCGACATACAGCTCCGGTGTCAGCGCCAGATGCGCGAGCGGTTTGGACAACACCCCGAGCAGCGGAAACAGCACGAAGGTGCAGGTCAGGATCACCAGATGCAGGCGCCAATGCAGCGCGCCGGCCTTGACGGCCTCACGCGACAACCGCGCGCCGTGCAGGAAGAACAACGCGGCGATCGCCACATCGGTGACATCGTCCATGATCGCAGCAGCCGTGCCGTAGACCGGCAGAAACGAGGCGAGCGTGACCGTGCACAGCAGCGCGAGGGTGAATGGATCAATGCGCAACCGCGCCAGCAGCTTCTTCATCGAGGTCCCGGAGAGTGCGCGCTCAGGCGCGTGGTGCGCGTCATTCTACGATGCACGGTGGCCTGGGCAGCGCGCACAACAACCTGGCCTTCCTTGATAGCGGCAACCCGCCCTACAACGCAGCGAGCGCCTTGAACAGCTCGCGCAGCTCGTATTTGTCGGTGTCGTCCAGACCCTGCGCGCGCTGCTTGTCCTGTAGTTCGTCCAGGCGCTGACGCAGCAATTGCTTGTCCAGTTGCGCCACCACGTCGTGCAACTCCATCGCCCAACTGTGTTCGTCGCCGGGCAAGACCTGTGCGGCCAGTTTCTGCAGCGCGGCCTGTTCTTCGCGTTCGGCGAAGTGCTCCAGCAGGGCGCCGGTGCTGATTTCCGGGCGTTGCCGCACCAGCGCCAGCAGCTCCATCAACAGGTCGATGCCGGGCAGGCGCAGGCCGGAAAAGTCGTGATCGCCTTCCAGGCTCATCGCCAGCGACGGCTGTTGCAGCAGGATCGCAATCGAGGCGCGCACCAGGCTGCGTTTTTGTGCGGGCGCGCCCATGCGTGCGGGCGGCCGCCCTTGTGGCATGGACGTTTGCGTGGAGGTGCTGGCGCCCACACCGGTCAGGCGCGACAGTTCCTGCCTCATCAGATCGCCGAACGCGCCTTCGGGAATCTGCGCCAGCATCGGCTTGGCGCGTTCGGCCAGCCGGGCCTTGCCATCGAGCGTGTGCAGATTGATCTCGCGCGACATCTCGTCGAAGAAGAACTGCGACAGCGGCGTGGCCTGTTTCAGCCGCTGATCGAAGGCCTGCGCGCCTTCCTTGCGCACGATGGTGTCCGGGTCTTCGCCATCGGGCAGAAACAGAAAAAACGCCTGGCGGCCGTCCTTCATGCGCGGCAGCACCGATTCCAGCGCGCGCCACCCGGCCTTGCGGCCGGCATTGTCGCCGTCGAAACAGAAATACACATCCGGTGCGTTGCGAAACAGTAGTTCGGCATGTTCGGGTGTGGTTGCCGTGCCCAGCGTGGCCACCGCCTGGGTGACGCCGAACTGGAACAGCGAGACCACGTCCATGTAGCCCTCCACCACGATCAGCCGCTCGATCTTCTGATTGGCCTGGCGCACCTGCCACAGGCCGTACAACTCGCGGCCTTTGTGGAACAGCGCGGTTTCCGGCGAATTGAGGTACTTCGGGCCGGGGTCGCGGCCATCGGCCGGCGCGCCCATGATGCGTCCGCCGAAGGCGATCACGCGGCCGCGGCGGTCGAAGATCGGGAACATCACCCGGTCACGGAACTTGTCGTAGACGTGGCCGCGATCGTTCTTGGAAAACAGGCCGGCGCGTTCGAGCACGCTCATGCGGCGCGCATCGGTGCCCAGGGTGTCCTTCAATGCGCTGTAGCCATCGGGCGCGTAGCCGATCTGGAAGCGCGCGCGGTTGTCGGCATCCACGCCGCGTCCGTTCAGATAGTCGCGGGCGCGCTCGCTGCCCTCGAGCTGACGCTGGAAGAACTGCGTTGCCGCTTCCAGTGCCGAATACAACTCGCGGCTGTCGTCCTGCTGCTGCGGCGTGCGCTGCTGGGTCTCGCGTGGGATCTCCATGCCGGCGCGCTTGGCCAGCTCGTCGACCGCATCGAGAAATTCGAGGCGGTCGTAATTCATCAGAAAACTAATTGCGGTGCCGTGCGCGCCGCAGCCGAAGCAGTGATAGAACTGCTTGGTCGGCGAGACCGTGAACGAGGCCGAGCGCTCGTCATGGAACGGGCAGCGCGCCGAATATTCCTTGCCCTGACGCTTGAGCGGCACGCGACCGCCCACCACCTCGACGATGTCGGTGCGTGCGAGCAGTTCGTCGATGAATGCGTCGGGGATGCGGGCCATCCCGCTAGGATATCCCAGCCGCTGGCGCTCGCCGGCTTCAGCGAACGAAGGCCCTTAGAGAGCGAATGCCCTCAGTGCGCGACTGTGTGCAGCCTTGCCACACACACGGCACAAGCCGCGCCGGGCGCAATCAACTGCGTGCTGGCGTTTCCGGCTGCGGCGTGACGCTCGGTTCGTCGACCGCCGGCGGCAGGTTGTCCGTATCCACCCCGGCCTCGCGCAGCTTGCGGTGCGAGCGCACGCGCTCGTCGATCACGGCGGTCAGCAAGGCGCCGACGAAGAACACCACCGAGGCGTAGTACATCCACACCAGCAGGATCACCAAGGTGCCCATCGAGCCATACGCGCTGCCGGGTGCCGCCTTGGCGATGTACAGGCCGATGCCGTAGCGCCCCAGTGCAAACAACAACGCGGTGATGACGCCGCCGACAAAGGCCTGCCGCCAGTTGACGGTACGGTCGGGCAGATAGCGATACAGAAAGGCGAAGGCGAGCGAATACAGCGCCAGGGTGGTGACATACCCGATCGCCGGCAGCACCGACGGCAGGCGTGCGAACACTACCTGCAGCGCGGTGGTCGCGATCATCGACACGATCAACAAGAAGCCCAGCGCCAGGATCACGCCGAACGAGAACACGCGCTTCTTCAGCCATGCCACGACGCCTTCCAGACGCTCCTTGTCGGTGCGAAAGATCAGGTTTAATGCGTTCTGCAACTGCGCAAACACCGCGGTGGCGCCGATGAACAGCAACAGCGTGCTCCACAGGCCGGCCAGCGAGCCCACGCCGGGTTGATCGGTGGCATTGCGGATCACCGTGTCGGCGACTTCCGCTGCGCTACCGCCGGCCAGTTGCGCAATCTGCTGCACCAAGGCTTCCTGCGCAGGCGGATACAGCGATGCAGTCAGCCACAGCAGCAACACCAGCAGCGGTGCCAGCGACAGCAAGGCGTAGAACGACAGCGACGCGGCCTGCGTCATCACGTCGATCTCGAGAAAGCGATTGAGCAGTGCCATCGGCAGGCTGCGTTGCAGGCGGCCCAGATGCTTCTGCAGGTGTTCGGTTGAGAGCTTCGTCACCGGCGGGGGAAATCCTTGGGCATACCGTGATGCGTGCAGGGGTTAGAGGACGAAACCGGTATGCGGAATGCTTCGCCCGCGCCTGCATTGGCGGACCTGTTCTAACAGGGCCGAATCGAAGGTCTGGTGAAAGCGGGCGCTGGATGTCGCGCGATGTGGTGCGCACGATGCGGCACCGAGATCCCTGCTTGCGCGGAGATCTGTATTGCCCTGGCAATCAAGCACAGGGCAATGCGCAAGGCAGACTTCAGCCTGCCAGACTCTTCTTGACCAGGGCCGAGACCAGGCCCATGTCGGCCTGACCGGCCAGCTTGGGCTTGAGCGCGCCCATCAGCTTGCCGATGTCGGCGGGGCTGCTGGCACCGGTTTCTGTAATCGCAGCCTGGATGGCGGCGACGATCTCGGCTTCGCCCATCTTGGCCGGCAAATAGCGCTCGATCACCACGATCTCCTCGCGCTCGATCTGCGCCAGGTCTTCGCGCGCGGCGGCTTCGAACTGGGTGACCGAGTCCTTGCGTTGCTTGACCATCTTGTCGAGCACGGCGATCACGGCCGCATCGTCCATCTCGATGCGCTCGTCCACTTCCTTCTGCTTGATCGCGGCATTGATCAGCCGGATCACGCCCAGGCTGTGCTTGTCGCCGGATTTCATGGCGGCTTTCATGTCATCGGTGAGCTGCTGCTTGAGGGGCATGCGGTGACTCCTGAGGTTGCGTGTTGAAAAAGACCAATACAAAAAGCCGGCGACGCTTGCGCGTGCCGGCTCTTGGGTTCGATCCCGATGAGCCGCGCCTTCAGCGCATGCCCACCGGCAGGGAACCGCGTTCGACGCGTTCGATCAGTACAAGCGCTGGCGCTTGGTGACGTCGCGCGAGGAACGACGCAACTGGCGCTTCACAGCAGCGGCAGCCTTGCGCTTGCGCTCCTGGGTCGGCTTTTCATAGAACTCGCGCTTGCGGGTTTCGGCCAGCACGCCGGCCTTTTCGCAGGTGCGCTTGAAACGGCGGAGCGCAAATTCGAAGGGCTCGTTCTCGCGGACTTTAACGCTGGGCATGGGTTCTCCAGATAATGGGATTTCCGTCCGGGAGCCCCGGGCGGGTGCGAGCGGACTCGCGTGACGGAATTTCCGGGTTGCCCCGGCGAGCCGCGCATTATAACGACTTGCCAACGACCTGCAAGCCCCCTGCAAGATTTGCTTCTGCAGGCCTATGAACGCATGGGTTTGGGCCCGATCCGGCAGCGATCACACGGCGGCGCAGCATATCGCCCCTGGCCGATCTGCGCAGCGCAAAAGCTGCGAAAATAGGCCGCATGTGCCTGTCTACCGAGTTGCCGTGAAAGTTCTTGGGATCGAATCATCCTGTGATGAGACCGGCGTGGCGGTCTACGACACCGCGCTGTCCGGCGTGCCGGCACTACGCGCGCATGCGGTCTACAGCCAGATTGCGCTGCATGCCGAATACGGCGGGGTGGTGCCGGAACTGGCCAGCCGCGACCACGTGCGCAAGTTGCTGCCGCTGATCCGCCAGACCCTGGGCGAGGCCGGGTTGCGCATCGACGAACTCGATGGCGTGGCCTATACCGCAGGCCCGGGCCTGGTGGGCGCACTCCTTGTAGGTGCCGGTGTGGCGCGCTCGCTGGCCTGGGCGCTGGACGTGCCGGCGATCGGTGTGCATCACATGGAAGGTCATCTGCTGGCGCCGTTGATGGAAGACGACCCGCCGCAGCCGCCGTTCGTGGCGCTGCTGGTCTCTGGCGGCCACACCCAACTGGTGTCGGTCAAGGCGCTGGGGTGTTACGAAGTGCTCGGCGAAACGCTGGACGATGCAGCCGGCGAGGCCTTCGACAAGACCGCCAAGATGATGGGCCTGCCGTATCCGGGCGGCCCGCAGCTCGCTGCCCTGGCCGAAACCGGCACATCGGGACGCTATAAATTCTCGCGACCGATGACCGACCGGCCCGGCCTGGATTTCAGTTTCAGCGGGCTCAAGACCCAGGTGCTGCTGGCCTGGCGCGGCAGCGACCAGTCCGACACCACGCGCGCGGACATCGCACGCGGGTTCGAGGATGCGGTGGTGGAGACGCTGGCGATCAAGTGCCTGCGCGCGCTGGACGCGGCCGATTGCAACACGCTGGTGGTGGCCGGTGGCGTGGGCGCCAACAAGCGCCTGCGCGCGCGGCTGCAGGAGGCGGCGCAGCGGCGCGGCGGCCGCGTGTGCTTCCCACGCCCGGCCCTGTGCACCGATAACGGCGCGATGATCGCCTTCGCCGGTGCGCTGCGGCTGGAGGCCGGCGAGCGCGCCGATGCGGCGGTGCATGTGACGCCGCGCTGGGATATGGCTGGGCTGCCGCCACTCGTGGCGGCGCGGGATTCGGGAGTTGGGATTGGGGATTCGTAAAAGCCCGTTCCTTCGCTTGATGTGTTCCGCTCTTGCCAATCCCCAATCCCCAATCCCCAATCCCCAATCACGGCTCCCATGGACAAAGTTTTTATCGAAGGCCTGGAAATCGATGCGCTGATCGGCATCTACGACTGGGAGCGGCGCATCCGCCAGACGCTGCGGTTCGATCTGGAGATGGGGTTCGACAACCGCATTCCGGCGGCCAGCGACGACATTGCCGACACGCTGAACTACAAGGCGGTGAGCAAGCGGCTGATCGAGTTCGTGCAGGCCTCTGAGTTCGGGCTGGTGGAAACGCTGGCCGAACGCTGTGCGGCGATCGTGCTGGACGAGTTTGGGGTGCACTGGCTGCGGCTGAAGCTGAGCAAGCCGGGTGCGGTGCGCGGGGCGCAGGCGGTGGGGGTGATCATCGAGCGCACGCGCGTTTCTGCTGACGTGCCACCTTCTCTATAGGGTGTATCCGCTCCCTGGCCTTACAGTAGCGCTCGGTCTTGTCGTCGGCTGGGCCGTCTAGAGGTTCTGGGCGCCCACCGATGGCAGGTATTGAACGGTTGCGGTGGCGCTGGAGCGACTGCAAGGCAGGTCGTCATTTTGCCGTCCAACGTCTGCCAACGGGGCTGAACATCAGCCTGAACAGGCAGAAGAGTTGCATCCTCGCGGTCGCGTCAGGCTAGAATTGACGGCCATGTAAACGTTTTCTCAAGGATCTCATGGCTGCTGATCGCATCGAAACCCTGATTGCCCAGATGACCGTCGAAGAGAAGGTCGGACAGTTGGGTGTGTTCGCCGACATGGTGCGGCCGTTCGCGCCGGACGTGAATCCCGAAGCCAATGTGCTCAACGCCGACGAGGTGCTGCAGCAGGTCCGGCAGGGCCGGGTCGGCTCGCTGTTCAATGGTGTTGGCGCCGCGCTGGGCGTACAGATCCAGAAAGTGGCGGTGGAAGAAAGCCGTCTGGGCATCCCGGTGATCCTGGCCGCCGATGTGATCCACGGCATGCGCACGGTGTTCCCGATTCCGTTGGGCGAGGCGGCCAGCTTCGAGCCGGAACTGGCCGAGCGCACCGCGCGCGCCACCGCGATCGAAGCGACCGCCGCTGGCCTGCACTGGACCTACGCACCGGCGGTGGACATTGCGCGCGATCAGCGCTGGGGCCGTGGCGCAGAAGGCGCCGGCGAAGACGTGTTGCTGGGCGCGGCGTTTGCCGCCGCCCGCGTGCGCGGTTTCCAGGGCAGCGATCTCAAAGCCGCCGATTCGCTGTTGGCCACGCCCAAGCACTTTGCCGCCTATGGCGCAGTGGCGGCGGGCATGGAATACAACACCGTGGACATCGCACCGCAGACCTTGCGCGATGTGCATCTGCCGCCGTTCAAGGCTGCCTTCGATGCCGGCGCATTGACCGTGATGTCCTCGTTCAACGACATCAACGGCGTACCGGCCAGCGCCAACCATGAGTTGCTGACCGAGATCCTGCGTGGCGAATGGCAGTTCCCTGGCGTGGTGATTTCCGACTACACCGCCGACATGGAATTGATCGCGCACGGTTACGCCACCGATGAGCGCGATGCGACCAAAAAAGCCTTCCTGGCCGGTCTGGATCTGAGCATGCAGAGCGGCTTCTATGCCGCGCATCTGCCGTCGTTGGTGGAAAGCGGCGAGGTGCCGATGGCCACGCTGGATGCCAGCGTGCGTCGCATGCTGCAGCTCAAAGAAGCGATCGGCTTGTTCGACAATCCGTATCGCTCGCTGGATCCGGCACGCGAAGCCGATACCGCGCATCTGCCGGCGCACGATGCGTTGTCGCGCGATGCGGCGCGGCGTTCGATCGTGTTGCTGAAGAACGAAGGCGCAGTGTTGCCGTTGAAGAAAAGCGGACAGCACATCGCGCTGATCGGGCCGTTCGTGCAGGACCGCGAGAACATCGAGGGCTGCTGGACGCTGTTCGGCGACAAGGATCGCTACGTGACCCTGGAGCAGGGCGTGCGTGCGGTGGTTGGTGGCGAGCATCTGAGCGTGGTGCCGGGCTGCGGCCTGGAAGAGGCGCTGCCGGGCGGGATTTCCGCCGCCATCGATGCGGCGCAGGCCGCCGATGTGGTGGTGCTGGCGCTGGGCGAGCCGCAGCGGTTCAGTGGCGAGGCGCAGTCGCGCACCGAGATCGTGTTGCCGCCGGCGCAGCAGGCGCTGGCCGAAGCCATTGCCGCCACTGGCACACCGATGGTGGTGTTGTTGCGCAATGGGCGCGCGCTGGCATTGAGCGGTGCGGTACGCGATGCCGATGCGATTGCAGTGACCTGGTATCTGGGCACGCAGACCGGCACCGGCGTGGCCGATGTGTTGTTCGGCGACTACAACCCGTCTGCGCGTCTGCCGATCAGCTTCCCGCAGGTGACCGGGCAGCAGCCGTATTTCTACAACCATCTGCGCACCGGCCGCCCGGAATTGCCGACCTTGTCCGAATACAAGGCGCGCTGGCGCGAAATGCCCAACGAGCCGTTGTATCCGTTCGGCCATGGCTTGAGTTACACCACGTTTGCGTATGCGCTGCCGCAGCTGAGCAGCGCGCAGGTTGGTTGGGATCAGGCGCTGACCATCACCACGCGTGTGACCAATACCGGCCGCGTTGCAGGCGAAGAAGTGGTGCAGCTGTATGTGCACGATCGCGTGGCCAGCCGGGTGCGCCCGGTGCGCGAACTCAAGGGCTTTCGCAAGGTGTTGTTGCAGCCTGGCGAAAGCACGGACGTGGTGTTCACCCTGGCACGCGATGCGCTGGCCTTCACCGACCCCAAGGGCGTATTCGGCGCCGAGCCGGGATTGTTCGATGTGTGGGTCTGCGCATCGGCCAAGAGTGGCGAGGCAGTGACCTTCGAGTTGTTGGAAGGCTGAAAGCGTGCCCTCCGAGGAAGCCGGTGCGTTTGGAGCCGCCGCTTTCGGTTGACCGTATGTCTAATGGCTGGTCATCACCAGTTTGCGCTGCTGCGGTTGTCAGCAAGAGCGTTGCGTTTGGCCAAGCCGACGCAATGCAGCGCAAATCGCCACCCAAGCAATTCGTTTGATCGTCACCATCGCCAGCGCTCAACGAGCGCATGGCGATGGTGCGAGTCATCACTCAGTGCTGCTACTTGACGCAGCACGCAGTGGCGCAGCGATCCAGGCGATGCACCAACTTACGCATCGTTCTCGACTGCGGCTTTGCTCTTGGGTGTCAGCTTGAGCAAACGCCCGGTGCTGCCACTGGCTTCGTCTTCCAGCAACCACAGCGCGCCATCCGGCCCTTGTTCCACCTCGCGGATACGTGCGCCCATGTCGTAGCGGGCCACTTCGCGCGGCTGATCGCCGAGCGAGACCTGCACCAATGCCATCGACGACAACCCGCCGATGAAGCCGTTGCCGCGCCATGTCGGGAACTGCTTGCCGCTATAGATCACAAAGCCGGCCGGCGAGATCACCGGTGTCCAGCTGATCTTGGGCGCGGCGAATTCCGGGCGGGTGTTGTGATCGGGAATCGGGGTGCCGTCGTAGTTGTCGCCATTGGAGACGATCGGGTAACCATAGTTGGCGCCGCGCTGGATCAGATTCAGCTCATCGCCGCCCATTGGGCCCATCTCGTGTTCCCACAAGCGGCCCTTGCTGTCGAATGCGATGCCCAGGATGTTGCGATGGCCCAGCGACCACACCTGTGCGGCCACGCCGCCTTGCGCAACGAACGGGTTATCGGCTGGCACGCTGCCGTCGTCGTTGAGGCGGATCAGCTTGCCCAGATTGGCCTTCATGTCCTGCGCGGGGGTGAATTTCTGCCGTTCGCTGGAGCTGATCCACAGTTTGCCGGCCTGATCGAATGCCAGCCGATGCCCGAAGTGCCCATTGCCGGTGACCTTGGGGTCCTGACGCCAGATCACCTTGAAGTCCGACAGCGTGCCGCCGCCGGTGGCATCCAGGGTCAGTTTGGCCCGCGCCACGGCGCCGCCGCGTGTATCGCCTTCGCCAGGTTCGGCGTAACTCACATAGACCAGGCCATTGCGGGCAAAGCGCGGGTGCGCGAGCACATCGCCAAAGCCGCCCTGGCCACCGTAGGCCACGGTCGGTATGCCGGTGATGGCGCTTTTGCGCTTGGTCTTGGGGTCCAGCCGCATCAGCGAGCCACGTTTTTCGCTGACCAGCAAACTGCCGTCAGGCAGGAAGGTCATCGCCCAGGGTTCGTCGAAATCGGCAACGGTGGTGGCCTGGAATGGCCACTGCGCCTTGGGAATGGCCGCTGCAGGTGCGGCGGCGGGCGCGGCAAATGCGGCGCCGGTGGTGAACAGCGTGGCCGAGCAGGCCAGGGCAAGCAGACGTCGGACAGACATGTGGTCCTCCAGGGGATAGGGCGCGGTGACGCTGCAGCCCTCCCGCAACGTGTCCCGCGTCGGGTTTTCAAGTACCTTACACGACGCCTTCGAGGCCGCCTTGTTGTAGATCACTTTCTCTGTGAGACGTGTGCGTCCCACCTTCCTGCTCCACCATGAAAAGGAGTTTCCATGGCTGCCACGCAAAAAACCTCACCTGCTTTTATCGCCGCATCCTGGGCCGCATTGCTGCTGGGCAGCGCTGCCTACCTGATCGGGTTGTGGAATGCGCAGATGATGCTCAACGAGAAAGGCTACTACTTTACGTTGCTGCTGTTTGGCTTGTTCGCATCGGTGTCGTTGCAGAAGAGTGTGCGTGACCGCGCGGACGGTATTCCGGTGACGGGACTGTATTACGCGATCTGCTGGTTCTCGCTGATCATCGCACTGCTGCTATTGGCGATTGGCTTGATCAACGCGACCTTGTTGCTCAGTGAGAAAGGCTTTTACGCGATGGCGTATGCATTGAGTCTGTTCGGTGCGGTTGCGGTGCAGAAGAACACGCGCGATGCGATGGATGTCGACAACAGGTTGCCTATTTCGCGCGCGGCACCGCCGCCACTGGACTGATGCCTGACCCACACGCTGATACAACAACGCCACCTAGACGGTGGCGTTGTTGTTTTCAGGGCTTTGACTTGCTGTCGCCGGTGACAAAGTCTGTCGCGTTTTCCCAGGCACGCTTGACTGCGTGACGGGCCTTGCTCCAGCTCAAACCTTCGGTGCCGCGATTGGCTTCCCATTCGCGGTGCAATTCGGCTTCTACCTGGTCATAGGCACGCGCGTTTTCACGGATACGTGCTTCATGTCCTGCCAGATAGGCACCCTCGTAATCTTCGTAACGGTCACCTTCGGTGTAATACGGCTCTTCGGTGAAGCGCTCGCGCCAATAGTTGGATACGTTCTGGCTGCGGTCTTCGTCCGGCGCACGGCCTGGAATCTGATACGGCACGTTCATGCTCGTCTCCATGGTGAATGTGCCATCTACCGTAAGTGGGCAGGTGTTAAATCCGTTGCCAGGGCAGGTGAGGAGGGCATCAAGGCGTCGGTTCGCGATGAGTGCGGTAAAACCGGTCCCGCTTGCGATGCTGAAACCAAGGCCTTTGCATTTGGCGGGCTGTCGCCCGTCTCCGACCGTATTCAAGTCGCCGCCGATGCGGCCTCGTAGGGCAATGGTGTTGCACCCGCAGCCACCAGGCTGGTTTCGGCATGCAGCAGCGATGGCTCGTCGGCATCGATGATCACCAGGACGCGCCCGGCCTGAATTTCCTCTTCGAACTGGCGACGGATCGGATCGGGTACGGTGGCCCCGATCAGTGCAGACGACCAGGTGCCGACCAGCGCGCCTGCCAGCGCCATGACGCCGGCCCCGGCAATGGTGAGGCCGATGGGAGGCACTGCGATGGCAACCAGACCGGCGACCAGGCCTGCGGCACCGCCCGTCGCGGCGCCACGCGCGGCAGCGGGAAGAAAATCGGTCTTGGCATTCTTGCGCTCGTCGGGCACGTCTTCCAGCTCGATATCCGAACGGGCAATCAGCGACAGTGCATCGTTGTCGATGCCTGCGCTGCGTGCGGCCTGCATGACGCGTTGCGCACTAGCGATATCGGGTGTGCTGTAGACACGGCGCAGTTTCATCGCAAACTCCCATGCAGGTGAGAGCTGCAGCGTTGGGCGCGTGGGGTTAGGTGTGCGTGAGCCCTGCGCGAGTGTGTTGCGAAACTCTTAGACCTGCTTGCGTGGGAACAGATAAAACGCCCAGCCCACCAGCAAGGCGATGCCGGCGGCGGCCAGATTCTGCCAGCTGGCACTGGCCAGCAGGCCAAGCGACAACAGCAGTGCGGCGATGGGAATGGCTGGCCCACCCGGTAGACGCAAGGTGTCGGTACGTTGCCGGTAACGACGCGCCAGCACGATGACCGCTGCAGCCGTGCCGATATACGCAAACAGCCGCGTGACCATCGACAACAGCGCCAGCTGCGTGAACGACCCGGACAACGCCAATCCAAGCGACAACACGCCTTGGGTGATCACTGCCGCTGCAGGGGTGTGGAAGCGCGGATGCACGCGCGCCAGAAATGCCGGGCCATACCCATCTTGTGCGAGCGCGAACAAAAAGCGTGGCCCGAGCATTACCGTGTTGCTGGTGGTGCCGAGGATGGAAATGGTGGCGCCAACGGTAAGGATCAGCGCCAGCGCTTCGCCACCGAAGCGGCTTGCGGCATCGGCCAACGGTGTAGGCGAGGCGGCAAGATTGGGCAGCGTGCCTTGTGCGACGACTTGTACTGCTGCATAGATCAGTGTCACCACGATAATCATGGTGATCAAGGCGAACGGCACATCGCGGCGTGGGTTGCGGTATTCGCCAGCGGCCGCCGGAATGTTTTCGAATCCTGCATAGGCGAACAGCAACAACAAGGCGGCTTCGCCAAGATTGCCCAGGTCGCGCAGATCCGGTGTGTTGCCGGCGAAGGCCCACGACCAATCTACATAGAACAGGCCGATTGCCACGAACAACAGCAGCGGCACCAGCTTGCCGATCACCAGGGCGATGCCAGTGCGCGCGGCCGATTTCACTCCGATCACATTGATGGCGGTGAGCAATCCCAATGAGCCGACCACCACCAGCAGACGTGCCCACTGCTCGGTGGCGACGGTCGGCCAGAACCGCGCGACCGCGTCGGCCAGGCCGTTGCTCAATGCGGCTGCCGAACTGATGCGGGTGAGCCAGATCATCCAGCCGATCTGAAAGCCGACGAAGGGGCCGAACGCCTCGCGCGTGTACAGATAACTACCGCCTGGCGTATCGAAATAACTCGCCGCCTGCGCATAGCACAACACCAGCAAGGCCACCGCCAAGCCGGCCAGCATCACCGCCCACAGGCTCATTGGCCCCAACAATGCGGCAGTGGCTGCCGGCAGCAGATAGATGCCGCTGCCGATCACGTCGTTGATCGACAATCCGACGATCTGCCAACGGCTGACGACGCGCACCAGGCCAGTGGAATCGGGAGCAGGAACCGGTGTGTTCATCGTGCGGCGTCCTTCAACTTGGGCAGCTGCCACTGTGCTTGCAAGCGTGCGTATTCGGCACGCGGCAACAGCACGAACAGCGGTTTGTCGTCGGGCTTCAACCAGGCCAGCAGGCGTTGCATATCGGCCGGCGCCATGGCAGTGCAACCGGCGGTGAACTGGCCTGGCGTGCGCCACAGATGGGCGAAGATGCAGCTGCCATGACCGGGGATCGCGTTGGGGTTGTGCGCGATCACAAAGCCCTCGCTGTAACGTGCATCGCCGGGATGTTGCAGATCCAGCCGCATCGGTTCGGTCGAGCCGGCCACTGCGGCCTCACCGACCTGGGCGGCATCGACGATGCGGTTGTACAGCGGCGAACTCGGTACATCCATGCAGTAGTTGGTGGCGGTCATCGCCTGGTACGGCATCGTGCTGTCGATACTCGGGGCATAACCGAAGGCAGGGCCGATAGCGAAGACACCGGCCGGGCTGCGGCCGTCGCCCTCGCGTTTCTGCGGGCCTTGCGTCTGTGCAGGATGCAGGCCATCGCCCCAGGCGCTGCCATGTCGGCCCAGCGCCACCGCAAACCCGGGTGCGGCCGGTTGCCAGTGGCCATCCACTCGGGTGAATGTCTGCAGGCGCGCCTGTGTGCTGTCCCAGTCCGGTGTGGTCACCACGATCAATGCGCGCGCTCGATTCAGCGCATCGATTGGACCGGCAGCGCCGGCAAGGCTGCTGCAGCTTGTCAGCGCCAACAACGCGATGGATCGAAACACGGTGGCAAGGCGCATGCAGGCTCCGGAGGAATGGGTCTGGCAGGGGTGAGCTGCGTTGAGTCGATGGGTCGCTGGCGGCGACAGTGCGGTGCCTCGGCACTGCATCACTTGCAAACACCTTATCGCTACTTTACCTAGCAATGCAGCTGTGTGGCGCATGCGCGCGTGATGTTCGTATGCGTGCTTGGCGGGGCTTGGAGCGGCTGACAAGATTACTTCGCCACTATCAAGAGGCTCTGCCGTCGCTCGGTGGGCATCTGCCACTCGTACATGCTGGTTCTAGGTGGGCCGTCGCTACCCGGTAGCCCATGGCTTGCGACGTTTTGTCAGCCACTTTTGTTCAGGCTGTGACATCTCGGTTGTTATGGGAGCCTTGGGTTCTATGAAGGAATCGGCTGCAGAGCGGCTGATCTGTGGCTTGGCTGCAGGGCCCTTGCCCGCCCACCGTCGCGGGACACGCCGCAAGTACGTCCGTGTAGGCTCTTACGCGGCATCCATGCCGCGTAAGGTCCCGCGACGGTGGGCGGGCAAGGACCAGTCAAGAGTGTGGGTATGCATGGTTTTCAGCAAAGCAACCGACTAACTCTCTGGTGCGGTGTCCTCACCGCTTGCGGGACCGTGTGGCGGCATGGATGCCGCCACCGAACCTCCATGGATGGATTCACGGCGTGTCCGGGAGCGGTGAGGGCACCGCGCCCTCGACCAGAAATATCCAACGGCGCTTTAATCCGACAACAGCTCCAGTCCGCGAATGCGTCGGATGCCCAGACCCGGCGAGTCGTCGATATGGAGTTGCGCTTCGTCGAAGTGCACTCCGCCCTCGGTGGGATCGAACTGCCCGAGTGCGGGCGCATCCAGATCCGCCAGGGTGATGCTGTCGGCCTTGGCCACGGCCAGATGTACCGCCGCCGCCACGCTGATGCTGGATTCGATCATGCAACCGATCATGCACGGCACCCCATATAACGCCGCGATATCGGCGATGCGGATTGCGTTGGAGAGTCCGCCGGTCTTCATCAGTTTGATGTTGACGATGTCGGCGGCGCGGCGCTGGATGAGCTCGATCGCCTGGGTCGGCGAGAACACGCTTTCGTCGGCCATCACCGGCGTGTCGATCCGCGCCGTGACAAAGGCCAGTCCGTCGATGTCGGCCGCCTTGACTGGCTGCTCCAACAGTTCCATCACGATGCCGGCGTCTTCCAGCGTGCGCATGGTGCGCACCGCCTGTTTGGGCGTCCAACCCTGGTTGGCATCCAGGCGCAGCGATGCGCGCCCAGCGACCGCTGCATGGATCGCCTTGATGCGTTCGACATCCGAATCGCTGTCTTTGCCGACCTTGATCTTCAGCGACCCATACCCGCGTGCGAGCGCGGATAGCGCATCGGCCACCATCGTGTCGATGGCATCGACGCTGATGGTGATATCGGTGGTGATGCGCGGCGTGCCGCCACCGAGCGCCTGATATAGCGGGGTACCCAATGCCTGCGCCCACAGATCGTAGAGCGCGATTTCCACTGCAGCCTTGGCGTTGCTGTTATGTTCCAGCGCGTGTTGCACCAGCGCACATAGCCGGTTGAGATCGGCCACGTCCTGGCCGATCAGCTTCGGGGCGATGCACTGTTGGATCGCGGCGACGATGGAGCCATGCGTATCGCCGGTGATCGGTGCGGTGGCCGGCGCTGCGCCATAGCCGATATGGCCGCTGTCGGTCTGCAACAGCACCACCACATCCTCGATCGCCTGCACAGTGCGTACCGCGGTCTTGAACGGAGTTTTCAACGGCACGCGCAGCATGCCGAGGCGGAAGCCGGTGATCTTCATGGGGAACCAATCGGTGCGATGCGTTGGATGCGGGTGATGTGATCGACAAACGGCGTGCCGTCGCTGGCGAGCAGTGGCAGCAGCGGGGTGACCGATACGCCGTTCAAGCGCGCGCGCTGCACGCTGCCATCGGCCGCGCGATAGTTGGCGCCGGCCACATCGTGGATGACCCACGGCGCACCATGTTCATGCCCGATCACCAGCATCACGTGGCCCGGAATATAGAGCAGGTCGCCGACCTGCAGTTGTGCGAGTTGTTGCAGGCGTTGCGGCAATGGCGCGCGAATATCGAAAGTTACGTTACGTAACGCCGGACTACGCGCCTGATCGCCGGTATTGCGCGGCAAGGCGATGCCGAGGCTGCGATAGACGTCCAACACGAAGCCGCTGCAATCGCGCGCGTCGTAATCGTTGCCCCAGCCATAGCGCTCGCCGAGGAATTTGAATGCCTGACGCAGTAACACTGTATGGGTGGCCGGCAACGGACCAATGCGCATGTCGGCACCGCGCGGGATCAGTGCCGGCACCAGCTGCAAGCGGCCTTCTTCGTTGCGCAGTGGCAGTTGCACGACATAGGCAGCGAGCGGCAACTGCCCGTTGACCGGCTGTTGCTGTGGCCAGTCAGTGAGCAGCGGCACGCTGGTGCCCATGTCCAGCGTCAGTGCTGAGATCGCAGGTAATTCGGGTGTGTAAGCGCTTTGCACGCGTGCGCCGGTGACCATCACGCGTGGGCTGCGTTGTGCGTAGTCCAGCACTTCGGCGCGTGTACCGATGGCGAGACGATCACTGGCAATCCATGCGGCGTAGTTGGCGGCCAGCACGAATTGCCATGCGCCATCGGCACTGGTATGCAACACCGCCACCGGCGTGCCGGGGTAGAGCGCCGACTCCTGGAAGCGGTCGATATCGTGGTCGTCAGTGGTGGTGAACACACGTTGCGTAGTTGGGAAGGTGCGTAGCGCGGTGCGCCGCACCACCAGCGCGAAGCGTGGCGTTACCTGGGCGGGGAGTGCATCCAATGCCAGTGCGTGGCGCAACGCGGCCAAGCGTGTTGCGTCGATGGGCATTCCGTCCGCGCCGTACAACGCACGCGTTGGCGTGGCCGACAGCTTCTCGATGCGTGCGCGTACATCGGCAGCAGGGAGAGCTTCGGGCAGCTGTGACAGATCGTGCATGGAGACATCGTCACGCAGCAGGCGCGCATTGAAGCTGGCGATCTCTGCGGAAGTCATGCGCAGCGTTGGTGCGGTGCGACTGCGTTGGATCCAGTAATCGGCTGTCAGCTGCGCATCGCTGACCGCAAATGGCGTCGTTTGCTGCACAGGAACGGCATGCATTGCCGGAGCTGCACTGCAGGGCAGGCCGGTGACCAGCAGCAACAACGTCAACAGGCGGCGCGACAATGGCATGAAGAAGGCTCTTGATGGATATACCGACTGACGAGGTTCTGTGCGAGAGACCAATGCTGCAAGCGCATTCTGCACCTGCGACGAGCGCAATGGATTGCAGTGTACGCGTGGCGCATGCCGCGGTGCCTACCGCGCTTGTAGGGCTGCTCGCGGCCGCTGCAACTTCACGACGCTCGGCAGATAATGGGTGCACCGCGTGCGGTGTCCATCCAGGCGCAGGCACGGCGCATACCCTTGTCGTTTCGCCAGTCACCCGGAGAGTCCGATGTCGCCAACTACCACCCTGTCGCCATCGCTCTGGCTACGCGCCGCGTGTTGCCTGGTCGTGCTGTCGTTGGGTGCTTGCGCGCATGCGCCGCAGCGCAATCCGCTGGCCCAGTGGGTGCCGTCGCCCAATTACGACACGCGCCGGCCGATCCTGATCGTGCTGCACTTCACCGACCAGCACTCGGTGCAGCAAAGTCTGAGTACGCTGCGCGGGCGTAACAGCGGTGGCCGGGTCAGTGCGCATTATCTGATCGGCGACGATGGGCAGCGTTATCAGTTGGTCAGCGACGACCAGCGCGCCTGGCACGGCGGTGCCGGGCGCTGGGGCACCATTACCGACATCAATTCCGCTTCGATCGGCATCGAGCTGGACAACGACGGCAGTGAGCCGTTCGCGTCCGCGCAGATCGACAGTCTGCTGGTCTTGCTGGACGACCTGTGCACGCGCTTGCGCATCCCGCGCACGCAGATCGTCGGCCATGAAGACGTCGCGCCGACGCGCAAGAACGACCCCGGCCCCCTGTTTCCCTGGAAACGCCTGGCCGACGCCGGATTCGGCCGCTGGCCCGTAGCCGATGCACCGGCTGCGCCGGCCGGTTTCGACCCGTGGCAAGCGCTCGCCCTGCTCGGCTACAGCGTCGAGGATCCCGCCGCGACGCTGCGCGCCTTTCACCATCATTATCGCGGCAACGATGCACGCACATTGGATGCTGAGGATCTGCGCATTCTGTATGCGTTGACCGGACCACTGCGGCCACCAAGCCTGCCTGGCGCTGCCGAGCCGCTTGAGGGCGATGGGCCGTAAGCGGATCCTGCTCGAAGTGGCCAAGCCACCTCTTCGGCAATTGGGTAAAGATCGGCGAATGGCGCGCGTCGTTTGCGGCTTGCACAGGAGTAAGACCATGCAGAAAACCAAACTGTTACAAACTCAGCGCCGTGACTGGCCGCAGGCGATCTGGAGAACGTTGCTGATGATGGTCGCGCTACCGTTTGCCGTAAACGCAGCCGAGGTGCGCGTTTCGCCAGCGCAGACACCCGCACAAGCCGGCCTGATCGATTTGCGCAGCCTTGCGCCGGAGATCGCGGTGGACATGCGCTATGCGGGCAGCAACAACTTCACCGGGCGTGTGGTGCCGGGGTATGCGGCGCCGACCTGCTATCTGCTGCGTCCGGCGGCGGAGGCGTTGGCGCGGGTGGCGCGTACGCTCAAGGCGCAGGGATATCGGCTGCAGGTGTTCGATTGCTATCGACCGGTGCGGGCGGTGCAGGCGTTCGTGGCCTGGGCAGCGGATCTGCAGGAGCAGGCGAGCAAGGCGCAGTACTACCCGCGCGTGGACAAGCGCGCGCTGCTGGGCGATTACATCGCCGAGACCTCCGGCCATAGCCGCGGTGCGACGCTGGATCTGGGCTTGCTGGATTGCCGATCAGGCCAGTGTCTTGTGGTCGATATGGGCACCGATTTCGATTTCTTCGATGCGCGTGCGCATACCGATGCACCCGATATCGGCGCCGCGCAGCGGGCGAACCGTCAGCGCTTGCTGCGTGCGATGGCGGCGGAGGGCTTTGCCAACTATCCGATGGAGTGGTGGCACTTCACTCTGCGTCCCGAGCCCACGCCCGACACTGCGTACGACGTTCCGGTCAACTGATCGGGCACGAAGCCGCTGCGCTGTCGCCGGTGGTCGTGGGCGCTCGGCAGCGGTCAACGCCGCTCGTACACTGCGCGTGCTGCCCGCCATCCGCGCGCTGCGCGTGGCCTGATTGCCGCGTAGCGTGAATTGCCACTTCAAGGAACTGTCATGTCCGACCCGGAACGTTTTGTCGATATCGCCTGCCCGTATTGCGGGGAGTGGATCACGCTGACGCTGGACCTGACCGGCGGCGATCAGCATTACATCGAAGATTGCCAGGTCTGCTGCAAGCCGATCTCGGTGAGCGTGCAGTGGGACGAAGAGGGCGAGGCGCAGGTGAGCGCGCGCGGGCAGGACGATGCATGAGCGTGGCTTGTCGCACGATCGAGCAATCGGTTTGCCCAGCCAATCCCCATTCGCGTGACCGGTCGTTCCTGCGGGTCTGGCAGTGATCGGTCGCCCGCAGCCGCTAGACTGATGCGCCTGCTGCCCGGATCGTCACGATGAATTTGTCTCTGCACTTCGGCCTGCTCGGTTCGCTGGAGGCTGGTTTGATCGCGTTGGTGCTGGGAGTGCTGGTGTTTGCGGCAGTGGAGTACAGCGGGCGGCGCCTGCAGTTCACCCATGGGCACACGCTGGGGATCGCCTGCCTGCTCGCGGTTGCGATCGGCGCCGGTTACGACATCTGGAATCTCGTCTACACCAGCATCGTGCGGCTGGAGTCGCCGTTGTATGCGCGTATCGCGTTGGCCAGGATCCACGATCCCAACGAGCTGGGATCGCGTGTGGTGCTGGAAGTGTTCGGCGCGATTGCCGGCGTGGTACTCGGTTGGAAACTGTTCAGTTCCGGAAGCTGGGACGACGCGCCGCCGAACGCCTGACATCGCCCGAAAAAATGTGCGGGAGTTCGCATATTTTCATGCATTGAATGAGCCACTTCTGTTTGGCTCATCGAGACCTAACAGATGGCTAGTCGCAAATATCCGCGCTGTGGTTAAAAGGATGTTTTGCGCAAATTTAGGGTGGGTTTTGCATTCATTCGCGCCAGGTAGGGTGATGCCATGCGCGGCGATACCGTGCATTCCCAAGCCAAGGAGACCACCCAAATGAAGAATCGCAACCGCATCTCGCTGCTCGCTGCCACCGCCGCCCTTGCTGCCGCTTTGGCGCTACCGGCCATGGCGCAGAGTACGCAACAGGATGCCGCCGCGACGTCGGCCCAGTCGGGAAGTTCTGCCACCACTGCGGCACAACCTGCGCAGTCCTCCGGCGGTGGTCAGACCTGGGCGAGTGTCGACACCGACAGCAGCGGCGCCATCAGTACACAGGAGGCTCAGGTCAACGCCGGGCTTGCGCAGATCTTCAACGACGCCGATTCCGACAAGGACGGGCAATTGACACCGGACGAGTACAAGGCGTTTGTCGTCAAGCAGCAGGGTGGCGCAGCGAGTGGGTCGCAAGGCAATTAAGACAGTAGGTTGCAACGTAAGTGAGTTTGTTTGCTGACATTTTCCAAGTATCAGGAGGCAGATTTCGCAGTAGCAGGTGTTTGATCAGCAGTTGTCGTTTGATCCGTGACATCGCTATCTGGATGCCCGGTATGAGCAAGTAACAGGATGGACATGCGGGAGCGATCTGCCAGGGTCGCTCCCGTTTTCTTTACGTCTGCCTCGCTACGGTAGTGTGGCCTTCTGCCCGGTCTTCTTTCATGTTTCAGTTGCGCATCGTCTTGTTGGTCGGCTTGTCGAGTCCATTGCTAGGGCTCGCCGCGCCACCGGAGCTGCCCATCGTGGCGCCATTGCCGTCGCCGACGGCATCCAATACCGCTGCACCGGCGATGTCGCCCTTGCCAATCGATCCACCAACGCCTGCCAGCACGCCATTGCTGCCTGCCGATGTGCCCAGGTCATCCACTGCCAAAGGCGGCGCGGAGGCGTCGCTCGCACCGCAAGCAGGCGCTCTGGTGCCACGCAGCTTTCGCAGCCTGGACAGCGATGCCGATGGGTCGCTGACGATGACCGAAGCCGGTGCGGACCCGGTCCTGCGCGAGAACTTCGCCGGCTTCGACAGCAATGGCGATGGGCGTTTGTCGCGCGACGAGTTCGCCAGCTACCAGCCCGGCCCGGGCGATGCCGCAGGCGACTGAGCATGGCAACGCTCCAGTGCGCTGCTAGACTTGTGCGATGACCTCTTTTGCACAGCGCGACGGCCAGGCGATCCAACTGGTCGGCTTCGATGGCGACGATACCCTCTGGAAGAGCGAGGACTATTACCGCAGCGCCGAAGCGGATTTCGAAGCGATTCTGGCCGATTATCTGGACCTGGGCGACAGCCGCATGCAGCAGCATCTGCTGGCGGTGGAGCGGCGCAATCTCAAGGTGTTCGGTTACGGCGCCAAGGGCATGACGTTGTCGATGATCGAAACCGCGATCGAGCTGACGCAGGCGCGCATTGCCGCGCGCGACATCCAGCGCATCGTCGAGATCGGCCGCGCCACGCTACAGCACCCGGTGGAGGTGATTGCCGGCGTACGCGAGGCGGTCAGCGCGATTGCGGCCGACTATGCGGTGGTGCTGATCACCAAGGGCGATCTGTTCCATCAGGAGCAGAAGATCGAGCAATCCGGTCTGGCCGATCTGTTTCCGCGCGTCGAGGTGGTGTCCGAAAAGGACCCCAAGACTTATGCGCGCGTGCTGGCCGAGTTCGACCTGCCGGCGCAGCAGTTTGTAATGATCGGCAACTCACTGCGCTCGGACGTGGAACCCGTGCTTGCCATAGGCGGCTGGGGCATCTACACCCCGTACGCGGTGACCTGGGCGCACGAGCAGGAGCACGGCGTGGCTGCCGACGAGCCACGGATGCACGAAGTGCCCGATGCGGCCGGCTGGCCGGCGGCGGTGCAGGCGCTGGATGCATTGGCCCGGCAGCACGCGCTAAGCTAAAAGCGGCGAACAAAACCACTGCGGATGCAACAGGCGGGCACGCTGAGGTGCCCTAGCAACAGGACGTTTCCGGCCGGGCGCAGGCATGGCCGACCTTGGGGATCACCAATGCACATGTTGTCGTTTACCTATCGCACCAGCCTGGCCGTGTTGTTGGGTCTGCTGGTGGGCACGCTGCCGCTGGCTGCTGCCGAGCTCGAAGAAGAAGTCATCAACCCCAGCGAAGTGATCTTTCGCGACGGCCAGCCGTACTACGACGATGGCGGCGACTATGTTCGCCTGCGCACGCGTCGGGAGGGTGGGGAGTTGGTGTATTTCCGCACGGTGCGCTTCGACCGTGAGCAAGGCTATGTGGATGCCCACGGTCAGAGTATCGCGACCTTGCAGACCCGGCCGAATGGGCGCGATGGCAATGCTGCATTCGCGGCCGACCGGTATTCGGACGATCGCTACGGTGGATACGTCGGCGATGGCAGCGGGTATCCGGGATATGGCGCCAGACTGCGGCTGGGTGCATCGCGTAACCGTCCCTACGGGCAGATTTATTACGGCAACGGGCTGTACGGCCCGGACCCTTACAGCAGCCCGCACAACCGCGATGCGCGGCAGCGTTACATCGGTCCGGGCTATGTTGGGTCTTGCGACCTGACCGGTTGCCGCGAAGTGCATCACATCGGTTTTTACGAGCTGCACTGAGCGCAGATCACTCCTGCTGCGCCAACCGGCGCAGGTGCGTTGCCGACGCGCGGTGCGACCTGTACCACGCGCCTACGCTGAAGTCTGGGCGCGCCACCTGCCTGACGACTGTTGGCCACGTGTGACATGGCGCAGCGCTGCGATCGGCCTGACACCGGCGCGGGCATGCGGCATCATCGGCACATGCGTTTACTGCCCACCGCCCTGTTGCGATCTCTGCCATTGCTGATGGCGTTGCTGTTGCCGATATTGGCGGCAGCGCAGACCTCGCCTGCCGCAACGCCAGCGGCTGGCGCTGCGGCAGAGCCGGTGGCGCCGGCGGTGATCCCCGGCACTGGTGATGCGTGGGTGGACCAGCATCTGGCCGATATGGGCAGCTACGCGCAGCGCTATCCGGACAGCTTTATCGCCGAAGTGGCGCGCTACACCGGCACCCCCCGCGGTTACGTGCAGGCGTTGCTGCAGGTGCATGGCTGGCATGCGGGCGATATCTATTTCGCCTGTTTCTGGGCGCAGACGCTGCAGTTGTCCTGTCGCGACGCGGTGCGTGCGTACAGCCGCGACCATCACGATGGCTGGCAAGGCGTGGTCACACGGCTGTCGGCCAGCCCGGACAGCGCGCACATGCGTGCGCTGCGGCATGCCATCGTCGCCAGCTACGACCGCTGGGAGCGGCCGATCACGCTGGATACGCTGCTGCGTCGACAACTTGGCGACCATACGCAACGGCTGGAAGCCGCGCGCCAGGCCAGCGAAGCGGACGAGGCCGCGGCGCAGGCCGGGCTTTAGACCGTGTGATTCCCTCCGGGCTTCCCGAATGGGTTGGCCTTGAGCGGCACGGGGTTTAGCGGCATGGAGCGTGCGTCGCGCGGCTTGCCTTGGCCGGCCAGCCGAGCCGGTACCACGCAGCGCCGGCTCCGCATCGCTAACGACCACCGCCTCTGATCCTGAGAAGCATCACACGCTCTGGCGCGGCAAGGCGTACGCAGTGTGCTTGCCGCGCGACTGTCTGCACGCCAACGCGTTCGCCCGCATGCTGCCGTGCAGCTGGTCGCCGCAGGGCGCGGTCGGCGAGAATGCGGTAACGCTGGCGTTGGCCGGCTCCGCCAAGACCAGCCCATGCGCGATACCGTGTTTGTCTCTCCCGATCACATCCGCAGCCTGTTCGCCCAGGCGATGTCGGACATGTATCGCGCCGAGGTGCCGTTGTACGGCGACCTGATGACGCTGGTGGCGCAGGTCAACGCCGACACCCTGAGCGCCGATCCCGCCCTGGCGGCGCGCCTGCAGCGCAACGACGAGCGCGCGCGGCTGGATCTGGAACGACACGGTGCGATCCGGGTCGGCACCGCGCAGGAACTGGCCACCTTGCGCCGGCTGTTTGCGGTGATGGGCATGCATCCGGTGGGCTATTACGACCTGTCGGTGGCCGGGGTGCCGGTGCATTCCACCGCGTTCCGCCCGATCGACGATGCGGCGCTGTCGGCCAATCCGTTCCGCGTGTTCACCTCGTTGCTGCGGCTGGAGTTGATCGAAGATGCCGCGCTGCGTGCGCAGGCCGAGCAGATCCTGCAGCAGCGGCAGATCTTCACTGCCGGCGCGCTGGACCTGATCGAACAGCACGAGCGTCACGGCGGGCTGGAGGCGGCGCAGGCGCAGGAATTCGTGGCGCAAGCGCTGGAAACCTTCCGCTGGCATGGCGATGCCACCGTGTCGCTGCCAACCTACCGCGCGCTGAGCGAGGCGCACAAGTTGATTGCCGACGTGGTGAGCTTCCACGGCCCGCACATCAATCACCTGACGCCGCGCACGCTGGATATCGATGCGGCGCAGGCGCAGATGCAGCGTGCCGGCATCGATGCCAAGGCGGTGATCGAAGGCCCGCCGCAGCGGCGCATTCCGATCCTGCTGCGGCAGACCAGCTTCAAGGCCCTGGAAGAGCCGGTGCGCTTTGTCGGCGACAGCGGGCTGGCCGAACATGGCACGCACACCGCGCGCTTTGGCGAGATCGAGCAGCGCGGGCTTGCGCTCACGCCCAAGGGCCGCGCGCTGTACGACGCGTTGCTGGCGCAGGCACGCGACAGCGATGGGGCCGGCAGCACCGGCGCCGATTACGCCACGCGCCTGCAGACGGCGTTTGTGGCGTTTCCCGATGACGAAGCGCTGCTGCGTCAGGAAGGCCTGGGCTATTTCCGTTATGCGTTCACCGAGGCAGGCCGCGCCGATCCCGCACAGGTGGCCGCGATGCCAGCAGAAACTGCGATCGCGCTTGGCCTGGTCAGCGCCGATCCGATCATCTATGAAGATTTTTTGCCGGTGAGTGCGGCGGGTATCTTCCAGTCGAATCTCGGCGGGGCGGAACAACGCGCCTACGCCGCGCATTCGAGCAAGCGCAGTTTCGAGCAGGCATTGGGCGCGCAGGTGCACGACGAATTTGCGTTGTACGCGCAACTGGAGCGGGAGTCGCTGCAGGCGTTGGTGGTGTAAGGCAGCAACCAGGCGACAGTATCAGGTGGGTGTGTGCGGTAGCGGTATCCCGCAGTTCCAGGTGCTGCATGCGATATCGCCCAACTGCACGCACTACGAAGGGCGACTGATAAAAATTATCAACGCTGTCTCGATAGCGGCAGCGTGTTGGCCACACGCCCCTGGTTTGACGAATGAGTTGGTGTTGGATGGCAGTGACATCGATCGGATAGAACTGAGCTGATTAGACTGCACCTAATCGAACTCCCGCACGGCGTGCACTGCGCGCAACCACGCACACCGACCATCTCCACTGGTCCTTGCCCGCCCACCGTCGCGGGACCTTACGCGGCATGGATGCCGCGTAAGAGCCTACACGGACGTACTTGCGGCGTGTCCCGCGATGGTGGGCGGGCAAGGGCCCTGCAGCCAACCCGCAAATCAGCCGCTCTGCACCCGACGGCATCTCCACACCGTTCGATTACCTCTCAAGGCGACCGGGATCTTGAGCTTCAGCATTGCTTGGATGTTCCGAAGCCTAGCGGGTCGAGGGCGCGACGCCCTCACCGCTTGCGGGACACGCCGTGAATCCATCCCTGGAGGCTCGGTGGCGGCATCCATGCCGCCACACGGTCCCGCAATCGGCGAGGACACCGCACCAGAGAGTTAGTCCGTGGCTTTTTTAAAGCCATGCACACAGACCAAATCGACTGGTCCTTGCCCGGCCACCGTCGCGGGACCTTACGCGGCATGGATGCCGCGTAAGAGCTTACAAGGCCGTACTTGCAGCGTGTCCTGCGATGGTGGGCGGGCAAGGGCCTTGCAGCCAAGCCGCAGATCAGCCGCTCCACAACCGCAACGCATCCACACCGTTCAATCACTTCTCTTCGGTTTTTGTCAGCCCAGCCTCAGTGCGCCGAGGCTGCCGGGCGCCGTGCTGCCGCGCGTTCTGCACGGCGCGTGCGCGCACGTGCGCGACGCGCCTTCCAGCGCTCGCTCAGGCAAGAGAAGATCACATACAGCGCCGGGGTGCTGAGCAGGGTCAGGCTCTGCGAGAAGATCAGCCCACCGATCATCGCGATACCGAGCGGGCGGCGCAGTTCCGAGCCTTCGCCCAGGCCCACCGCCAGCGGCACTGCGGCCAGGATCGCCACCATCGTGGTCATCATGATCGGCCGGAAGCGCACGATCGAGGCCTCGCGGGCGGCCGCACGCGCATCCATGCCGTGCACGCGCTGCGCCACCAGTGCGAAGTCGATCATCATGATCGCGTTCTTTTTGACGATGCCGATCAGCAGCACCAGCGCGATCATCGAGATCACCGACAACTCGGTGTTGGTGAGGAACAGTGCCAGTAGCGCGCCCACGCCGGCGGCCGGCAACGTGGACAGGATGGTCACCGGATGGATCAGGCTCTCGTACAGCATGCCCAGCACGATGTAGACGGTGAGCACCGCAGCCAGCAGCAGCACGCCCATCGAATTGGGGCTGAGCTGCACGTTGAAACTGTCGTCGCCGCTGAGACGAATGCCGTCGGGCATGCGCAGCCCGTCCACGGTGGACTTGATGATCAGGTCTGCCTCGCCGGTGCTCACGCCCGGTGCCAGGTTGTAGCTCAGATCCATCGTGGTGTACTGGTTTTCATGGATGATCTGCGGCGGCGCCAGGCCCGGCACCTGCGTGGCAACCGACGTAATCGGCACCATCAGGCCGGCACGGTTGGGCACGAACACCTGATCCAGCGCCTTGGGCGTGGCCGTCTGCGAGGGCAACGCATTGACCACCACGCTGTACTGGTTGAGATCCGAATAGATGGTGGAAATGGAGCGCTGGCCGAACGCGCCATACAGCGCGCCATCGATCGCACCGACCGAGATGCCCAGCCGCGCGGCCTTGGCACGGTCGATCACGATGTTCTGGCGCAGGCCCGAGGTGTCCACGTCGGTGCCGACATCGCGCAGACGTGGATTCTTCTTCAACGCGGTCTGCAGCTTAGGCAGCCATTCCTGCAGCTGTGCCAGATCGTTGCCCTGCAGCGACACGCGGTATTGCGCGCCCTGGCTGGTGCCGCCACCGCCGTCGCTGGGCAGGTCCTGGATCGCGCGCAGGCGCAGATCCAGATCCGGGTAGCGGTCGGCCTTGGCGCTCAGGCGTGCGACCACTTGCGCGGTGGTGTCGCGGCGGCCTTCATTGCGTTTTTTCAATTCGATATTGAACGAGGCGCTGGAGCCCTGGCGGCCGGAGCCCAGCCGCGCGCCGACGGTCTTCACTGCCGGGTCGGCCATCAGCATGTCGGTGATGCGGCGCTGGCGGCTGACCATGTCGGCGAACGAGACCGTGGCGCTGGAATTGGCGCGGCCCCAGATCAGACCGGTGTCCTGCGCGGGGAACGAGCCCTTTTTGACTGCGCTGCCGAGAAAAATGGTGGCGGCAATCAGCAGCAACGGCGTCAGCGACAACAGCAAGGCGTGCCGCAGCGAGAAATCCAGCGCCACGGTGTACACGGCGAGCATGCGCTCGTGCATGCGGTCCAGCCAGGCACCGAAACGGCTAGGTTTTTCCGGCTCGGTATGTGCCGACAGAAAGCGGCTGCACAACGCCGGCGTCAAGGTCAGCGACACCAGCATCGACACCACGATCGCCGCCACCAGGGTCACGGTGAATTCGCGGAAGAACGCCCCGACCATGCCGCTGGCAAACAGCATCGGAATGAACACTGCCACCAGCGAGGCGGTGATCGAGACGATGGTGAAACCGATCTCGCGCGCACCGGCCAGTGCGGCATCCAGGCGCGGCATGCCTTCGTCGAGATGGCGCATGATGTTTTCGATCACCACGATCGCATCGTCGACCACAAAGCCAATCGCGATCACCAGCGCCAGCAGGCTGAGGTTGTTCAAGGTGAAGCCCAGCATGTACATCACCAGCGCCGAGCCGGCCAACGACAGCGGCACGGTGACTGCGGCAATCAAGGTCGGTGCCAGCCGGCGCAGGAATAGCGCCATGGTCAGGATCACCATCACCAAACTGATCATCAGCGTGGCCTGCACCTCGTGCAGCGAGGCACGGATGGTGGGTGTGCGGTCGAAATATGGCGTCAGTTTGGTGCCGGGCTGCAGGTAGGCGCGCAGCCCGGGAATCTGCGCCTTCACCTGGTCCACGGTTTCGACGATGTTGGCGCCGGCGCGGGTGAAGGCGTACATCACCACGGCGGGTTTGCCGTCGAACCAGGCGGCTTGATAGGCATCCTGCTGGCCGTCGTAGACGGTGGCCACATCGCCCAGCCGCACGATGCGCCCGTTGGACTGGGTGGAGATCGCCAGCTGTGCGAAATCGGCGGCCTTGGCGACCGAATCGTTGGCCACGATCGCCATGGTGGTGTTGCCGTCGGACAGAAAGCCGGTCGGTGAGGTGACGTTGGCCGCACGCACGGCGTTGCGCAGATCGTCCGGGGTCAGGCCCAGCGCGTTGAGCGCGCGCAAATCCACATCCACGCGTACCGCCGGTGTGGAGGCGCCGGCAATATCCACCGAACTGATGCCGGTGATCTGGCGCAGCCGTTGCGCCAGCAGCGAGTCGGCGACGTTGTAGAGCTCATCGGCCGATTGGGTGTCGGAGGTCAACGCGATGGCGATGACCGGGTCGTCGTTCGGGTTGGCTTTCGAATAGATCGGTGTGCCGAGCCCGGAAGGCAGGTCCGATTGCGACGAGTTGATCGCGGTCTGCACGTCCTGCGCGGCCGAATCGATGTTGCGATTGCTCTGGAACACCAGCACCACCAGGCTGCTGCTCTCCGAACTGGAGGAGCGCATGCGGTCGATGCCGGGCAGCTGGCCCAGATGCCGTTCCAGCGGCGCGGTGACGGTGGAGGCCATGGTGCTGGCATCGGCGCCGGACTGCGTGGCATGCACGAAGATCACCGGAATCTGGATGTTCGGCAATGCCGCCACGCCCAGCCGCAGGTAGCACATCAATCCGATCACGAACAAACCGATCGCCAGCAACGAGGTGCCGATCGGGCGCTTGATGAAGGGGGCAGAGATGTTCATGGCTGTGGCGCCGGGATTCGGGATTCGGGAGTCCGGATTCGGCAAGCAGGGCCAAAGCCACGCCCGAATGCGCGTGCGGGCATGCGCCGCCGTAGGCCGGAAATCCGATCAGCCTTCGCTGCACCGGCCGTCATGCCGGGCGCTCCGAGGTGGAGGCCGGGTTTGCGCCGTCGCGGCGTGCGGCACGCCGTGCGCGCCAATCGCGCACGCGCTCGCCGGCACGTTCCATGTACAGATAGATCACCGGCGTGGTGTACAGCGTCACCAATTGCGACAACAGCAGGCCGCCGACGATGGCGATGCCCAGCGGACGCCGTAGCTCCGAGCCGATGCCGGTGCCCAGGGCCAACGGCAGCGCACCCAGCATGGCGGCGGCGGTGGTCATCATGATCGGGCGGAAACGCAGCAGGCAGGCGCGCCGGATCGCCTCGTGCGCGTTGGCGCCTTCGCGGCGCGCGTCGATGGCGAAGTCGATCATCATGATCGCGTTCTTCTTGACGATGCCGATCAGCAGCACGATGCCGACGATGCCGTCCACCGACAGGCTCAGCCCGCACATCATCAACGCCAGCAGCGCGCCAACACCGGCGGGCGGCAGCGTGGAGATGATCGTCAGCGGGTGGATGTAGCTCTCGTAGAGCACGCCCAGCACGATGTAGATCACCACGATCGAGGCCAGCAGCAGCCATACGATATCGGTCTGGCTGCCGGTGAATTCGGCCGCCTTGCCGACGAACTCGGCATGCACCTGGTTCGGGATCTTGAGGTCTTCGCGCGCCTGTTCGATCGCTTCCACCGCCTGCGACAGCGAGTGGCCCGGCGCCAGATTGAACGAGACCGTGACCGCCGGCAGCTGTTGCTGATGGCTCACCACCAACGGCGTGTTGGTGACCTTGGCCTCGGCCAGTGCAGCCAGCGGAATGATGCTGCCGGCGCCGACAACGATGCCGGTGTTCTGCGCGCCCACGCCGGTGGCAGTGGACGAGTTGGACGAGCTCACCTGGCCGAAGCTGGTCGCATTGGTGCCGGTCAACGCGCCGCTGCCATTGCTGGCCACCGCCAGCTGATTCATCAACGCGGTGCTGCTGCGGAATTCCGGCGCCACTTCCAGCACCACCCGGTATTGATTGAGCTCGGTGAAGATGGTGGAGATCTGGCGCTGGCCGAAGGCGTCGTACAGCGTGTCGTCGATGGTCTGCATCGGCACGCCGAGCATGCTGGCCTTGTCGCGGTCGATGGTCAGTTCCAGCGCGCGCCCCTGGTTGGCCAGATTGTTGTCCACGTCGGCCAGCTCGGGCAGCTTGCGCATCGCCTCGGTCATGCGTGCGGCCCAGGTGGCCAGCTCGGCGCTGTCCACATCCGACATCGAATACTGGTATTCGGTGGCGGCTACGCGGGTGTCCAGGGTGACGTCCTGCACCGGCTTGAGGAACAGCGCCACGCCCGGGATGCCGGCCACCGCCTTTTGCAGGCGCGGCAGCACCTCGTCCAGGCTGTCGCGATCGCCGCGCGTCTTCAGCACGATCGAGAGCTGGCCCTGGTTGATGGTGGGATTCATCGAGCCGGCGCCGATGAAAGCCGCCACACCGGTCACTGCCGGGTCTTTCTGCAGCGCTGCGGCCACCGCCTGGGTGCGCTGCTGCATCTGCGGGAACGCCACGTTCTGATCGGCCTGCACCACGCCGGTGATCAGGCCGGTGTCCTGCTCGGGCAGCAGGCCCTTGGGGATCGCGATGTACAGCACCACGGTCAGCGCTACCGCACCGATCGCCACCACCAAAGTCAGCGGCTGATGCGCCAGCACCCAGTCCAGGCTGCGCTCGTAGGTGCCCACCGTGCGCGTCCACAAGTTGGTCTTGCCGGCGGCAGCGGCACGTTCGTGCGCGTCCTCGCCCTCAGGCAAGGCGTCGGGCTTGAGCAGGTAAGCGCACATCATCGGCGTCAGCGTCAGCGACACCAGCATCGAGATCGTCACCGCAATCGACAGCACCCACGCAAACTCATGGAACAGGCGCCCGGTGACACCCGGCATCAGCAGCAGCGGCAGGAACACCGCCACCAGCGACACGGTCAGCGACAACACGGTGAAGCCGATCTGCTTGGCGCCGATCTCGGCCGCTTCCGGCCCGCTCTTGCCTTGTTCGATGTAGCGCACGATGTTTTCGATCATGACGATCGCATCGTCGACCACGAAACCGGTCGCCACCACCAGCGCCATCAGCGACAGGTTGTCCAGCGACATGCCCGCAAACGCCATCACCCCGAAGGTGCCGGCCAGCGACAGCGGCACCGCCACCGAGGGAATGATGGTGGCCCACAGCCGGCGCAGGAACACGAAGATCACCGCCACCACCAGGAAGATGGTCAGCACCAGGGTGAACTTCACTTCATGCACGGAGGCGCGGATGGTTTCGGTGCGGTCGGCGAACACTTCCAGATGCACATCGGCCGGCAATACCGCCTGCAGCTGCGGCAGGATGCTGCGGATCTGCTCCACCGTCTGCACGATGTTGGCGCCGGGCTGGCGGCGGATTTCCAGCAGCACTGCCGGTTTGCCATCGGCCCAGGCGGCGAGCTGATCGTTTTCCACACCGTCGACCACGTTGGCCACATCGGCCAGCCGCACCGGGCGGCCATTGCTGTAGCTGATGATGGTTTCGCGGTATTGCGCGGCATCGGTGAGCTGGTCGTTGGTGCCGATGCTGTAGGACTGGGTCTTGCCGTTGAGCGAGCCCTTGGGCGCGCTGACATTGGTCTGGGTCAGCGCGCTGCGCAGCGACTCCATGGTCAGGCCCATGTTCGACAGCTGCGCCGGGTTGACCTGGATGCGCACGGCTGGCCGCACGTTGCCGGCGATCGACACCAGGCCCACGCCCGGCACCTGCGACAGGCGCTGGGCCAGGATCGCGTCGGCGTAGCGGTTGACCTCGCGCAGCGGCAGCGAGTCGGAGGTGAGCTTGAGCGTGAGGATGGCCGCGTCGGCCGGATTGACCCGGTTATAGACCGGCTGGTACGGCAGCGACGAGGGCAGGGTGGCCTGGCGGATCGCCGCCTGCACGTCCTGCGCGGCGATGTCGATGTCGCGGTCCATCGAGAATTGCAGAATGATCGTGGACAGGCCTGCCGACGAATCGGAGGTCATCATCTGCAGCCCGGAGATCTGCCCGAGCTGGCGCTCCAGCGGTGTGGTCACCAGCGAGGCCATGGTGGTCGCGTTGGCGCCGGGGTACTGGGTGGAGACGACCAGGCTGGGGGCATCGATCTCCGGCAGTGCGGAGACCGGCAGTTGCCGGTAGCCCAGGATGCCCAGCAGCAGGATGCCCGCCATCAACAACGAGGTGGCGATGGGACGGCGGATGAAGATGGTCGAAAAGCCCACGGGGGGAATCCTTGCTGAAGACGTCAATCGGTGCCGGCGCGCAATGCGCCGACGCGCACCGGCGACGGAACTCCCGTCGCCGGTGATCGCGCGTTAGCGCGGGCCACCGCCGCCGCGTCGGCCGCCGGCGCCGCCGCGTTCCTGCTTGTCCTGCACGGCCTTGAGTTCGGCCTCGGTCGGCTCGGGCGGTGTTTCGCCCGGCTTGAGCGCGCTGACCTTGCTGCCCGGCTTCAAGCGGAACTGGCCTTCGGTCACCACCCGCTCGCCCTGCTTGAGCCCCTTGGTGATCTGCACGTGGCTGTCGTCCACCTCCACGCCCTGCACCACGTTGCGCATCTGCGCGGTGTTGTCGCTGCCCACCACGTACACGTAATCGCCGTCCGGGCCGCGCTGCACCGCCTGAGTCGGCACCACGGTGCCACCGGAGATGGTGCGCAACTGCAGCCGCACGTTGACGAACTGGCCCGGCCACAACGCGTTGTCGGCGTTGTCGAAGATCGCGCGTGCGCCGAAGGTGCCGCTGTCGGCGGCGATGCGGTTGTCGATGACGTCCAGCTTGCCGTCGCCGCTGATGATGTGCGCGTCGCCGCGATCCAGCGCCGCCACGCCCAGCGCGGCGGCCGCCTGACCGCTGCGCACCGCCTGCAGCTCGCGCTCGGGCAGGTTGAAGGACACGTAGATCGGGCGGATCTGGGTCAGGGTGACGATGGTGGAGGTGCTGCTGACGATATTGCCCACGTCCACACCGCGGATGCCGGCAATGCCGTCGATCGGCGCCAGGATGCGGGTGAACTGCAACTGCACCTGGGCCGCGCGCATCTGCGCATCGTTGGCCGACACCGCCGCCTCGTACTGCGCCACCTGGTTGCGCTGGGTGTCCAGGTCGGTGCGCGAGACGTACTGCTTGTAGGCCGGATCGTTGGAGCGCTGGTAGTTGACCCGCGCGGTAGCCAGCAGCGCCTGGTTCTGGCGCTTAGCCGCCAGCGACTGGTCATAGCTGGCCTGCAGGCTGCGTGGATCGATCTGCGCCAGCAGCTGGCCCTTCTTCACTTCCTGGCCCTCCTGGAAATTCAGGCTCATCAGCTGGCCGCCGACCTGCGGGCTGACCGTGACCGTGTTGAGCGCGGTGACCGTGCCCAACGCGCTGGCGTAGACCGGCACGTCCTGGGTGGTGGCGGCCACCACCGTGACCGGCACCGGGCCGTGGTCTTCGCTGCCGCTGCCGTCCGGCGCGCCCGCGCGCTTGCCGTGATTGCCCCCACCGAACATGCGCATTGCAACGAACACTACGACAAGCACCGCTACGACCAGCAGTGTGATCTTCCAAAAACGCGACATGCGACAACTCCTGAGGGCGGGCCGGGCGCTGATGCGACCGTGGGGCAGCTGTGCGAAGCATATCGTTGCGCCCAACCAATTGAGCGTTACTGAAGTAACGGCTCGCCAAGCGAAACGGCCACGACGTTCACAGATGCAGTACAGCGGCAACGCACCACGGTCGCCACGGTTGACCGGCGGGCTGAATCGGGCACCACCGCAGCCCGCCAGCTGCGCGGGTGCACTACATTAAGCAACCATCTTTAGAGGATTCTCGATGCGCCACTCCCGCCTGCTGACCAGCGCGCTGTTGCTCGCCCTGCCCACGCTCGCCGCCGCCCAGGCTGCGCCCCGGCCCGAAGTGCAGGCCGCCGCCGCACCGTTGCAGACCAAGCTGGTGCAGTGGCGCCGCGACTTCCATCAGCATCCGGAACTGTCCAACCGCGAGGAGCGCACCGCCGCCACGGTGGCCGCGCAGCTGCGCAAGCTCGGCCTCAAGCCGCGCACCGGCATCGCCCATCACGGCGTGGTGGCCATCATCAAGGGCGGCAAGCCGGGTCCCAAGATCGCCTTGCGCGCGGATATGGACGCCCTGCCGGTGAAAGAGCAGACCGGGCTGCCGTTCGCTTCCAAAGCCACTGCCGAGTACCGCGGCGAGCAGGTCGGGGTGATGCACGCCTGCGGCCACGACGCGCATACCGCGATCCTGCTCGGCGTGGCCGAAGCGCTGGTCGGCATGCGCGACCAACTGCCCGGCGAGGTGATGCTGATCTTCCAGCCCTCCGAAGAAGGCGCACCCGGCAACGAAGAGGGCGGCGCCTCGCTGATGCTCAAGGAAGGGCTGTTTGCCGACTTCAAGCCGCAGGCGGTGTTCGGCCTGCATGTGTTCTCCAGCGTGCAGGCCGGCAAGATCGCGGTGCGTAGCGGCCCGCTGATGGCTGCCTCGGACCGCTTTGCGATCAAGATGATCGGCCGCCAGACGCATGGCTCGGCGCCGTGGAACGGTATCGACCCGATCGTGGCCAGTGCCGACATGATCGGCGCTGCGCAGACCGTGATCAGCCGCCGCGCCAATCTGTCCAAGCAGCCGGCGGTGCTGAGCTTCGGCGCGATCAAGGGCGGCATCCGCTACAACATCATCCCTGACGACGTGGAAATGGTCGGCACCATCCGCACCTTCGACGAAGCCATGCGCCAGCAGATCTTCGCCGACCTCAAGACCGTGGCCGAGCACACTGCGGCCGCGCACGGGGCCACCGTCGAGGCACAGGTGCCGGACCAGCCCGGCAACCCGGCCACGATCAACGACCCGGCGCTGACCGCCAGGATGCTGCCCAGCCTGCAGGCTGTGGTGGGCGCAGACAACGTCTACGAGCCGCCGCTGCAGATGGGCGCGGAAGACTTCTCGTTCTACGCCCAGCAGGTACCGTCGATGTTCTTCTTTGTCGGCTCCACCGCCAAGGGCATCGACCCGGCGACCGCGCCCAGCAACCATTCGCCGCAGTTCCTGCTCGACGAGTCGTCGCTGGATGTGGGTTTGCGCGCGCTGTTGCAGGTGTCGCTGGATTATCTGCATCAGGGCGAGGCTGGCTGAAACCGGGATTTGTGATTGGGGATTAGGGATTCGTGTGCAACTGCACGATTCCCGCTGTCCGTTTGCGGTGATTACGGCGGCGGGCTGTGTGAAGCCCGCTGCTTCTGTTTGCCCAGGCGGTTGCTCCGGCGGCTGCCATACACCTCACGGCCAGCCCGCTCGCCCTAAAATGGCGGCATGAATACCCCAGAAGATTCCTCCCTCGGTCGTGAGGTCGCTTACCCCAGCGGCTACGATCCGTCGCTGTTGTTTCCGATTCCGCGCGCGGCCGGGCGCGAGGCGATCGGCCTGATCGGTGCGCTGCCCTTTATCGGCCGCGATCGCTGGCACGCCTATGAACTCGGCTGGCTCGATGCACAGGGCAAACCCTGCGTGGCCACCGCTACCTTGCATGTGCCCAGCGATTCGCCGTCGTTGATCGAATCCAAGTCGCTCAAGCTGTATCTCAACTCGCTCAACGCCACCCGCTTCAATAGTGCCGAAGCGGTGCGCACGCGTATCGCCTCCGACCTGTCCACGCGCGCCGGTGCCGATGTGGCGGTGGAATTCGGTCTGCCGCCGATCGATGCGGTGGGCGAGGGCGAATCGATCGACGCGTTGGATGTCAGCATCGACGATTACGGCCCGCCCAATGCCGCGTATCTCTCAGCGCACGCACAACCAATCGTGGAAGAAGTGCTGACCTCGGCGTTGCTCAAATCCAATTGCCCGGTTACCGGTCAACCGGATTGGGCCAGCGTCACGCTGCGCTATCGCGGCGCGCCGATCGACCGCGAAGGTCTGTTGCGCTATCTGGTGAGTTTCCGCGACCACGCCGAGTTTCATGAGCAATGCGTGGAGCGCATCTTCCATGACGTGCTGATCCGCTGCGCGCCCGAGTGGCTGGTGGTGGAGGCACGTTATACCCGTCGGGGCGGGCTGGACATCAATCCATTGCGTAGTTCGCCCAGCGTGCCGACACCGCTGTCGATTTTCCGCGACCTGCGCCAGTAGCCGGCCGTGTTGGAGGATCGCGCCAGCTTCACGGCGGCGCGATCCACGCTTAACGGCGCTCCGCGCACCCTGCAGTCATCGTGATGCACGAAGGATGGCAGCAATGAGTGTCGACAAGAAAGCAGATTTTTCCAACGTGACGTCCTCGGTCGACAGCACCGCCGATGTCACGCCAGCACCGGATTTTTCCAATGTCCGCAGCAGCGTGCAAAGCACGGCGCAGATCGTCGAAGAGACGGTGACCGTGCAGGCAGGCGACAGCCTTTCCAGTATTGCCAAACGCCATTATGGCGACGGCAATCTGTGGCCGCGCATTTTCGAGGCCAATCGCGAGACGCTCAAGGATCCGGACAAGATTTTTCCGGGACAGGTATTGCACTTACCACCAAAGGCATAAACGCCTGATTTAGCCAATAGCTGGCTTGGTGATCTGTTGCACTCAACGCATTCTTCAAGAAACCCCATTCGTTTATCCGGAGATTCATCCATGCGTACCAAATCCGTTTCAAACACGCTCGCCATTGCGCTTGTCGGCGTGCTCGCACTATCAGGTTGCAAGAAAGAAGAAGATGCCAGTGTGTCGAAGGATCCCACCTCCGGTGCGGCCACCGAAGCGATGCCTGGCCCGGCGGGCACGCCGCCTGCGAGCGATCAGGCTGGCCAGAGCACTGCTACCGGTGCTGCCAGTACCGACAGTGCTGCCGCAACCGGCGCGGCAGTGACGGTGTCCAGCGTTGCGGTCGGCACCACTGCTGCCGCAGACAAGACAGTGACTCCGTCGGCCACTATCGGCAGCAAAGACACCATTATCGTCTCGGTGAAAACCGATGGCAGCGCGAGCAACGTGCCGGTTTCGGCCAAGCTCACCTACCAGGACGGCCAGGTCGCTGGTGAGCAGAACGCCACCTTGACCACCACCGGCGCAGAAACCACCAACCTCAGCTTCAGCAAGCCCGATGGCTGGCCGGCTGGCACCTACACCGCGCAGGTGATGGTGGATGGCAAGCCGGCGGGTAATCCGCAGACCATTACGGTCAAGTAAGACAAGCGCGAGGAAGCATGCTGCATGTAGACGCGCATGCTGGCGGAGTAGGGCGGTAACACGCTGGCCCGCCAACATGTTGGCCAATAGGGCGAGCACTTCGTCGCTGTTCTTCCAGCAAGCCATCAAGCGGTAAGCCATCAGGGTGCGATCACACGATCGCGCCCTTTTTGCTGCGCCACGTTGCGACGCAACACATTCGTTACAGCTGCATCCATGTCGATTGGCCGGGTCACGGGATGGAGCATCCGCCTGTGGTCGCTTTACCCGGGCGCGGCTCAGACGCGACAATGCCGTGCTGATCCATCGCCGCGTTCCACGCGCTGGCCGATCGGCGTGCCACCAGCGACCCCCGTCGCGCACGCCAACGCCATTGCCATGGACACCGGCGCTCCTCCCGACCACAAGAGCCATCGCACCTCATGTCGAAGACACCGAAGATCCTCTACACGCTCACCGACGAAGCACCGTATCTGGCCACGCAGTCGCTGCTGCCGATCATCGATGCCTACACCGATACCGCCGGCATCGTGGTCGAAACCCGCGATATCTCGCTGGCCGGCCGCATTCTGTCGTTGTTCCCCGAGCACCTGACCGACGCGCAGCAGATCGCCGACGACCTTGGTGAGCTGGGCGCGCTGGCCACCACGCCGGAAGCCAACATCATCAAGCTGCCCAACATCAGCGCCTCGGTGCCGCAGCTCAAGGCCGCGATCGCCGAACTGCAGGGCCAGGGTTATGCGCTGCCGGCGTATCCGGACACGCCCAAGGACGACGCCGAAAAGGACATCAAGGCGCGCTACGACAAGGTCAAGGGCAGCGCAGTCAACCCGGTGCTGCGCGAAGGCAACTCCGATCGCCGCGCACCGCTGTCGGTGAAGAATTACGCACGCAAGCATCCGCACCGCATGGGCAAGTGGAGCAGCGACTCCAGGTCGCACGTCTCGCACATGGATGACGGCGACTTCTTCGGTAGCGAGCAGTCCACCACGGTGGCAGCGGCGGGCACGCTGAAGATCGAATTCGTCGGCAACGATGGCAGCAGCAGCGTGCTGAAGGAAAAAGTGGCGGTCAAGGCTGGCGAAATCGTCGATGCCGCCGTGCTGAGCAAGCGCGCACTGGCCAACTTCATCGATGCCCAGATCGCCGATGCCAAGGCCAAGGATGTGCTGTTCTCGGTGCATCTGAAAGCCACCATGATGAAGGTCTCCGACCCGGTGCTGTTCGGTGTGGTGGTCGGCGAGTTTTACAAGGACACGCTGAGCAAGCATGCCGATGCGCTTGCATCGGTCGGCTTCGATCCCAACAACGGCATCGGCGATCTGTACGCACGTATCGCCACGCTGCCGGAAGCGCAGCAGGCGCAGATCAAGGCCGATATCCAGGCCGAATACGCGCAGCGTCCGGCCCTGGCGATGGTCAATTCCGACAAGGGCATCACCAACCTGCATGTGCCCAGTGATGTGATCGTCGATGCATCGATGCCGGCGATGATTCGCGATTCGGGTCAGATGTGGAACTCCGAAGGCAAGCTGCAGGACACCAAGGCGGTGATCCCGGATCGCTGCTATGCCGATGTCTACCAGGCCGTGATCGACAATTGCAAAGCGCACGGCGCGTTCGATCCGTCCACCATGGGCTCGGTGCCCAACGTCGGCCTGATGGCGCAGAAAGCCGAGGAATACGGCTCGCACGACAAGACCTTCCAGCTTCCCGCCGCCGGCACCGTCAAGGTCACCGACGACACCGGCACCACCGTCTTCGAACACGCGGTGGAAGCTGGCGATTTGTGGCGCATGTGCCAGGTCAAGGACGCACCGATCCAGGACTGGGTGAAGCTGGCGGTCGAGCGCGCACGTCTGAGCGATACCCCGGCCGTGTTCTGGCTGGACAAGGCGCGCGCGCACGACGCGCAGGTGATCGCCAAGGTCGAAACCTATCTGAAGGATCACGACACCAGCGGGCTGGATATCCGCATCCTGCCGCCGGTGGAAGCGACCACTTTCTCGCTGGAGCGCATCCGCAAGGGCCAGGACACCATCTCGGTCACCGGCAACGTGCTGCGCGATTACCTCACCGACCTGTTCCCGATCCTGGAGCTGGGCACCAGTGCCAAGATGCTCTCGATCGTGCCGCTGATGGCCGGTGGCGGCCTGTTCGAAACCGGCGCCGGTGGCTCGGCGCCCAAGCACGTGCAGCAGTTCGTCGAACAGAACAGCCTGCGCTGGGATTCGCTGGGCGAGTTCCTGGCCCTAGCCGCCTCGCTGGAGCATCTGGGCAACCGCTACGACAACCCGTCGGCCACGGTGCTGGCCAAGGCGTTGGATGTGGCCAATGGCCAGTTCCTGGACAACAACAAGTCGCCGGCACGCAAGGTCGGTGAACTGGACAACCGCGGCAGCCACTTCTACCTGGCGATGTACTGGGCGCAGGCCCTGGCCGCACAGACCGAAGACACCGCGCTGCAGGCCAAGTTCGCACCGCTGGCCAAGGCCCTGACCGAGAACGAAGCCACCATCGTGGCCGAGCTCAACGGCGCGCAGGGCAAGCCGGTGGATATCGGCGGCTACTACCACCCCGATCTGGCCAAGGTCAGCGAGGCGATGCGCCCGAGCAAGACCTTCAACGACGTCTTGGCGACGCTGAAGGCCTGATCCAGCGCACCGCGTATCGGTGCGCTCAGCAAGTGCGACATCCAGGGCCCGCCTCGTTCAGAGGCGGGCCTTGTCGTTTCAGCGCAATGGAGACAGCGCAACCGTCATGCATCCGGCCTTGCCGCCGCTTTGCAGTGCATTGCCCACGGCTGGGTGTTGCCTGGTGTGGCCTTGGCTGACGAGAGTTCTTGGCAACTGCGCTGCCTTGCCAGGATCAGCAGGGCCGGCGCGCGCACCGCGTGCTGCGGCAAGTTGACGCGTGATGCAGGTGTTTGCCCGCTTATTACGTGCTCGATCGCCCGCACTGGCTGCGCGCTGTCGCAAGTGCTGAGTACACTGCCACCATGAGCCCTCTTCCGTTACCGCCGCAGTCCGAGCGTCGCGCGCTGGCGATCGGCCGCGCCGTGTATGAAGCCTTCGAGGATTACCACGCGCGCTTTGCGCAGATTACCGCACGCGCCAAACAGCGCTTCGAGACACGCGACTGGAACGGCGCGCGCGAGGATGCGGTGGCGCGTATTGCGCTCTACGATCAATACATCAGCGAATGCATGCTGCGGCTGCGTGCGGTGTTGCTGGGGCAGGCGCACGACCGCGTGTTGTGGATGCGCGCACGCGAGCATTACGCCGCGCTGCTGACCGGGTTGATCGATCAGGAGCTGTACAAGACCTTTTACAACACCCTGACCCGGCGTTACTTCGGCACCCATGGTGTGGATGCGGAGATCGAATTCATCGCGCTGGATATCGAGCCGACCGATGCGATTACGCTGCCGGTTGCGCGGCATACCTACGCGGTCTCGCCTGGCCGGCTGACCGACATGCTGGTGCGCGTGCTGGGCGATTATGCGTTCGATGTGGCGTACCTGCACCGCACCCGCTGCGCGGCGGCAATCGCAGTGCGGCTGCAGGACGATCTTGCGCACTGGGGCGAGCATCCTGTGCGCAGTGTGGAACTGCTGGAGACCGTGTTCTACCGCGAACGTCGCGCCTATCTGATCGGGCGCGTGTTCGGCGAACATCGCTTTTCTCCCTGCGTGATCGCACTGGTCAACGATGGTGCCGGCCTGCGTGCCGAAGCGGTGCTCACCCGGCGCAGTGATGTCGCGCAATTGTTCAGTAACTCGCGCAGTTATTTCCAGGCAGATCTATCCACCGTCGGTGATGCAGTGGTGTTTCTGCGCAGCCTGCTGACGCACAAGCCCATCGACGAGTTGTACACGATGCTGGGGCGTGCCAAGCAGGGCAAGACCGAACGCTATCGCACGTTTTTCAGCCATTTTCAGGCGCATCCTGCCGAGCAGTTGGTGCATGCCGATGGCACGCCCGGCATGGTCATGGTGGTGTTTACGCTGCCCAGTTATCCGCTGGTGTTCAAGCTGATCCGCGACCGCTTTGCGTATCCAAAAACAATGAGCCGCGCGCAGGTGGAAGGCAAATACGAACTGGTGTTCCAGCTCGACCGCATCGGCCGCCTGCTCGACGCGCAGCCGTATCGCTTTCTGCGCTTTCCCAAGGCGCGTTTTTCGCCGGCGTTGCTGGAAGAACTGCAGACCAGCTGTGCGATGAGTCTGAGCGAAGATGGCGCCGATGTGTTGATCGCGCTGTGCTACGTGCAGCGCCGGCTGCGCCCGCTCAATCTGTACCTGCGCGAACAACTGCCCGAGGCCGCGCATGCCGCGGCGCTGGACTACGGGCAAGCGATCAAGGACATGGCGCGCAACAACATCTTTCCCGGCGACATGCTGCTGAAAAACTTCGGCATCACCCGCCATCAACGTGCGGTGTTCTACGACTACGACGAGCTGTGCCTGATCACCGAATGCACGTTCCGCGATTGGCCAACGCCTACCAGTTACGAAGAACAAATGTCCGCCGAGCCCTGGTTTCATGTCGGCCCGCGCGATGTGTTTCCCGAGCGTTTTGCGCTGTTTATGGGCTTGCCGGCGTCGCAGCTGGAAGCGGTCAAGCACACGCATCCGGAACTGTTCGAGCCGCAATGGTGGCGCGATCTGCAAGCGCGACTGCGCGAAGACGATTACCCGGACACGCCACCCTACGCGGACTCGCGCCGTCTGGCCTGAGCGTCGATTGCATCGCCGATGCAGGGCGATGCGACGTAACGAACCCGACTAGCCGAGACGCTTATCAGTGATCTCTGCGGGTTTGTGCAAAATCGCAAACAGTGCGCTGCAACACGCTTGGGCCTGTTGCAAATGTGCTGACCGTTGCTCCGAAACTTGTTTGCACCTCAGATTGGCTGTGCTATATCGGCACGACAGTGGATGTTCACTTCGAGGCAGTCGGACGCCTCTCACCACGCTTTCTGCATTAGACCAATCCGTCGTCTGGCGCGGCCGGACGACGTGCATGCCTGTACGTTCGTGCGGCTGTTGTTGCCTGTGTGCATCACTCTGACGGAGCGACTTGCTCCGCGACAACTCGTGCAGTCTTGCGTGGGAGAAGAACGTGATGGATGTTCGTTCCTCGATGTCTCGCTGTCTGTTTTGCGTGGCTCTGTGTGTGCTTGCCGCAATGGCAATGGCGCAGCCGGCGCGGCCACTTGAGCGTGTGGATCTGCGCCTTGATCAAGGCCTGCGCGTGTCAGACAGCGCGCTGCAGCGCATACGCGGGCAGCTGACCCAGCGCGCCGCGTTCAGTTGCCCGCAATCGGCCGTGTTCGCCGATGTCGTGGCCATCGACCACCCCATGGTGTTCAACCGCCTGGGCGCGCAGAACGTCAATTGGGCGATGTACGCGTTGCGCCACGATCTGATTCACCGCAGCAACAGCCAGGTGCTCGACTATTCCACGCAGGGCCAGGCCTTGTTTGCACGCGTGGTTGCCAACAATCGAAGCCGCGATATCGCGCTGCGTCCTGACCTGCGTCCGCGTCCGTTGGTAGTGCGAGTGGCCGCCGGTGGCTATCTGCATGTGCGCTTGACCAATCTCCTTGAGACATCTGGAAATCCTTTCAACTCTTATCCCGATCCGCTCCCAGGTGTGGAGCACCCAATGGAACATGCGGTCAAGGACGCGCTTGGAACTGCCGATTCACAAACCCTCTATCGCATCGACGATCAAGTCGACAGCCGCGTCGTCGGCTTCCATCCACAAGGGTTGGAACTGGTCGGCTCGATCGATAGCGACAGTTCCAACACCGGTGCAAATGCAGACAGCCTGGCCGGGCCCGGACAGACCCGCGACTACTGCTTTCATGCGCCGCACGAAGGCGCTTATTTGGTCGGCAACGATGGTGCGGTGTTCGGCGGCGAAGGCAGTGCCGGCAACAGTGGCGTCGGCTTGTTTGCTGCGGTCGCCGTGCAGCCGCTCAATGCGCGTTTCTACCGCGCGCAATTGACCGAAGAAGAACTGCGCCTGGCCACGGTGGGTGCCACGCCCTCCGGGCAACCGATTCTCAACTACGAAGCCACCTACCCCAACGATTGCGCCAGCGCCGGAGTGTGGTGCCGCGAGGGCAAGGCGGGCCTGCCGATCCTCAACATGCTGCAAGGGCAACGCCTGGTGCACGGCGAGGTCAATGCGATTGTGGTGGGACCGGAAAAAGACGGCAGTTTTCCTGCGCGGACCTATCCGCTGGAAGGGCAGGGCAAGCGCAATCCCGCGCTACCGAATCGGCTGGAGCCGTTCCGCGAATTCGTCTCGGTCTTTCATGACGAAAACGCTGCCACCCAGGCATTTCCGTATTTCTTCGAACACCCCGAGCTCTCGCACACGCTGCATGGCGTGCGCGATGGCTTCATGATCAATTACGGCTCCGGCGGCGTGGGTGCGGAGATCATCGCCAACCGGCTCAAGGCGGGCCCGATGCAGGATTGCCTGGATTGCGCCTACGAAGAATTCTTTCTCTCTTCGTTTGCGGTTGGCGATGCCGCCACGCTGGTCGATAACCCGGCCAACCTGGTGATCAGTCAGTGCCAGCCGGAATATCTTACCGACCGGCGCTATGCGGCGCAGCGCGCCAAATATTGTGTGCAGCCCAAGGAGCAACGCGCCACTCAGGCGTACTACCCGCACGATCCAGCCAACGTGCACCACAGCTACATCGGCGACTTCGTCAAGTTTCGCAATCTGCATGCCGGCAAGGAACAGCACATCTTTCACCTGCACAACCATCAGTGGTTGTTCAATCCCAACGACGACAACGCCAACTACATCGATGCCCAGGGATTGGGGCCGGGGTCGGGCTATACCTACGAGATCGCGTACGGCGGCTCGGGCAATCGCAACAAGACCGTGGGCGATGCGATTTTCCACTGCCATTTCTACCCGCATTTCGCGCAAGGCATGTGGTACATGTGGCGCAATCACGATGTATTCGAAGCGGGCACGCGGCTGCAGGTCAGCCAGACCCGTTCTGGCTTCCACGAAACGCCGTTCGGCTTGCAGAACGGGCGCCCCGCCAGCCAGTCGCGTGCCTTGCCCGATGGCGAGATTGTCGCCGGTACGCCGATTCCAGCAGTCGTGCCGTTACCTGGCAAGGGCATGGCGGTGATGCCGGCGGCGGTGCAGGTGGAGCCGCGCATCGTCGATGGCGTGCAATACGGCTCGGTGGCGCGCGTGCAGCAGCGCGATCGCAATCCCGGCTATCCGTTCTGGGTGGCCGGTGCGGAAACCACGATGGGCTCGCGCCCGACCACCCCGCCGCTGGATATGTCCAGCATTCCCGGTGTGGTGGCAGGCCACGACGGCGGCATTCCACGGCATGCCTTGGCCGGCTATTCGGCCGGCGGCGTGACCGACTCCAAGCTCGATCGCATGACCGCAGAAAAGCACATCAAGCTGGCCAAGCCGGTGTATTACCCCGAGGCCGGCACCGATCTGGAACAGGTCGCGATGAAGTTCCATGCGGTGCGCGAGCATCCCACCCATGCGGTGGATATGGCTGGCACGGTCAGCACCTCGCGTTTCATCACCAACGGTGCGCCATCGGTGCCGGGCGCGCCGTACAACGAACCCTGCATCGACGATCAGGGCAGCTTGCTCAAGCGCGGCGGCGATGGGCGTTTTTTCGGTGGCAGCAACGGTGCCTGGATCACTGCCACGGCCGCATTGCCGGGCGGTATCGAATTTGGCGCCGACAGCCCACGCGTGTATCGCGGTGCCAATCTGCAACTGGACGTGGTGTTCAACAAGGTCGGTTATCACTATCCGCAGCAGCGCATCCTCACCCTGTGGGAAGACGTGTCGTCGCTGCTCGACAAGACCCGCCCGCCCGAGCCGCTGGTGCTGCGCATGAACACCTTCGATTGCGCGATGTACGCGCACACCAATCTGGTGCCGAAGGATTTCTATGCCGACGATTACCAGATCACCACGCCAACCGATGTCATCGGCCAGCATATTCACCTGCCCAAGTGGGACCTGACCTCGGCCGATGGCAGCGCCAACGGATGGAATTACGAAGACGGCACCTTTTCGCCCGGTGCGGTGCGCGAGCGCATCCACGCGGTCAACGCCTGGAACGAGGCGCAACGCGCGGCGGGGCGGCCGGACGTGGTCAACCCCTACGACGGCACGCAGGCGCCCCTGGTGCCGAGTTCGCATCCGTATTTCGGCACATTGACCGGGCATCAATATGCCGATTGCGAAGCGCGTTGGCGCGCACTTGGTGGCGATTTCGAAAAATTCGAACACAGCTATGGATTCCCTGGCGCCTGCGATTGGTTGGGCGCACGCACCACGTTGCAGCGTTGGTTCTCCGATCCGCTGGTCAATGCGCAGGGCGTGCATCGCGGCCTGGGCATCACCTTCACCCACGACCATCTCGGCCCGTCCACGCATCAACAGCTGGGGCTCTACGCCACCATGCTCACCGAGCCGCCCGGTGCGCTATGGCGGCACAACGAAACCGGCAAGGTGTTGTACGACGCGGCCACGCGCATGGACGGTGGCCCGACCTCCTGGCAGGCGGTGATCACCGACAAGGGCGGCAAGCCGCTGGACAGCGATGGCGATGGCCGCGACGACGCGCACCGCGAGTTCTTTCTGCAATTCGGCGATTTCCAGCACGCCTATCAAAAGGGCTATTTCTACGGCGTTACCAGCAAGGGCGTGCCGTCCACCATCGATGCATCGGCGCTGCCCACGGCCAACAGCTTCCGCCAGGCGATTCATCCATCGGTGCGCAAACCCGCTTCGCCCGTGTTGCCGGATATCGTCGCCTACGAGCCGCGCTGCCCCGGTGGCGAAACCGGTTTGCCGGGCGCGGTGTATGTGCCCGGCACCGCACCGCCGCGGCCGTGTCCTGAGGCGATCTCCGCCGACGACGTAGGCATGATGGTGGTGAACTATCGCAACGAGCCGCTCGGCTTGCGCGTGTACAACCCCAGCGCCACGGCGGCCGATGGCAAGTCCGGCGCGCAGGCCGACAGCTACCGTGGCGATCTGGCGTTCGCGCTGCAGACCCGCACTGATCGCGCGATCAGCGTGCTCAACGGCATCGGTGGTGAAGATCCGTCGCTGGCCGGCAGCAGCCCGCACTATCCCGCCGACGTCAACGCGCGTCGCCTGGCCGGCGATCCGTATACGCCGATCCTGCGTGCCTATTCCGGCGATCTGGTGCGGGTGAAGATCCAGGCCGGCGCGCACGAGCACGAACACAACGCCTCCATCAACGGCATGGCGTGGATGCAGGGCGGCTCCGGTTTCGGCCAGGCGCCGCATTCGGGCTGGCGCAACAGCCAGAACGCCGGATTGTCCGAGCAGTTCACCTTCTCGGCGCGGATCACCGATTACGAAAGCGCCACCCATCTCAACGACCGCATGTACACCATCGACAGCAGCCAGGACGGCCTGTGGAGCGGGGTGTGGGGCGTGTTGCGCAGCCACAACCGCCGCGATGTGCGTAGCGACCGGCTGGTCGCCTTGCCCAGCCAACCGCGCCCGGCCTTGCTGGCCCCGCAGCAGGGGCGCGGGCTGTTCAACGATTGCCCGGTCAATGCGCCGGTGCGGCGGTATCACGTGGCTGCGGTGCTGGCCAACACCGCGCTCGGCAACGCGTTGGGCGTGACGATTCCGGCAGGTCTCGCCGGCAGCCGGCTCAACCCGCGCGGCGGCACGCTGGTCTACAACCCGCGCGCCACCGAGATTACCTTGCAAACCACCGACGAGAAGGGCGGGGTCACCACGCAACGCTACGGCAGCGGCCCGCTGCACGATCCCTCCGCCATCCTGTTCGTGCGCAACGAGGATCTCGATGCCAAGGGCATGCTGCGGCCGGATCGCCCCGTCGAACCACTGGTGCTGCGCGCATCCGCCGGCGAGTGCCTGCAGGTGGTGCTGCACAACCGCCTGCCGCGCGCGCGTGCCGGCATGCCGGATCTGGAGGGCTATACCTCGATGTCCGGCACGGTGCGGCGCTCGGCCGGCAGCGGTAGCTCGAGCATGCAGTCGTTCAACAACAACCTTGTGCACGCCTCCAACCGCGTCGGCCTGCATCCGCAACTGGTGCATTACGACGTGCAGTCCTACGACGGCAACAACGTCGGCACCAACAAGATCAGCACCATTTCGCCGAACTGGAGCAAGGTCTATCAGTGGTATGCCGGGGTGATCGACACGCTGCCCTCGGCCGGGCTATGCCCGATCTACGCAGGCGACAAGGCGCCGTTTCTGGACCTGCTCAGCCAGTTCGCACGCGAACCGAACCTGCGCCCGTTGACCGAGCTGATGACCGCCGCCGCATTCGAGGACGTGGTGCTCAGCGCGCTCGAACCCGGGTACGCGCTGGAGGGCAGTGCCAACGAGCGCTCGCGTGCCCTTGCCAGCGATCTGCTGCGCCAGGCGCCCGTACAGGCCTGCCTGGAGAGCGTACCGGACGGCAAGCCGCTGGCCGGCGAGGCACTGCGCGCCTATGCCGCGCCACCGGCGTTGCGCGACCCCAAGGAAGGCGCCGATGCGCAGCTCGACGAAGCCGCACTGCTCGACGGCGACGCCTATCTGTATCGCGAACGCCTGGCCGACACGCGTGGCAAATGCGTCGCCGATCCTGCGCTGCGCCAGGTGGTGTTGGAGCGTTTGCTGCAGGAAAAAACCCGCGAAGAAGCCGACGTCTTGACCGCGCGCATCACCGCCAGCTTCCGCTACGAAGTCGAAGGCGTGGACAGCGCCGCCAACGATCCTTCCGGCGCCAAGCGCGCCTACGCCTGGCGCGAGCTGCGCTATCCGGATCTGACCCTGGACAGCACCGAGCTGGTCGCGTTGTCGGCCAAGGCCTGCCGCTATGTCGGCGTGGAGTTCGGCGGCAGCAACCTGACCCCGCCGGACCGGATCAAGCAGGGCCAGAAGGCGGCAGTGGGCGCGCTGGTGATCGAGCCCAAGGGCGCGCGCTGGCGCGAGTACAGCGACGACCGCATGCGCAATCGCCAGGACCCGGCATCGGCCAGCTTTCCGCAGACCCGCAGCCGCGCCACCGCCGATGTCAGCTACCGCATCGTCGATGCGGCGGGGGCCACCCAGAATCGCAGCTTCCGCGATCTGGCCCTGGTCCATCAGAAAGGATTGAACCTGCGCTACGCCGATGGCAAGGCGGTACAGAACATCGCTGCAGAACGCGTGGACGCCAACGAAGATCCACTGCGCACCGCACCGGAGGATGCGCACGACTCCGGGCATATGGCGATCAACTACGGCAGCGAACCGATGTGGTTCCGCTTCGGCATCGCACCGGATGCGCCGTTCGGCGGCGATGGACTGGGCGGTATCTCAGAGGCCTGGCAGGCATTCGACAATCAGTGCTGCAGCAATGGCGGCACTGCGACAACGGCGCAAGCCAACGTCGGCGAACCGTTTGTGCCCGTGCTGCTGGCCTATGCGGGGGAGGAAACCCGCTTGCGCAGTGTGATGCCGACCGGTGTGGGCCGCGCCTCGGTGGTGGAACTGCATGGTCACAGCTGGCCGCGCGACCCGTACCTGGCCGAGCGCGTCACCGCAGCGGGATTCCCGCAAGGCGGCAAACCGGCCGACTGGGGCGTGCCATCGCAGTGCATCGGCGACAACCCGACCCAGATGGCGATGGGCGGGCAGGAGAGCGTCACCCCGCTGTCGCACTTCGACATCGTGCTGCCCAAGGCCGGTGGGCAAGCCGGCGTCACCGGCGATTACCTGTGGCGCGACCACGGCGGCTTCGGCATCACCAACGGCCTGTGGGCGATCGTGCGGGTGCAGGCGGCGGCAGCGACGTATCCGGCCACACCGTTACGCCGCGATTGCCGCTGATGGCACCGCCGCGCCCGCGCCGGAGTCTGCGAACAGGCAGTGCACTCGCCGGGCTGCTGCTGTGCGCGCTGGCGTTGGCCGCGCCGCCGCCCAAACCGCCGCCGCCGGTCTATCTGGATAGGGCTCTGGAAGCGGAAGGCGTGGGCTTGCGTCTGCGCCTGGAAGCGCTGGAGCCGGGCGCATCGGGGCAGCCGGTCGCCGGGCAGCAACTGCGGCTGCGTATCGATGCCAGGCGGTTGGCCGATGGGCAGCCATTGAACAACTGGGCGCCGGGTGCCTGGCTGGATCGGGCCACCGATCCGCTGTCCGGCGCGGTGCCGGTCTGCCACCAGCGCATCGCCGGTTTTCTCAGCGCCAATCTGTTGCAGCGCCCCTTGCTCGATCTGACCGGCTACTACCTGCTCAGTCTGGATGCCGAACCCAGCGTCTCGGTGCTGGACCCGGCGGTCAGTTTCAGCGGACGCACCAGTCTGCTGGCCGCAATGCGGTTGGAAGGGCGCGGCTTCGATTGGGTCAAGACCAGCGACGATGCGCGGCTGTACGTGGCCTTGCCGGAGGCACGCAAACTCGCCGTGCTCGATGTCCAAGGCCTGAAGACACTCGCGCATGTCGCGTTGCAGGGCCGCCCGACCCGGTTGGCGTTGCAGCCGGGCGAACGCCTGTTGTGGATCGGCCGCGTCGGCGAGGCCGGCGATAGCGGCGTTGATGTATTCGACACCGTGGAGGCACGCATCGTGGCGCAGTTGCCACTGCCGGCCGGGCATCACGAAATCGCGTTTTCCGAAGATGGCCGCCTGGCCTATGTCAGCAGTCGCGAAGGGCGCGCGCTGGCGATCGTCGACACCGACAGCCTGGCGATCGTGCGCCGGCTGTCTTTGGACGACGAACCATCCGCGGTGCTGTTCGCCCCCGGCAATGGCTTGCTATGGGTGGTGAGCGCCCGCGCCGGGCGCATCTGGCGCTATAGCCGCGATGGCGAAGCGGTGGACACGCGCGTGGTGGAGCGGGGCAGCGGCCCGGCCCGGCTCACCCCGGATGCCCGCCACGTGCTGCTGGCCAACCCCGCGCAGCATCGCCTGCTCGCCCACGATGCAGGCAGCGGCGCGCTGCGGCATGCCATCACCATTTCCGGGCGGCCATACGACATCGCCTTCTCCGCGCAATACGCCTACGTGCGCGCTGGACAGCGAGCAGGTCGCATTGTTGTCGCTGGCCAGCCTGGACACTGCCGCGCCGTTTTTGAAATTCGTACCCGCCGGTGCCGCCGCGCCCTCGGCCAGTGCGGAGTTGCCGCGCGCCTCCAGCATGGCCGAAAGCTACGAGGGCAACGGCGCCTTCATCGCCACTCCTGCCGAGCGCACGCTGTATCACTACATGGAAGGCATGAACGCGCCGGATGCGGGCGTGCGCACCTACGGGCATACGCCGATGGCGGCACTGCTGGCGCGTCGCGGTCTGCGCCAGACCGGTGTGGGCGAATACACCGCCATCGTGCGCCTGCCCGCCGCCGGGCAGATGGTGATGGCCATCGCCAGCGCCCTGCCCAAGGTGCAGGAATGCATCGGCCTGCAGGTCGCCGCCGCCGCGCCTGCAGCGGGGCCTGCGCAGGTGGCGATGCGCTGGGAAGGCGATTCGACGCGCTCGCTGGCGCCGGGCGAACGTTTCGCATTGCGGGTTGCCGCGCGCGATGCGCAGGCGGCCGCCCGCATCGCCGGCCAGCCATTGCGGCTGCGCATCGTCATGGCCAACGGCAACGTCACCGCCACCTGGCCAATGCATCCGGACACCGCGCAGCCAGGAGTCTGGGTCGCGCACGGCGCGTTGCAGGCCAGCGGCGGTTACTACGCCTATCTGGACGCAGCCACGCCGGTGCAACTGGTTTTTGCCACCTTGTTCGTTCGTGAGCCCACCGTTTTGCAAGGAGCCAACTAAATGCGCATGTTCCTGCTCTCGGCCTGCGGCCTGATGCTGCTGTCTTCCACTGCCGTGGCGGCTGCGGCCCAGCACGGCCCGCACGCCGAGCATCACCGCATGGCACAGGCGCAGACCCTGGCCGCTAGTCCCACCGAGGTGCAGGTGCCGGAAGTGGCGTTGCTGGACGCCCACGGTCAGCCTCACGATCTGCAACCGCTGCTGCAGGAAGGCATCGTGGTGGTCGATTTCATGTACACCCGCTGCACCACCATCTGTCCGGCGCTCACTGCCGTGATGGGCAGCGTGCAGCGCGAGCTAGCGCTGCGGCCGCGCGGCAAGGTCACGCTGATTTCGATCACCCTGGACCCGCGCCACGACACCCCCGCGCAACTGCTCGACTTTAGTCGGCGCGTCCGCGCTGGCGAGCGCTGGTACTGGCTCACCGGCACGCCTTCCGATATCGACCGGGTCCTGCGCGGCTTCGGGCTGCCGGTCGGTGGCCGGCCGGAAGACCACGGCCCGGTGATGCTGGTCGGCGATGCGCGCCAGGGACGCTGGTGGCGATGGGTCGGCATGCCCGAGCCGGCGCGATTGCTGGCCGCCGTCGACGCGCTGGCGGCCGATGCCGGCGCGCGAGGTGCGCCATGAACCGGCGGCGCTTGTGTCTGGCGCTGGTACTGGCGTGGCCGGCATTGGCGGCTGCACGCGGCACCTCCACCGGCGCGCCCGAGACGCGCGCACGCGACTACTTCGGCGACGACACCCTGGTTGACCAAAACGGCGTCGGCCACCGCTTCTATACCGATCTGTTGAGCGAAGGCGTGGTGCTGGTCAACCTGGTGTTTACCAACTGCCCCAACGCCTGCCCGATGCAGACGCAGATGCTGCAGCAGGTGCGCCGGCAGCTGGGCGAGCGTTTCGGCAAGGACGTGCGCTTTCTGTCGCTGTCGATCGATCCCGAGCGCGATACCCCGCAATCGATGAAGGCCTTCGCTACCAAGTACGGTGCTGACGTGGACGGCTGGCGCTTTGTCGTCGCCGCCCCCGAGACGATGCAGCAGGTGCTCGGCAAGCTGGGCCAATGGAGTGGCGAGCCCGAGAGCCACAGCACGCTGCTGATCGCCGGGCGTGCCGGGCGCCAGCATTGGCTCAAGCTGCGTCCGGATGCGCCGGCGGAGCGGATCGCGCTGGATCTGCTGCGGCTTGCCGACGAAGCCTGAGCGCACGCCGATGCATCGCCGCCTGTGCGCCTGGTTGCTCGCCGCGTGCGCGTGCGCCTGTATAGCGGCCACTGCGCTCGCCCAAAGCGTGCCGCCCGCCGAGCTTGGCCGGTCGCTATATGCAACCGGCATCGGGCGCGACGGACGCAACGTCGCCGGCCTCGGCGTGCACGGCTGCGCCGGCTGTCATGGCGACGACGGCCGCGGTAAATCCGAGGGCTTCGTGCATGCGCCGGATATTCGGTGGTCGCAGCTATCGGCGCGGTTCCCCGCACGTCGCGCCGATGCGCCATTGACTCGCTACGACGTGCAAGCACTGACGCATGCGGTGTGCGCCGGCAGCGCGCCGGACGGTCGCCGTCTGGACCCGATCATGCCGCGCGTCGCACTGGCCGATGACGAAGTGCAGGCCTTGCTGGCCTATCTGCAGCAGCTGTCGCATCCGGTTGCGCAGCGCGATGCTTCGTTGCGCATCGCACTGCTGTTGCCGCGCCCGGGCCGTCAGCCGATTGCCGATGCATTGCACGATGCGCTGCGCAGCTGTCGTCCTGCAGAAACCGGGCGCCTGGCCGCCTTCGACGTGGTGTCTTTCGATACGCCCGAAGAGGCCGCCGAGCTATTGCAGTCGCAGCTGCATCCATCGCGCGACACCTTGTTGCTGGCACCGTTTATCGCCGGCTGGGAACAGACGTACGCCGATCTGATGCATGGTCGCAACATCGTCACTGCGCTGCCGTTCTCCATGCTGGACGCACCGCAGGGCGCGCGCTGGGATTACGCATTTCCCGGCGTACAGGCACAGCTGGCACGCCTACTCGACGTGGCGCAGGCGCGTGGCCATCGCAGCCTTGCGATCACCTACGATCCCGACGATCCACTCAGCGCGCAGCTGTATCGCCACGTGGTTGCACTGGCGCCGCGCACAGGTTTGACGCTGCGTCCCTGGCACTCCGATGAATCCGCCAGGCTGTGGCTGCGCCCTGCCCATGCCGATCACGACATCTCCGCACAGCCAACGTCCATGTTGCAGCTGGCACCCGCGATGTACGCACCAGATCCCACGGTCGTCACTGCACCCTCCGGCGCCGCGCGCTGGATCGTGGCCTATCCCTACAATCCGGTCGCTGCCGATGGTCGCTGGATCGGGCCGGCTGCCGCATGGGCGTCGGCGGCCTGCGATCTGCTGGCGCAACTCGATCCGCTGCGTCGTCTGCAACCGCAATTGCAGACGATCCGACTCACGCAAGGCGCAACAGTGCTGACTGCCGAATCGTCCGATGCCGCGCAGATCGCGCACGTCCATTTGCTGCAGCGCTGAGGCGTGTGCGCGTACCTCCATCCGCTGTCGGTGTATCGCAACTGCGCAATCGCGTCGCAGGCATTCAAGCACCCCGGCACGCCGCCGTTACCGACGGAGAAATGGATAAATCTGGTCCAGGATTTACGCGTATGCACCAAGGCTGGTACAACGAGGATTCAATCACGATGGAGCGCGGTCATGCAGTGGAAGCAACGCTTGGGCCTGGGGATTTTGTTGGCAATGGCGAGTATCAACGGCGTGCAGGCACGTCCCAGTGCCGCGCAGGTGCAGGCGCAGATGGAGGCCAGTATGAATGTCGCGGGCGAATTGACGCTGACTCCGGACGGCACTGTCACGGCGGTCAAGCTCACCGACGAAGCAAGCTTGCCGCCAGTGGTCCGCGACCGCGTCAAACAGTCGATCGCCTCCTGGCGCTTCGACCCTGTCAAAGACGATGGAAGCGCATTGCCCGCGCAACTACCGATGAATCTGCTGCTGGTCGCCAAGCCGGGTGACAACAACACGTATGCGGTGTCGATTCGCAGCGCGCATTTCGGCAGCCAGGAGCAAGGTGCCGCCAGCGTCGCTGCCAAGGACATGCCGCCACCGGCCTACCCTGAGCATGCGTTTCGAGAGGGTGCGACAGGGGTGGTGTATCTGCTGCTCAAGATCGGCCGCGATGGCAAGGTCGAGGATCTGGTCGCAGAGCAGGTCAACCTGACCACGCTGGCGCCGGAATCCAAGCGCGCGCGCTGGCGCAAGGCATTTGCCGATGCCGCAATCGCCAAGGCGCAGCGCTGGACATTTGTGCCACCCACGCAAGGCGCCGAGGCCGACGCGCCGTACTGGGTCATGCGGGTTCCGGTCACCTTCGACATCGAAACCTGGCCAGGCAATCTGACCGCTGCAAAGCAAGCCAAAAAGTGGCAATCCTATTTGCCGGGCCCGCGTCAGCCGGCGCCCTGGCACGAACAGCGCGGTGCGTCAGCATCGACCGACAGTCCGGATGCGCTACCTGGAAGTGGATTGTTCTCGGCACGCGGAGTAGGTGTGCGCTTGGTGACACCGCTGCAAGGAAGTTAGGCGCAACGCCAACATCAGAGCGGCTGGCAAACTACTTCATGCCGGTCTATTGCGGAGAAGACGATCTGGGCCTTCGCTGCGGGGCGGATTATCTGATGCTTGGCGGCAGGGCGGCTGATCTGCGATTTGGCTGCAGGGCCCTTGCCCACCCACCATCGCGGGACACGCCGCAAGTACGTCCATGTAGGCTCTTACGCGGCATCCATGCCGCGTAAGGTCCCGCGACGCTGGGCGGGCAAGGACCATCGAAGATGGTCGGTGTGCATAGTTTCAATAAACAGCCAGCAAACTGTCGGGTGCGGTGTCCTTGCCGCGACCTTGATGCTGTGAGTTTGCTGCAGGGTCCTTGCCCGCCCACCATCGCAGGACACGCCGCAAGTACGTCCGTGTAGGCTCTTACGCGGCATCCATGCCGCGTAAGGTCCCGCGACGGTGGGCGGGCAAGGACCAGTTGAGATGGTCGGTGCGCATGGTTTTCAACAAAGTAGTCAGCTAACTTTCTGGTGCGGTGTCCTTACCGATTGCGGGACCGTGTGGCGGCATGGATGCCGCCACCGAGCCTCCATGGACGGATTCACGGCGTGTCCCGCGAGCGGTGAGGGCACCGCGCACTCGGCCAACCAGGCTTGTGACTGCAAGCAATCGCGTACCCAAAAAAAAGCCCCGCAATGCGGGGCTTTTTCTTATCGAGAATGCCGATCGAAATCAGCGCTTCATCGAACTGAAGAACTCGTCGTTGGACTTGGTGGTCTTCATCTTGTCCAGCAGGAATTCCATCGCTGCGATTTCGTCCATCGGGTGCAGCAGCTTGCGCAGAATCCAGATCTTCTGCAGCAGCTCCGGCTCGATCAACAGATCTTCGCGACGCGTACCCGAACGGTTGATGTCGATCGCCGGGTAGACGCGCTTTTCGGTGATGCGACGATTCAAATGCACTTCGCTATTGCCGGTGCCCTTGAATTCTTCGTAGATCACCTCGTCCATCTTGCTGCCGGTCTCGACCAGCGCCGTGGCGATGATGGTCAGCGAGCCGCCTTCTTCCACATTACGGGCCGCACCGAAGAAGCGCTTCGGGCGATGCAATGCGTTGGCGTCCACACCACCGGTGAGCACCTTGCCGGAGCTGGGCACCACGTTGTTGTAGGCGCGCGCCAGACGGGTGATCGAGTCGAGCAGGATCACCACGTCCTTCTTGTGCTCGACCAGGCGCTTGGCGCGCTCGATCACCATCTCGGCAACCTGCACGTGACGCGCAGCCGGCTCATCGAACGTGGAAGAGATGACCTCGCCGCGCACGGTGCGCTGCATTTCGGTGACTTCTTCCGGGCGCTCGTCGATCAGCAACACGATCATGTGCACTTCGGGATGATTGCTGGTGATGGCCGTGGCCACCTGCTGCATCATCATTGTCTTACCGGCCTTGGGCGGGGAGACGATCAGCGCACGCTGACCCTTACCCTGCGGCGCCATCAGATCCAGGATGCGGCCGGTGATGTCCTCGGTGGACCCATCGCCACGCTCCAGACGGAAACGCCGGCGCGGAAACAGCGGGGTCAGGTTCTCGAACAGCACCTTGTTCTTGCTGGCTTCCAGCGGTTCGCCGTTGATGGTGTCGACGATCGACAGCGCGAAATAGCGTTCGCCGTCCTTCGGGAAGCGGATGCGGCCGGACAGATGGTCGCCGGTGCGCAGGTTGAAGCGGCGGATCTGGCTGGGCGAGATATAGGTATCGTCCGGGCCGGCCAGGTAGCTGGCTTCGGCGGCACGCAGGAAACCGAAGCCGTCGGGCAGGATTTCCAGCACGCCGTCGGCGGCAACGCCTTCGCCGTGGCGGGTCAGCACCTTGAGCAGGGCGAAGATCACGTCCTGCTTGCGCGCACGCGCCACGCCTTCCTGGATGTTGAGCTGGTCAGCGATATCCAGCAGCTTCTGCGCCGGCATCCGCTTGAGATCGCTCAGCGAATACACCGGGAAGCCTTCCGGCACGGCCGGGTGCGGACGAGCGATAAACGGCTCGTTGCTGCCATCGGACGACGGCATGCCGCCACCGGTTTCATTACCGAACCGATCGCGCGGCCCACGGTCGCGGCGGTTGCGGAACCGGTCACGGCGATTGCCCTGCTGGTTCTGCCCCTGGCCCTGACCTTGCTGATTCTGGCCGGCGTTCTGACCTTGGTCCTGACCCTGACCTTGCGGCTGGCCCTGGACCTGGGCCTGACCCTGGTTCTGGCCTTGACCCCGGCTTTGCGCCTGATTCTGGTTCTGCTGGTTCTGCGCCTGGTTGAAGCGCTGCTGCTGCGACTGGCCACCCTCGCGGGATTCGCCATGGGTGTCGCCGCCCTGGTTGCCCTGACTGGCGCTGGGGGCGTTACCGGCATATGCGCCATCGCTGGACGTCTGCGCCGGTGCCGAATCGGCAGCGTGCGACGGTGCCTGCGGCGCGCGCGGAACATCGGGCGCGGGGCTGGCGGGCAAGGGCAGGTTGGGCTGTTGTGCGCCACCGTCGTCATTGGCAACGGCGGTCTTGCTCACGCGCGGCTTGCGCACGCGTTTCTCGACAGGAGCGTCGACGCTCCCGGTATCGGAAGAAGGATGATCGGACAAGTGCTTGATTCCTCGCTAAGAGTGCGAGCGCCCGGCTGGGGGGCGAACTATGGTGATGGGAGTCTAGAGAGACGTTCTAGAGGGGTACGGCGGCGCACGAACGTGCTCCGGATCGACTGACACTATCACCGCTGCGCTCAACCGCGCAAGCGTCTGCCCGGGCAGGGTTTAACTGCTGGCGAAACATCGGGGGCGCCCATCGCTGGGACGCCCGCTCGCTCAGGCGGCCGCGCCGCCCAGGGTCTTGTCGATCATCTGGGTGAGTTGGCCCTTGCCAACCGCCCCGATCTGGGTTGCCTGCACCTGCCCGTCCTTGAACAGCAGCAGCATCGGGATCGACCGCACGTGGTACTTGATGGCCAGGGCGCGGTTCTGGTCCACATTGACCTTGGCAACCTTGAGTCTGCCCTGATATGTATCGGCCAGATCGTCCAGCACCGGGGCGATCATCTTGCACGGGCCACACCATTCGGCCCAGAAATCCACCAGGACCGGTTCGCCGGATTGCAGTACAGCTGTATCGAAGTCGGCATCGCCGACATGTTGAACCTTATCGCTCACGTTGGGTCTCCTGGAAACCAAAACGGCCCGCCCGAACGGGCAGGCCGCTACATTGCGTTAAACTGGGGCATTGCGCGACTGAATCAAGTGTCAGTCCTGAAGCCGCGCTGTCCGCCACAACAGCCGCAGTTTGCGACGCTGTCGGCATCGATGCAAGCCGCGCCCGGGCTGCCCAGGGCGCCTCACGAAGACGGAATAATGAGCGACAAACCGCTGACCGATTTGACTTTTTCCACGTTCGACCTGCATCCGGCGCTGATCGCCGGGCTGGAGAGCGCCGGGTTCACCCGCTGTACCCCGATCCAGGCGCTGACGCTGCCGGTCGCGCTGCCAGGCGGCGATGTCGCCGGCCAGGCCCAGACCGGCACCGGCAAGACCCTGGCATTCCTGGTGACGGTGGTGAACCGCCTGCTGAACCGCCCGGCGCTGGCCGACCGCAAGCCGGAAGACCCGCGCGCGCTGATCCTGGCCCCGACCCGCGAGCTGGCGATCCAGATCCACAAGGATGCGGTCAAGTTCGGCGCCGACCTGGGCCTGCGCTTTGCGCTGGTCTACGGCGGGGTGGACTACGACAAGCAGCGCGAGCTGCTGCAGCAGGGCGTGGACGTGATCATCGCGACCCCGGGCCGGCTGATCGACTACGTCAAACAGCACAAGGTGGTCTCGCTGCACGCCTGCGAAATCTGCGTGCTGGACGAAGCCGACCGCATGTTTGATCTGGGCTTCATCAAGGACATCCGCTTCCTGCTGCGGCGCATGCCCGAGCGCGGCACTCGCCAGACCCTGCTGTTCTCGGCCACGCTCAGCCACCGCGTGCTCGAGCTCGCCTACGAGCACATGAACGAGCCGGAAAAGCTGGTAGTCGAGACTGAGACCATCACCGCCGCACGGGTGCGCCAGCGCATCTATTTCCCCTCCGACGAGGAGAAGCAGACGCTGCTGCTCGGCCTGCTGTCGCGTAGCGAAGGCGCGCGCACCATGGTGTTCGTCAACACCAAGGCGTTCGTCGAGCGCGTGGCGCGCACGCTGGAGCGTCATGGTTACCGGGTCGGCGTGTTGTCCGGCGATGTGCCGCAGAAGAAGCGCGAATCGCTGCTCAACCGCTTCCAGAAGGGCCAGCTCGAGATCCTGGTCGCCACCGATGTGGCCGCGCGCGGCCTGCATATCGATGGCGTCAAGTACGTCTACAACTACGACCTGCCGTTCGATGCGGAAGATTACGTGCACCGTATCGGCCGTACTGCGCGTCTGGGCGAAGAAGGCGATGCGATCAGCTTCGCCTGCGAGCGCTATGCGATGAGTCTGCCGGACATCGAGGCCTACATCGCGCAGAAGATCCCGGTCGAGCCGGTGACCTCCGAACTGCTGATCCCGTTGCCGCGTACCGCACGCGTGCCGGTGGAAGGCGAAGAGGTCGACGCCGACGCTGGCGACAGCGTGGGCACGATCTTCCGCGAGGCGCGCGAACAGCGTGCTGCCGAAGAGCAGCGTCGTGGCGGTGGTCGCAGCGGCCCGGGTGGCGCCTCGCGCAGTGGCAGCAGCAGTGGTGGTCGCCGTGATGGAGGCAGTGCCGATGCCAAGCCGCGTCCGCGCCGCAAGCCGCGTGTCGAAGGCGACGTTGCCGCCGAGACCGCAACCGTTGCAGCAGCCTCGGAAGCGCCTGTGGTCCCAGTAGCGACGGCCGAAGCGCCGTCCACCAGCGTGGCCGATGCCGAGCGCGCACCGCGCAAGCGTCGTCGTCGCCGTAACGGCCGTCCGGTCGAAGGTGCCGAGCCAGCGGTGGCGTCCACACCAGTTGCTGCGCCGGCCGCACCGCGCAAGCCGACCCAGGTGGTCGCAAAGCCGGTGCGCAGTGCGACCAAGCCGTCGGGCAGCCCGTCGCTGCTGAGTCGTATCGGCCGCAGATTGCGTTCGCTGGTCTCCGGCAACTGATCTGTTGCCGCTGCAATCGCATCGCCGGGCTTCGGCGATGCGACGCAAGCGCTGGCGCTCCGGCATAATCGCTGGATGACCGTTCTGCGTTTCGACAACGTCAGCAAGCACTACGCCGGTGGCCACCAGGCGCTGACCGATGTCAGCTTCGAAGTGGCCGATGGCGAGATGCTGTTCGTGACCGGCCACTCCGGCGCCGGCAAAAGTACCTTGCTCAAATTGATCCACCTCAGCGAGCGCCCGAGCCAGGGCGCGGTGCTGTTGGGTGAGCGCAACCTGCTCAAGGTGCGCGGCCGGCAGATTCCGCTGCATCGTCGCCAGGTGGGGGCGGTCTACCAGGACCATCGCCTGCTCACCGACCGCAGCATCGCCGAGAACGTGGCATTGCCATTGATCCTGCGTGGCACCCGCCGCGCCGAGATCGGCAAGCGCGTGCGTTCGGCATTGGAGCGGATTGGGTTGGCCCATCGCGAGAAGGCCTTGCCGTCGCAGTTGTCGGCCGGCGAGCAGCAGCGCGTGGGCATCGCCCGTGCCATTGTTGGCGAGCCGCGTTTGCTGGTGGCCGATGAGCCCACCGGCAATCTCGACCCGGCGCTGGCCGCCGAAATCATGCAGTTGTTCGCCGAGCTGCCGGCGCGCGGCACCAGCGTGCTGGTGGTCAGCCACGATCTGGCCCTGCTCAAGCAGATGCGCAAGCGCGTGCTGATCCTGGATCACGGCCGGCTGGTCGACGACATCTCGCCGCAGGATCTGGCCGAATGAGCAAGCCCGCCAATACCGAAGCCGCCGCACCCTCGCGCTTCGGCGTGTGGATCGACCACCATCTGCACAGCATCGCCTTCAGCCTGGGCCGCGCGATGCGCAAGCCGTGGGCCACCTTGCTGACCATCGTGGTGATGGCGCTGGCACTGGCCTTGCCGCTGGGGCTGTCGATCGCGCTGGACAACGTCAAGCTGCTGGCCGGCAGCGTGCAGCAATCGCGCGAGATCAATCTGTTTCTGAAGGTCGATATCGGCGCCGATGCCGCACAGGCGCTGGCCGGCGAATTGCGTGCGCGCCCCGACGTCGCCCAGGTCACGCTGCGCACGCCCGCACAGGGACTGACCGAGCTGCGCGAAAGCGCCAAGCTCAATGAGGCGATCGATGCGCTCGGCGACAACCCGCTCCCCACGCTGTTGATCGTCACCCCGACCGATGCGGCCGACGATGCGCAACTGGCCGGCGCGCTGCAGGCCTTGCCGCAGACCGACCAGGTGCAGCACGACGCACTGTGGCGCAAACGCCTGGATGGCTGGCTGCGCTTCGGCGAGCGTCTGGTGCAGGTGCTCTCGGCGCTGCTGGGCGTCGGCGCGGTACTGGTGGTCGGCAACACCGTGCGGCTGGACATCCAGTCGCGGCGCGAAGAAATCGGCGTGCTGCAGTTGCTGGGCGCCAGCGATGGCTTCATCCGGCGCCCGTTTCTGTATCTGGGTGCGTGGTATGGGCTGGGTGCCGGCGCGGTGGCGCTCGCGCTGATCGCCGCCTCCGGGCTGGCCTTGCAGGCACCGTTGGCGACATTGGCCGACAGCTATGGCAGTTCTTTTACCCTGCACGGGCTCGATCTGCTGCATTCTGCGATGGTGCTGGTCGGCACCCTGGTCCTGGGTTGGCTGGGCGCCTGGCTGGTGACCGGCCATTTCCTTCGCCAGACCCGTCCCACCGAGACCTGAGGCCTGCCATGCATCCACCAGATCTCAAACATCTGATCAGCGACGCGCCGCGCGTGATGGTGGTCGATGGCTCGAAACTGGTGCGCAAGCTGATTGCCGATGTGCTGACCCGCGACCTGCCGAATGTGCAGGTGATCGGCTGCTCCAGCATTGCCGAGGCGCGTCAGGCGCTGGAAGCCGGCACGGTGGATCTGGTCACCACCTCGCTGTCGCTGCCCGACGGCGATGGCCTGACCCTGGCGCGCAGCGTGCGCGAAGCGGCCGGCCAGGCCTACGTGCCGGTGATCGTGGTCTCCGGCGATGCGCAGCAGCATCTGGTGGAGCGCCGCTTCACCGAATACGTCACCGATTATTTCGACAAGGCACTGGGCCACGAAGCCCTGGCGACCTTCATCCGCGGCTACGTGCAGCCCGAGCCGATCGTCGGCGCGACCGTGTTGTACATCGAAGACAGCCGCGTGGTGGCGGAGGCGACCAAGCGCATGCTCGAGCGCCAGAGCCTGAAGGTCATCCATGTGCTCACCGCCGAAGACGCCTTCGCGCTGCTCACCGCCGAATCGCTGGGCCGCACCGAGCGCCGCATCGACGTGGTGCTGACCGATGTGACCCTGAAAGGCGAGCTCAACGGCCGCGACGTGGTCGAGCGCATTCGCATCGACTTCGCCTACGGCAAACGTCGCCTGCCGGTGCTGGTGATGACCGGCGACACCAACCCGCGCAACCAGTCCGAGCTGCTGCGCGCCGGCGCCAACGATCTGGTGCAAAAACCCATCGAAGAGCGTCTGCTGGTGACCAAGGTGTTGTTCCAGCTGCGCCTGGCACGGCTTGAGGATCAGGCTGTCACGCTATGACTGAAATGTTAGATGTGGCCGAAGTAGAAGCACGTATCCAGCTGGAACCGTCGTGGAAGGCGCGCGTGGGCGAGTGGTTGCTGCGCCCGGAAATGCAGGAACTGTCCGCCTTCCTACGTCAGCGCAAGGCGGCTGGCGCGCGGGTATTTCCGCCGGGCCCGCAGATCTTTGCCGCTTTCGATGCCACGCCATTCGAGCAGGTCAAGGTGGTGATCCTGGGCCAGGATCCGTATCACGGCGAAGGCCAGGCGCACGGGCTGTGTTTTTCGGTGCTGCCCGGCGTGCCGGTGCCGCCGTCGCTGCTCAACATCTACAAAGAGATTCAGGACGACCTGGGCATCGCGCGGCCGGACCACGGCTATCTGATGCCGTGGGCGCGCCAGGGCGTGCTGCTGCTCAATGCGGTGCTGACGGTGGAGCAGGGCCGCGCCGGCGCGCACCAGAACAAAGGCTGGGAAGGCTTTACCGATCACGTTGTGGAAACGCTCAACCGCGAGCGCGAAGGCCTGGTGTTCCTGCTGTGGGGCAGTTATGCACAGTCCAAGGGCAAGGTCATCGACCAGGCACGCCATCGCGTGTTCAAGGCCCCGCATCCCTCGCCGTTGTCGGCGCACCGCGGCTTTTTGGGCTGCCAGCACTTCTCCAAGACCAACGACCATCTGCAACGGCGCGGGCTCGGCCCGATCGACTGGTCGCTACCACCGCGTAACGCGCTCGACACCACGCCCGCCCGCGGCTGAACGAGTCGAGCGGCACCGCATTTCGCATTGGTTTTGTCACGGTCTTCGCAGCGTGGCGGTGATAACTTACCTATCGATTCGTGAAGTTGGCCGCTGGAACGCCGGTATGGTCAAAAGCCCGAACGTCCTATAAATGGAACGCTGGGAACTCTTACTGTACCCGGCAGTCCAATAGTTCGACTGCTAAGATGGTGCCTATGAACCAGACTACCTCGACTGCCCTTGTGGCAAACAATCTCCCGATTCCCAGTGCGCTCGGTTCGCTGGACGCCTACATCGGTGCCGTGCACCAGATCCCGGTGCTGTCGGTCGATGAGGAACAGAATCTCGCCCGTCGTTTCCGCGACGAGCTGGATCTGGACGCCGCGCGCGAACTGGTCCATTCCCACCTGCGCTTCGTGGTCCACGTGGCCCGCGGCTACAACGGCTACGGCCTGCCGCTGGGCGACCTGATCCAGGAAGGCAACATCGGCCTGATGAAGGCGGTCAAGCGCTTCGACCCGGAAATGGGTGTGCGCCTGGTCAGCTTCGCGGTGCACTGGATCCGTGCCGAAATGCACGAGTTCATTTTGAAGAACTGGCGCATCGTCAAGGTCGCCACGACCAAGGCGCAGCGCAAGCTGTTCTTCAACCTGCGCAAGTCCAAGACCCGTCTGGGCTGGCTCAATGCCTCCGAAGTGACTGCGGTCGCCAAGGACCTGAACGTCTCCGAGCGCGAAGTGATGGAGATGGAGTCGCGTCTGTCCGGTCGCGATATCGGCTTCGATGCCTCGTCCGATGAGGACGACGATCATGGCCCGCCGTCGCCGGTGAGCTACCTGGTCGCCAACGAGGAAGACCCGTCGCAGGCCTACGAGCGTCACGACAGCGAAGACAACCAGCTGCAGCTGTTGCGCGAAGGGCTGTCCGGTCTGGATACGCGTTCGCGCGACATCGTCAAGCGCCGCTGGCTGGATTCCGATTCCAAGGTGACCTTGCAGGAGCTGGCCGACGAGTACGGTGTGTCGGCCGAGCGGATTCGCCAGATCGAGGCGAACGCGCTGAAAAAGATGAAGGCACTGTTCGTCGCCTGATCGGTTCGATCACGCGCGTCAGGTTGCAAAAAACGGCCCGGTTTTCCGGGCCGTTTGCGTTGCAGGTGTGCAGTTTTCATGTCCTACAAGAAGCTGACGAACCGTCCGGGTGATGCGCCCGGCATTGTCGCTTCGGCCGACGACAGCTATTCCGGCAGACGCGCCACCGGTAGATGCCAGCCATAACGGATGGCCATGAAGCGCAGGCCGAAACACACGCCTGCACCGGTCGCCAATGACCAGGCTTGCGGCACGTCGAGCACATGCCCGATCGCGACCAGGCCGCCGCCTGCGAGTGCGGCCACTGCATATAGCTCTGCTTGCAATACCACCGGCGTACGCGCTACCAGCAGATCGCGCGCGATGCCGCCGCCGATGCCGCTGAGCATGCCCAGCAAGGTGGCGCTCAGCGGGCTGAGGTTGTAGTCCAGCGCCTTGCTGGTGCCGTAGACCGCAAACAAGGCCAGCCCGGCTGCGTCGAACAGTTGCACCGGGTTGCGCAGCCGTTCCACTGCGGCATGCCAGCGAAAACCGGCCAGCCCGGCCAGGCAGGCGATGAGCAGATACTGCGGATGCACCAACGCAGCCGGCGGGGTGGCGCCAATCAGTACATCGCGCACGATGCCGCCGGAGACCGCGGCCGCGCACGACAGCACCAGCACGCCAAACAGATCCAGACGGTTGCGCACCGCCACGGTGGCGCCGCTGAGAGCGAACACGAAGGTGCCGAGCAGATCCAGCAGGAACAGGAGAGTGGTCACGGCGCCGCAGTGGGAACGGGCGGCACAGCATCGCGCACCGCCCGTCGCACTGTCATCCGTCTTTGCTGTTGGGCGGCGGGTCGTCGGTTGCGCCGCCGAAGATGATGCGTGCGGCGCGCTGGTAGCTCCAGTACGCCATTGCCCAGTTCACCAGCACCACGAAGCGGTTGCGGAAGCCGATCAGGAAGTACACGTGCGCGGCCAGCCAGAACCACCAGGCGACAATGCCGGAGAGCTTGAGCTTGCCGACATGCACGATGGCGGCCATGCGGCCGATGGTGGCCAGATTGCCGTAGTCCTGATAGCGGAACGCCGGCGTGGCCTGGCCGCGATGGCGCGCGCGGATCGCCTTGGCGATGTGCTTGCCCATCTGCTTGGCCGCCGGCGCCACGCCCGGCACCGGGCGGCCACCCTGCTGCACCGAGGCCAGGTCGCCACCGACGAAGATCTCCGGGTGGCCGGGCACGCTCAGGTCCGGCTGCACCAGCACGCGACCGGCGCGATCCAGCGGCACGCCCAGCGTGCGCGCCAGCGGCGAGGCAGCCACACCGGCCGCCCAGACGACGGTCCGCGCGGGCACGAAGGTATCGCCGAGTTGATAGCCGAGCGCGTCGATATGCGTCACCGGCGTACCGGTGTGCACTTCAACGCCCAGGCGTTCCAGCTGCTTGCGCGCCTTGTCGGTGAGATCTTCCGGGAACGAGGGCAGCACGCGCGGGCCGGCTTCGACCAGACGCACGCGCGCCTGCTGCGGATCGATGTGGCGGAACTCGTCCTTGAGCGTGTGGCGGGCGATTTCGGCCAGCGTGCCGGCCAGTTCCACGCCGGTCGGACCGCCGCCGACCACCGCAAAGCTGAGCCAGGCGGCGCGTGCGGCCGGGTCGGATTCGGCTTCGGCACGCTCGAAGGCCAGCAGCAATTTGCGCCGCAGCACCAGCGCGTCGTACAGCGTTTTCAGGCCTGGCGCATGCTCGGCCCAGTGATCGTTGCCGAAGTAGGCATGGGTGGCGCCGGTGGCCAGCAGCAGCATGTCGTAGCCGAGCGTGTTGCCATCGGCGAGCACCACTTCGCGACGGGTTGGAGCAATTTCGGCCACATCGCCAAGCAGCACTTCGACATTGCGCTGCTCGCGCAGGATGTGCCGCAGCGGCGCTGCGATATCCGGTGCCGACAGGCCGGCGGTGGCCACCTGGTACAGCAACGGCTGGAACAGGTGATGGTTCTGGCGGTCGATCAGGGTGATGCGGATGCCGGGATCGTCGAGCGCGCGGGTCGCCCATAAGCCGGCAAAACCGCCACCAACCACGACCAGATGCAGTGGAGCTTGGGAGGGAGGAGAAGTCATCGTAGAGTCCGATGGAATGCGACGCGGGCTCATCAGCATGCCGTATTTGCACTGAACATGACGCCTGAATTCGGCCTGCCTGCGGCATCATGTCGCATCCCGTCGATCCGGTCACCGCATGTCGTTGCTGCCACCGCCCTTGCCGCCGTTGTCACCTCCGCCGCAATCGCCGTTTCCCTCCTCCACGTCTGCCGCAGCGCCGTCCGCGCCGGCAGTGCGTCCCGTCCGAAAGCGGCTCAGCGGGGTCGCGATCGGCCTGATCGGCCTGGCAGCCTGCGCGATGCTGTTCGGCATGCTGGTGCTCGGGGCGCTTGGCTGGCTGATCGTCACCGGCTGGTCGCTGTTCGCCGATCAGGCGCGCACCGCGCTGCAGGACGATGCGGTGGTGCAGGAGCGGATCGGCCAGATCCACACGATGCGGGTGGATCTGTATCGCACCGGTCTTGCGCCGGGCGGCGATGATTTTGTCTTCAATGTGGAAGGCGATCGTGGCGCGGGGCGGGTGCATGCCACCTGGGTCAGTGCCGGGGCAGAAAGCGAGACGCTGACCAACGGGACGCTCACCATGCGCGATGGCAGCGAATACGCGTTGCCGGGCGCAACTGCTGAAAATACCGAAACCGACTCTGCCGATTCCTGGGAGCAATGAGCATGATCGACAACCCCGACAAACGCATCGCCTTGCTGATCGATGCCGACAACGCGCCGGCCGGCAAGATCGACGTGGTGCTGGCCGAAGTGGCGCGCTACGGTGTGGCCAATGTGCGCCGCGCCTACGGCAACTGGAAGAGCCCGCACCTGAAAAACTGGGAAGCGGCGCTGCACGATTATGCGATCCGGCCGATCCAGCAATTTGCCTATAGCTCGGGCAAAAACGCCTCGGACATGGCGATGGTGATCGATGCGATGGACCTGTTGTACGCGCGCAATCTGGACGGGTTTGCCATCGTCTCCAGCGATGCGGATTTCACCCCGCTGGTGATGCGTCTGCTCACCGATGGCATGAAGGTGTACGGCTTCGGCGAGAAGAAAACCCCGGCGCCGTTCGTCAATGCCTGCTCCAAGTTCACCTATGTCGAAGCGCTGGGCGAGCAGGCGGCAGCAGCCGGCGACACCGCTGCCGGGCGCAAGGACGCCACGGCGTTGCGCAGCGATACGCGTCTGGTGCAGATGCTGCGTAATGCGATCGACAGTGCCCGCGAAGACGATGGCTGGGCGTTGCTGAGTGCGGTGGGCAAGCAGGTGGCCAACCAGGCCTCGTTCGATCCGCGCAACTACGGCTACCGCAAGCTCAGCGACCTGGTGCGCGCGATCGGCTTGTTCGAGATCAAGCAGGACGAGCAGGCGCTGTGGCTACGCGATGCACCCAAGGGCGGGCGAGCGAAGGCTGCGCAGTCCGCTGCTGCTGGATCGGCGCAAGCCTCCGCTGCGAAGCCCGCGGCGCGCGCGACGTCCAAGCCGGCGGCAGGGAAATGACCCTGGCACCCGTTGCAACGCAGCCCGCTGCACAGACACCAACGATCACGTTATGGGGGCGTCGCAATTCCAGCAATGTGCGCAAGGTGCTGTGGTGCGCCGAAGAAGCCGCAGTGCCCTACACATCGATCGAAGTGGGCGGCGCCTTCGGTGGTAACGACACGCCCGCGTATCGCGCGTTGAATCCGAACGGGGTGGTGCCGACGCTGCAGGATGGCGAGTTGGTGCTGTGGGAGTCCAACGCGATCGTGCGTTATCTGGCCGCGCGTTATGCGCCTACCCTGTATCCGCAATCGCCGGCAGAACGCGCGCTGGGCGATCGCTGGATGGACTGGACCACCTCGACATTTGCCGGTGTGTTTCGCGATCTGTTCTGGGGCGTGCTGCGCACCCCCGAGGCCGAGCGCGATCACGCACGCATCGCCGCTGCGCTGACGCGCTCAGGCGAACTGCTTGCACGCGCCGATGCGGCATTGGCGCAACAGCCGTATCTGTCCGGCGAACAGTTCGCGATGGGCGATATTCCGCTCGGCAGCTTTATCTACGCCTGGTTCGAAATGCCGATCGACCGACCCGAGTTGCCGCACCTGCAGGCGTGGTATCAGCGCTTGCGCGCGCGGCCCGCGTACCAGCGTGGAGTGATGACGGCGCTGACGTGAGCTGCGAGTCTCAGCGCTGCAAAGGGGTGGGCCACATACACCGCGCGGCCTGCCGGCTCGCTTTTTTGTAGGAGCGCACTCGTGCGCGAGGGCATTACCGGTAACGCCCCATCGCGCGCAAGCGCGCTCCTACAAAACGTGAGCAGACCGCGCAAAACGTGAGTCTGGCTGCAGCCGCGTGTGCGACATGCCCTGCACTAATACAGATCGATCGGGTCCACATCCAGCGACCAGCGCACGCGACGTGCCTGTGGCAATGCGTAGATGGCAGGCAGTTGCGCATCGAGCAAACGGTGCAAGGCCGAGCGCTGTTGCGCAGACAACAACAGCTGCGTGCGCTGGAAACCGGCGCGGCGCGGCATCGGTGCGGGCATCGGGCCGTAGCATTCCACTGCGGCAAACGCGGGCGATTGCATCGTGGTGTCTGCCGTGGTCAGGCCACGCACTGCCATCAAAAACTGATTGGCTGCCGCTACATCCTTGGCCTCGGCGCGGAACAGCGCCAGATGCGCGAAGGGTGGAAATCCCGCCGCTTCGCGCTGTTGCAGTTCGGCATCGGCAAAGGCGTGATAACCGCCGTTGACCAGGGTCTGCAGCAAGGGATGTTCCGGGTGGTGGGTCTGTAACCAGACCTCGCCAGGGCGGTCGGCACGCCCGGCGCGTCCTGCCACCTGGATCAGCTGCTGGGAGAGTTTTTCGGCAGCGCGGAAGTCGGCAGAAAACAGGCCTTCGTCGATACCGACCACCACCACCATGGTCAGCCGTGGCAGGTCGTGGCCCTTGGCCAGGATCTGGGTGCCGACCAGAATGCCGGCTTCGGTACCGAGCCGGGCGAGTTGGGTTTCCAGCGCATCGCGGCGCTGGGTGGTGCTGCGATCGATACGCACCACCGGAAACTCCGGGAACGCCTCGGTCAGGCGTTCTTCCAGCCGCTCGGTGCCGATGCCTTGCGGCTGCAGCGCCAGACTGGCGCAGGCCGGGCAGGCCAGCGGTGCGGATTGGCGCGCGCCGCAGTGATGGCATTGCAGGCGCCGGCCGCCGGCGTGCACGGTCATCGGGGTCTGGTGCAGCGGCGTGCTGCAGCGCTGGCAGGCGGCGGTCCAGCCGCAGTCGTGGCACAGCAGCACCGGCGCGTAGCCGCGGCGGTTCTTGAACACCAGCACCTGCTCGCCGCGCGCCAGGGTGGCGCCGATGCCGGCCAGTACCTCCGGCGACAGGCCGTCTTTCAGCGGGCGCTTACGCACATCGAGCACGCGCACGCGCGGCGGCCGCGCCTCGCCGGCCCGACGCGACAGGCGCAGATGCTGGTAGCGGCCGCTGTAGGCGTTGTGCAGGCTTTCCAGCGATGGCGTGGCGCTGCCCAGAATCACCGGCACATCCAGCGCCTTGCCGCGCACCAGCGCGAAGTCGCGGGCGTGGTAGCGGATGCCGTCCTGCTGCTTGTAGCTGCCGTCGTGTTCTTCATCGACCACGATCAGGCCGGCCTTGGGCAGCGGAATGAAGATCGCCGAGCGGGTGCCGACGATCAGTTTGGCCTCGCCACGCCAGGCCGCCGCCCATACGCGTGCGCGTTCGCCATCGGACAGGCCCGAGTGCAGCGCATGTACGGGCACGCCGAGGCGGGCGCGGAAGCGTCCCAGCGTTTGCGGGGTCAGGCCGATTTCCGGCACCAGCACCAGCGCCTGGCGTCCGGCGGCAAGGCAGTCGGCGATCGCCTGCAGATAGACCTCGGTCTTGCCGCTGCCGGTGACGCCATCGAGTAGATAGGTGGCAAAGCCGGTGTGTGCGCGGACGGCGGCGGCGGCTGCCTGTTGCTCGTCGTTGAGCTGCGGGCCAGTGCCGGGGCGCGGCGGGATGGCGTCGGCGGGCACCGCCACGCGCTCGACATAGTCGCGCTTGGCCAGACTGCGCGCGGCCTCGCGCCATTGCGGCAGCAACGGGTCCAACTGTTCTTCGCCCACCGCACCGGTGAGCAGCAGGGCTGCGAGCAAGGCCGGGCGGCTGCCTGCGCGCAGACCGGCAGCGCCGGTGCGCCCGGTCTCGGTCAGCTGCCAGGCCCAGGCATGGGTATCGGCCAGCGGTTCGCCACGGCGCAACGGGCCGGGCAGCGCGCTGGCCTGGGTTTCGCCAAGCGGTGCGTGGGTGTAGCGCGCCAGCCAGTGCAGCGAGCGGGCCAGCTCCTCGACCAGCAGCGGGGCGTCGTCACACCAGGCCAATGCCGGGCGCAGCCCCTCGGCCGACGTCAGCTGCCCGATCTCCACCACCACCCCGACCAGCTCGCGTGGCCCGAACGGCACCCGCACCCGGCAGCCGACCCGCGCCGGGTCTGTCAGCGGCGCGTCGGCCGGAGGCAGATAGTCGAACAGTTGGGGCAGCGGCACCGGCAGGGCGACGCGCAGGGTGGCGACGGTCGAAGACATCCGGTCAGTCTACCGACCCTGTCCAGAGGTCGGCAGTCGGGTATCAGATCGCCCCAAATCGGCACCTTGGCTTACGGCGCGTTTCTGTGACGCAAGTGATAAATACGACGTAAACCTATGTGAGGGTTAAGGAAACCGGTTTATCCACACTGCCTGTGGATAAACCTGTGAATTAGTCTCGTGCTCCACGCGTTGAAGGCGGATTCACTAGCCTCTGCAACCTCTTGGACATTTTTTAGCCAATACGGATAAGTTTATAAATATCAGCAAGTTAGGCGTGAAACACGATTGCAACAAAGAAAAAACAACAGTTGACAGACGTCTGCGTATCGGTATGTCTGCCGCTGTGCACAACCCGCACGGGTGGCGGTCGCGGCCAAGGTGAGGGCGGAGCAAGGCCGTCTCGATCTGTCAAGCCATCGGCGGGGGCCAGTTGCGTCGGTATCATGCCGGCCGATGCTGGAGTTCTCATGACCGTAGTCCCCGACGCCCCTGTCACCCCTGCCGCGCTGTCAGCCTTCCTGCGCGGTGTCGAACGCCGGGGTCTGGTGCTCGCGCAACTGCAATGCGGCGATGTGGCGGCGGCCGAGCGGGCCCTGGCTGCCGCGCTACGTGCCTTCAGCAGCCAGGCGGCAGGACGCCCGATGGCCGGTTGGCCGATGCGCTTCTGGAGCCTGTTGGCAGCTGCCCCGCCGTTGCGGCGCGAGCCCATGCCGGGCACCTGGCTGCCCCCGTTCACCGCGCTGGGGCGGATGCAGACCACCGACCGGCTGGCGCTGCTGCTGCGCATCGTGGCCGGGCTGGAAGAAGAGCCCGCCAGCGAGGTACAGGGCATCGACGTGGCGGCGTATCGGCAGTCGCTGGCCCGCGCCTGCCCGCGCGATGCGGCCGGCAATCCGGACGCGCAGGCCTGGCGGGTGTTGGCCGAGGCGGCGCAGCAGGAGTTGCGCGAACTCACCCCGGCCCAGGTGAGTCGACTGGGGCAACTCCGCGATTCGGCCCTCGCCGGCATGCCGCTGCAACCGGCGGCGGCAGCGCCCGTGGTCGCCGCTGCCGAGCCGCGTCGTCCGGCGGCGCCACGTGCGCGCCCCGCCCGTCAGTGGCATTGGCCGCGGATCTCGCGCCGCCACGCCGGCATCGTGCTGGCGGTGCTGGCGTTGGCACTGCTGCTCGCGGTGCTGGGCTGGTGGTGGACCCATCGCCGGCCCGCACTGCCGCCCGAGCCGGTCTCGCAGGCGCCGGCTGGTGTGTTGCATGTCACCGACGCCGCACCGGTGCTGGTGGAAGAACTTCCCGCCGCCGACCTGCCGGACGCAGCGGCAACCCCCGGCATGGACCCGCGCGACCAGGCGATGCTGGCCGACCCGGATCTGGAACTGGCGCGCGAGGCCGATTTCTACGCCTGGTATGCGGCCGGCCATCCGGTGCCGGCCGACGAATCCGGCGCGCATGCCACCGCCGCCGAGCCGCCTGCCGCCCCGATGGAGACCGTCGATGACGAGAATTAAGTGGTGCGGCCTGCTGTTGTTCGCCGCCGCCGGTCTGGCCGGTGCGCAAGCCCTGCCGGCGCCCCTGGAAGAAGGCAACGCTGCCGCGCCGTCCGGCGCCCCAACGCCCGTCGCCGCGACGCCCGCGACTCCAACCTCCGCGACCCCGAGCGCCGCACAGCAACGCGCGCGCTGGGACGCCTTGACGCCTGCACAGCAGGCCGAGCTGCGCGCCCGCTATGGCGCGTGGAAAGGGCTCACCGCCACCGACCGGGTGGTGCTGCGGCAGGCACGCGAGCGTCTGCGTGCCTTGCCCGAAGACCAGCAGCGCGCACTGCGCACGCAGTTCACCGTGATGGATCGCCTGCATCGCGATGGCTGGCGCCTGGGCTCGCAGCTGGGCGCGTTCTATTCCCCGTTGCAGCCGTTGATCGGCTACGTACCGTCGGCACAGCGCGACGCGCTCTTGAGCGTGTTGCGCAGCCTGGATGCCGGGCAACTGGAGCAGTTGGCATTGCTGGCACAACGCACCCCGCCGCAGGAGCGCGATGCCCTGCGCGATGCCTTGCTGGCCGAGGCGCCTGCAACGCGCAATGCATGGTTGAAGCGGCAACTGGCGCGCTGATGTCGAAACCCTCGCTGTCGAAACGGTCAACGCACCGTCGCGCGTCCACGCGCCGCTGGCGCATGGGAGGCTGACTGACCCACGTCGCACAGTGCGGGTAAGATGTCGGCCCCGCGCGACCCGGTGCCAGCGCCTCCCGGCACGGCCGTAGTCCGCGCAGCGATCGGTTTGTCATGTCTGTTTCTTCTGCACCCACGTCCGCGACGCCAGGCTTCGCTGCGGAAGTGCGTACCACCGGCCTGCTCGCGCTGCCGCTGGTGCTCGGCCACGTCTCTACCGGCCTCATTGGCTTTGTCGACAACGTCATCGCCGGCCACCACGGCACCGCCACGTTGGCCGCAGTCACCATCGGCACCTCGCTGTTGTGGCTGCCGATGCTGGTGCCGATCGGCACGCTGATCTCGTTGACCGCTTCGGTCTCGCAACTGGTCGGTGCCGGCCGCGAGCGCGAGATCGGCCCGTTGTTCCGCCAGGCGTTGTGGTTATCGCTAGGCCTGGGCGCGGTGATGTTCGCCTTCCTGAGCGCGGTACCGCCGCTGCTGCCCACCTTCGGGATTGCGCCGGACATCGTGCCGGGGGCGACCGACTTCCTGCATGCGGTGCGCTGGGGCGGGCCGGCGCTGACGTTCTACTTCTGCATGCGCTATCTCAGCGAAGGCATGCACTGGACGCTGCCGACCATGTTGCTGGGCTTTGGTGGCCTGCTGGTGCTGGCGCCGCTGGGCTATGCGCTGACCTACGGCAAGTTCGGTTTTGCCGAGCACGGTGCGCAAGGCCTGGGCATGGCCTCGGCGATCACCATGTGGGTGCAGGCACTCGCGTTTGCGCTGTATCTGTGGCGCGCGCGCCGCTTCGCGCATCTGGAATTGTTCAATCACCTCGAAGGGCCGCGCTGGGGCGCCATCGGCGATCTGCTGCGCACCGGCCTGCCGATCGGCATCACTGTGTTGATGGAAGGCGGGCTGTTCATCGTCACCGCCTTGCTGATCGGCCGGCTCGGCTCCACCGAAGCGGCTGCGCACCAGATTGCGATCAACGTTGCGCAGCTGTGTTTCATGATCCCGATGGGCGTGGCCGAGGCCACCACCGTGCGGGTCGGGCATGCGGTGGGGCGCGGCGATCCGCTCGGCATGCGGCGTGCGGCCTGGGCCGGCTACGCCATCGTGCTGGGCACCCAGGCGTTGTCGGCCAGCGTGCTGTTGCTGGGCCACGACGCCATCGTGAGTGTCTATACCGACGATGTGGCGGTGGCGGCGCTGGCTTCGGTGTTGCTGCTGTACGCAGCTACTTTCCAGTTTCCCGACGGCATCCAGGTGCTCTCCAGCGGCGCGCTGCGTGGGCTCAAGGACACCCGTGTGCCGATGTTCCTGGCCATGTTCTCGTATTGGGGCGTGGGCATGCCGATCGGTGCCGGGCTCGGCCTGGGACTTGGCTGGGGCCCGCAAGGCATGTGGATTGGCCTGATTCTGGGCCTGACCGTGGCGTCGATCCTGATGGGCCTGCGTTTCCGCCAGACCAGCCGGCGGCTGACTGCCGACGCGACCCCCTGACTTCCAGCGCATGCCGTGCGTGCTGCGCAGCCGGTATGCTGGGCAGCATTACTTGCATGCAGCGTCATTTCGACGGAGTTTTCCATGAACCACCCCGTGCGTCGCAATCCCATCGCCAGTTTCTTCGTTGGCCTGTGGGATGTGATGAATTTCACCCGGCGCCTGATCTTCAACCTGGCGTTTTTCGGCTTTCTGTTCCTGATGCTGCTGCTGTTCGTGGTGGCGATCGCGCGTGGCGACGGCACCAAGCCGCTGGCCGAGCGCACCACGCTGGTGATCAACCCGGAAGGCACCCTGGTCGAGCAGTTCAGCGCCGACCCGGTGAGCCGTTCGCTGGCCAAGGCAGTCGGCGACAAGAGTGCCGAAGAGGTGCAGCTGCGCGACCTGGTGCGGGTGATCGAGGCGGCCGGCAAGGATCGCAAGATCGAACGGGTGCTGTTGAACCTGGACAAGTTTCAGCCCTCCGGTTTCGCTTCGCAGCGCGAAGTCGCCGCGGCCCTGCAGAAGCTGCGCGCCTCCGGCAAGCAGATCGTGGCCTTCAGCGAGAGCATGAGCCAGGGCCAGTACCTGCTGGCCGCGCAGGCCAACGAGGTCTATCTCGACCCGATGGGCAGCGTGCTGCTGGAAGGCCTTGGCCGCTATCGCCAGTATTTCCGCGAAGGCCTGCAGGACAAGCTGGGCGTGGACGTGCATCTGTTCCGCGTGGGCGAGTACAAGTCCGCGGCCGAGCCGTACATCCTCGACGCGGCCTCGGCCGACGCCAAGGAAGCGGATCTGTTCTGGATGAACGACGTGTGGCAGCGCTACCTGGCCGACGTCGGTACCGCGCGCAAGCTGAGCCCGGCGCAGCTGACCGCCGGCATCGATACGCTGCCCGAAGGCGTGACCGCCGCCGGTGGCGACCTGGCCAAGTTCGCGCTGCAGCAGAAGCTGGTCGACGGGCTCAAGACCCGCGAAGAGGTCGATGCCTTGCTGACCAAGCGCGGCGTGGCCGACAGCGATGCCGATGCCGGCTTCCGCAACATCGATTTCGCCAGCTATCTCACCCAGTTGCAGGCACGGCGGTCCATGGACAGCCGCCCGCAGGTGGCCGTGGTGGTGGCGGCCGGCGAGATCAGCGGCGGCGAGCAGCCGGCCGGCCGCATCGGTGGCGAATCGACCGCCGCGTTGCTGCGTCAGGCGCGCGACGATGAAGAGGTCAAGGCGGTGGTGCTGCGGGTGGATTCGCCCGGCGGCGAAGTGTTCGCCTCCGAGCAGATCCGTCGCGAAGTGGTCGCGCTCAAGCAGGCCGGCAAGCCGGTAGTGGTCTCGATGGGCGACCTGGCGGCCTCCGGCGGTTACTGGATCAGCATGAATGCCGATCGCATCTATGCCGACCCATCGACCATCAGCGGCTCGATCGGCATCTTCGGCATGGTGCCGAATCTGACCCGTGCGCTGGACAAGATCGGCGTGCATACCGATGGCGTGGGCACTACGCGCTTTGCCGGTGCCTTCGACATCACCCGTCCGCTGGACCCGGCCGCCGGCCAGGTCATCCAGGCGGTGATCAACAAGGGCTATGCCGACTTCACCGGCAAGGTGGCGCAGGCGCGTCACCAGTCGGTGGACGCCATCGACAAGGTTGCACGCGGCCGCGTGTGGAGCGGGGCGCAGGCCAAGCAGCACGGCCTGGTGGATGCATTCGGCGGCATGCAGGAGGCAGTGGCCGATGCGGCCGATCGGGCAAAGCTGAGCAAGGGCAAGTTCCGCGTGCGCTATGTCGAGAAGCCGGCCACGCCGTTCTCGCAGTTCATGAGCGGCTTTGCCGGCAGCCGCATGGGCGCCTGGATGCTGGGCGATTCGGCCATGGCACGCGCCATGCTGGCGCGCTCGCTGCCGGAAGTGGATACGCAACTACGCTTCGTCGAAGACGCCGTGCACGACAGCAAGGCCGGTGGCACGCCGGTCAAATCGTTGGCGTATTGCTTCTGCGGGTTCTAACCCAGCACGTTTGCAACGTGATGTATCTACAACGCCGGCTTTGCGCCGGCGTTGTCGTTTCTGCGCTCAGGCGATGCAGTGATGCGGGCACGCGCAGTCGCGGCTTCGACACAAAACGCGCGTGCTTCAGACAGCAGATTTCGGTTACTGCGTAGCCGCGTCGATCACCTTGCGTTGGTCGTCTGCGGCCTGATCGGTGGCCGCCTGCACTGCATGCGCCTTGTTCAACGGTTCCTGGATGTGGTCGCGCAAGGCGGTGGCCTGCGGCTCGGGCTTCTGATCGGTGGGCGCAGGTTGCGGTCGCTGACAGGCACCAAGCAACAACGCCAGGCTGGCTGCAGGAATCCAATGCAGTTTCATCGTCGTGACCTCGCTTGGGGTGGCGGTATCCTAACGCTCGGGCCGCACGCAGGCGTCAATCACGCTGCAGCGGCCGTTTCCTGCGTCTTGAAAGAGGATCACCCACGTGACAACCCATCGTTGGCGGCTGGATGGACAGACCGCGCTCATCACCGGCGCCAGCGCCGGCATTGGCTTTGCCATCGCGCGCGAACTGCTCGGCTTCGGCGCGGATCTGCTGATGGTGGCGCGCGATGCCGATGCACTGGCGCAGGCACGCGACGAGCTCGCCGAAGAATTCCCCGAGCGCGAATTGCATGGCCTGGCCGCCGATGTGGCCGACGATGAAGAACGTCGCGCGATTCTCGATTGGGTGGAAGACCACGCCGATGGCCTGCATCTGCTGATCAACAACGCCGGCGGCAACATCACCCGCGCGGCGATCGATTACACCGAAGACCAGTGGCGCGGCATCTTCGAAACCAACGTGTTCGCGGCCTTCGAATTGTCGCGTTATGCGCACCCGTTGCTTGCCCGCCACGCGGCTTCGGCAATCGTCAACGTGGGCAGCGTCTCGGGCATCACCCATGTGCGCAGCGGCGCGCCGTATGGCATGACCAAGGCTGCGCTGCAGCAGATGACGCGCAATCTGGCGGTGGAATGGGCCGAGGACGGCATCCGCGTCAACGCGGTGGCGCCGTGGTACATCCGTACCCGTCGCACCTCCGGGCCGTTGTCGGATCCGGATTACTACGAACAGGTGATCGAACGCACCCCGATGCGTCGCATCGGCGAACCGGAAGAAGTTGCCGCGGCGGTCGGGTTTCTATGTCTGCCGGCAGCCAGTTACATCACTGGCGAATGCATCGCGGTGGATGGCGGATTCTTGCGTTACGGGTTTTAACCCGCCTGCGCGCGAGTCAGGGGCGCGCGAAGTTGCTCGCTTGCGCTGCTGGTCGGTGCATCGCACATGCCATCTGGTGATCGCTGTAGGTTGCCAGTGGCTTTAAAACATCGGCCCAGCAAACGCAGCGCCGTCGAACTGACTGACCTGCGCTGGACCGCTGGTTGCAGCATCAAGGCGTGGTGGACGGATTCGCGCAGCGGCTTTCGTCCAGCACCCGGCGCATTTGATCGAAGCGCTGTTTGCGTTCGGCCGATTGCGCCTCGTCGGAGAAGCGCCAGGTCGCCTCGGCCTGCTCGGCGCGTTTGCGCCAGGCCTCGCACAGGCTCTGATCCGGTACCGGCGCGCAGCGATCGGTGACCACCTCGCAGGCGCTGCCGCCGCCGGTGGCCGGCCCGCCCGCCAAGTTGGTGGTCTGCATCGGTAGGCAGCGTGTGGCCGGTTCGCGGTCTTCGGTGAAATAGCGTCCGTTGTCGTGCGCGGTGCATTCGAACAACGGCGGCGGTGGCAGTGTGGAGGTCGAGGTCGTGGCAGGTGGCGTCGGCGCAACCGGCGCTGGTGCGGCAACGGGTGCAGCAGCGGGTGCCTCGGTTTTCGGGATGGCGCGCGGTTGTGCAGAGGGCGCTGTGCGCGCAGGCGATGCTGCGCTCGAGCCGCCGGGCGCAAACGGCACGGCGGCCGGCGCAGTCATCACTTTCTTTTGCTGCTGCACGCCTTTCGGGCACGGCATGTTCTGAACCGTAAGCGCGCCGGTCGGATCGGTGCAGCGGTAGATGGTCACGTCCTGGGCGCTGGCAACCGACATCCATCCCATCAACAACAACAGCCAGCGCCTCATGCGCCGCCGCAATCGCGCTGCAGGCGTGCGTCGATGCCGCGTTGTTCGCGGCTGAGGTCCTCGCGCTCGCTCTGCAAGGCGCTGTTATAGCGCCGGATCAGCTCCCAGCGGCGGTCGGCCAGCCGCCCGCAGACTTCCTGCTCCGGCAGGGCATGGCATTCGTCGCGGATCTGCACATTGCCGTAGGGCACGATCACCGTGCCGCCGCCGTAGCCACCGCCGTTGTAACCGCCCTGATAGCTGCCCTGATAGCCGCCGCCTCCGAAGCTTGCGCTTCCGCGCAGGCTTCCACCCCGTCCGGAGCCACCTTGCACCGATACCGCCGGGCGTGGGCTCACCGAGATCGGTGGACGCTGGATGCCGCCGCCGTTGATTGGCCGGGCAATGCCGTTGCCCACATAGGCGGGGCCCCAGGTCGGCACCCAGCGCGGATTGCCTTCCGGGCTGTCGCTTGTGTAGCGGTTGCCGTCTTCGGTGGTGCACTCGTACATCGGCTGTGGCGGCTGCACGGTGATGATGCGCACCTCGCGCGGCGGCTGCGTCGCAACGGCGGCAGGGGCGACGACGGCGCGTTCCGGTCGCGGCGGCGGATCCTGCGGGCGTTGCAGGTCCAGCACCTGCTGGCGCCCGCTGCTGCATGGCGCATCCTGCAGCGCCACGGTGCCGGTGCTGCTGACGCAGCGGTAGATCCGCACATTCGGATCGGGTTTGCTGGCGGTACTGGCCGCCGACGCAGGCAGCGCGGTGGCCAGCAACAGAAGGGTCAGGACGGTACGCATGACCGCAGTGTGCGCGTCTGTCCGGCTGTGTCAAAGGGGGAGCGGCTGAACTGGTTTGGGTCATGCAGGCGGGCGGATCAGCGACGCGGCAACCGCATAGGGCTTCGCGCCCCGCCGCACGCGCCATCTGGCCTGGGTCTACAACGCGCCCACTAGTTCACTCAGTCGCGCAGGATCTGCCCGCTGCGCGCATCGCGGATCTGGGTCGGCTGCGCCAGTGCGCCCACCTCGCCATCCACCACGCCATCGATGCTGACCAGCAGCGCCGGATCCAGTGATTGACGGCTGCGTGCGGGTGGCTCACCGGCCAGGTTGGCGCTGGTGGACACCAACGGGGCGCCCCAGGCTGCGCAGAGCGCGGCGACGACCGGATGCGCGCTGATGCGCACCGCCAGCCCGTCATGCGCGCCAGTGACCCAGCGCGGCGCCTGTGCGGTGATTGGCAAGATCCAGGTGTGCGGGCCCGGCCAGCTGGCCAGCACCTCCTGCTTGCGCGCAGGCTCCAGCGCGTCGAAATCGACCCAGTCTTGCAAGATGTCCACGCTGGCGGCCACCACGATCACGCCCTTGTCGACAGGGCGCCGCTTGATCGCCAGCAGCCGCAGCACGGCCGCTTCCTGGCGCGGGTCGCAACCCAGTCCCCACACCGCTTCGGTGGGATAGGCGATCACGCCGCCCCGGGTCAGGGCAGCGACGGCGTTATCCAAGCTGAGCGCGGGGCTGGGTGCCGATTGCATCGTGCGATTCAGCCTGCCGCCTTACTCGCCACTTTCTTGACCACACGCTTGGCGGCCTTCTTGGCGGCGGTTTTCTTGGCCGGGGCCTTTTTGGCAGCAGTCTTGGTCGCAGCAGTCTTGGTGGCGGTCTTCTTGACCGCCGTCTTCTTCGGCGACGAATCCTTGACCGTATTCTTCTTCAGCGTGGCCTTCTTTGCACCGAAGCCCTTGCGCACCGGCTTGCCGGTGTCAGTTAGCAACTGCTGCACTTCTTCGAAACTCAACGACGCCGGTTCGCGATCCTTGGGGATCTTGCCGTTGAGCTTGCCGTCGCTGATGTACGGGCCGAAGCGACCGTTGAGCACCTGGATGTCGCTTCCGTCGAATTCCTTGATCACCCGATTGCGCGCGATCTCTTCCTTCTCTTCGATCAGGAACACCGCGCGTTCCAGATCGATGGTGTACGGGTCGTCTTCTTTCTTCAGCGAGGCATACACGCTGCCACGGCGCGCAAACGGCCCGAACCGGCCGATGCCGACGCTGACGTCCTGGTCCTTGTCCTGGCCCAGCGCGCGCGGCATCTTGAACAGTTCCAGCGCGTCTTCGATGGAGATCGAAAAGATGCTCTGGCCCGGGCGCAACGAGGCGAACGTGGGCTTCTCTTCGTCTTCGACCGTGCCGATCTGCACCATCGGGCCAAAGCGGCCGATGCGCGCGCTCACTTCCTTGCCGCTGACTGGGTCGGCGCCCAGCACACGCACGCTGCCGGCGTCGGTCTTGTCCAGCGAATCCTTTTTGTCCTCGACCAGTTCCTTGAACGGGCCCCAGAACTTCTCCATCAACGGAATCCATTCCGCTTCGCCACGCGAGACCGCATCCAGATCGTCTTCGAGCTTGGCGGTGAAGTCGTAATCCACGTAACGGGTGAAATGCCCGGACAGGAACTTGGACACCGCACGGCCCACGTCGGTGGGACGGAAGCTGCGGCCTTCCATTTCCACGTACTTGCGGAACTGCAGGGTCTGGATGATCGAGGCGTAGGTGGACGGACGGCCGATACCGTATTCCTCCAGCGTCTTGACCAGCGCCGCTTCGGTGAAGCGCGGCGGCGGCTGGGTGAAATGCTGATCGGTGACGATGCGGTCCAGCGGGATGTTGTCGCCGGCCTTCATCGGAGGAAGCTTGCGGCCCTCGTCCTCGTCTTCGCTGCTCTTGGTGTCCTTGCCTTCTTCGTACACGGCCAAAAAGCCCGCAACCACGACGGTGGTGCCGCTGGCACGGAACACATGTTCGCTGCCGGCCGACAGATCGACGCTGACGGTGTTGAGCGTGGCCGGAATCATCTGGCAGGCGACTGCGCGCTTCCAGATCAATTCGTACAGACGGCGCTCGTCGTCGGACAGAAAGCGCGCCACCTGTGCGGGTGTGTGCAATGCCGAGGTCGGGCGGATCGCCTCATGCGCTTCCTGCGCATTCTTGGATTTGGTGGTGTAGGTGTTGGGCTGATCCGGCAACGAGGCGGTGCCGAAGTCGCGCGCGATCACGTCGCGGATTTCCGCCAACGCGTCCTGCGACAGGTTCACCGAGTCGGTACGCATATAGCTGATCAGGCCGACCGAGCCCTCGTCGCCCAGTGCCACACCTTCGTACAACTTCTGCGCCACCTGCATGGTCTTGCGGGTGGTGAAACCGAGCTTGCGCGAGGCTTCCTGCTGCAACGTGGAGGTGGTGAACGGCGGGGCGGGGCGGCGCTTGCGCTCCTTGCTGGCCACGTCGGTGACATGCAGCACGCCTTGCGCGGCCTTCTGGATGCGCAGACGCGCCGCTTCAGCGGTGTCGCCGTCGGTGACGGTGAACTGCTCGAATTTCTGCCCGTCCAGCTTGATCAGGCGCGCATTGAACGGCTGCGACGGATGCCGGCATTGCGCATCGATGGACCAGTATTCGCGCGCGATGAAGGCTTCGATCTCTTCTTCGCGCTCGACGATCATGCGCAGCGCCGGCGACTGCACGCGGCCGGCTGACAGGCCGCGCTGCACCTTGCGCCACAACACCGGCGACAGGTTGAAGCCGACCAGATAGTCGAGCGCGCGACGTGCCTGCTGCGCATCGACGAGGTCGGCGGCGATCGCGCGCGGCTTGAGCATCGCTTCCTTGATCGCACGCGGGGTGATCTCGGTGAACACCACCCGCTGCATCGGCTTGTCCTTGAGCAGACCGCGCTCTTTCAGGATCTCGGCGATGTGCCAGCTGATCGCCTCACCCTCGCGGTCCGGGTCGGTCGCCAGAAAGATGTCGTCGGCGGTCTTGGCCGCACGCGCAATGGCTTCGACATGCTTTTCGTTCTTTTCGATCAGGTCGTAACGCATCGCGAACCCATTGTCCGGATCGACCGCGCCTTCCTTGGGGACCAGGTCGCGCACGTGCCCATACGAGGCCAGGACGGTGAAGTCCTTGCCGAGGTATTTATTGATCGTCTTGGCCTTGGCGGGCGATTCGACGATGAGCAGGTGCTTGGGCATGGTGGTTAATTCTTTGGGCAGGGCCCGGGGGGCAGGTAGCGTGGCCTAATTGGCCGGTGGAGGGAAGCAGATCGCCTGTTTCCCACACGTCAACGCCCGGGATGGTAGCCCGGGCGTTCAGTTCTCTTATTAGAAAGATCACGGCAGACGCCGCCGTGTCAAGCGGCTTCGGCTACGAACCCTCAGTTCTGGCTCATTCCGATCGCTGCAATCATGATTGCGGCGAAGATCACGCCAATCACTACTATCACCGCATAAATGGCCAGCACCACAATCGTGACTGTGTCCAGCCCCGTGGATTGCCGCTCCGGGTGATCAGTGAAGGCCCAGCGATCCACCACCAGGGTCTCGCACACTTTGTCGTGCGGGGCCTGCTTGCGCTGGGTCATGCCGGCCATAAACGCCGCCACGATCGCGCCGATGCCCAGGGTGAGCACGCTGATCAGCATGTAGGCCAGATAGCGCAACACGTTGCGCCAGAAACCGACCCGGCCGCCATTGGTGTCGGCGCGCACCAGCTTGATCCCGCAGGCGAGCTTGCCCAGGCTGGCCTGGTGCCGGCTGGACTGCATCCAGGCGAAATACAGCGTCGGGATGGCCAGACCGATGCCATACGACACCACCATGATCGCGATGCCGAGCGCGCTGCCGTCGTCCAGCGCCGAACCGGAATCGCCGCGGGTGGTTGCCAGCGCCACGACGAACACCAACGGGATCACGATCAGATACACCGCGAAGGTGGTCACGAAGCTGTCCAGAATGCTGGCCGCCACGCGCCTCCACAGGCCGGCGTAGACAACCGGGGCATCCTGCAAAGAAACGCTTGCGGTGGGTGCGGCGGCGGCTACGGAGTCCCAGGCGCTGGGAATTGGCACGCCAGCGGGTGTCTGCGACGAGGCATCGGCGGGCGTGGCAGGCGCGTCCGAGGCCTCGGTCAGGATGGGGCTTGAGGCCGCTGGGGGTGTCGCTGCCTCTGCCGGCGTGGTGGACCACGCTACCGGATCTGCCGATGCAGCGTGCTCGCTTGGCGGAATCTGCTGCTGATCGACTGCTGCAGGGTGATCGGCAAGGCCAGATTCGGTCCGCGCGAGCGAAGCGTCTTGAGCGGAGCCGGCAAACGGCACCACTGCGGTAGGCGCGTTATCCACCGGGGCGCTGGTCGGGTAAACCGTCGCCTGCGGTTCACTGCCGGGAACGTCCACTGATGTATATCCGGTCGGCTCGGGTGGCGCCGGCACTGCCGTGTCGACGCCCAGTTCGGCCGCGACCTCGCGCAGCGCCACCCACTGCGGCAGACCTTCGCGCCAGACCAGGCTGGAGCGGTCGATGATGCCTTGCGACAGGCGTGCAACCAGCGTGTCGGTGTCGATCGGCCCCTGGCGTTCGCGCCGGGCGTCGGCGTAATACCACTGCGTCATTGATATCCCCTTGGGTGAAACGATTGGCTAGAGCGTGAGATGCATTTGAGCTAACGCGCTCTAACCGCGGCAGTCCGGCGGAAGTTGGTTGTCGTCGATCTCGGAACTGCACTGCCAACTGCTGGCATCAGCGTCGAAATCCAGCCACAACGCCTTGCCATCGAGCTTGGCCGATTTTGGTGCATGCATCACCGCTTCGATGCCGCACTGGGTGGTGTCGAAACGGCCGACCCGCACGCTGGTCAGCACGTCGTTTGCATAATGCTCGGGCGCCTGGAACCCGCTGTCGCCATTGACTGGACAACGGCCTTCCTGCGCGAGAAATTCGGCGATCTGCGGCTTTAATGGCGCCAATGCGGCCACCGCCTTGGCGACCTTGGTGCGTCCCACATAGTCCTGATAAGCCGGCAGCGTGATTGCAGCCAGAATGCCGATCACCGCCACCAGGACAAACATCCCCACCACCGCGCCCAGCACCACCGCCAGCGACCATCCCGGCCCGTGGTTCGGCAGGCGATGCGCTGGCAGTACAGACACGTGGCCAGGCGACATGTGTGCCGCCGCCGATGGCAGTGGCGGAGGCCGCGCTGCAGCGCCCAACTCGGTGGAAATCGGCGGCCCGAGCTCTTCGGCGCAGGCAGACAATGGCACCCATTGGGCCAGGCCTTCGCGCCAGACCAGGGTATCCAAGGCAATCGCGCGATCACGATACAGGCCCAGCAAGGCCTCGCCGGCCACCGGGCCACGCCGATGGCGGTTGCCCTCGGCGTAATACCAACTGCTCATTCCCGTCCCCACGCACGCGCTTCCATCGCGGCTTCGACCCTCAGTGTACGGGTTCAGGCTCGTCGAGGAACATCTGCGTTTCCATCCATGCATAGGCCGCTTCGGCGCCCGGCTGGTTGAACAGCACCATCAGCACCACCCACTTGAGGTCGTCCAGATCAAGCTCGTCCTGGTCCAGCGCCATGGCGCGGTCCAGCACCAACTCGCGCTGATCGGCATCGAGAATGCGGTGTTGCTCCAGGAACATCAGAAACCCACGGCAATCCACATCGAGCTTGTCCAGCTCCGGGCCGTGGTAGATACGCACCGGTCCGTCGACGTGCGGGCGCGCAACGCTAGGTCGCTGCTCGGAGAGCGCGTCCAGCCAATCGAAGGCTTTACTGATTTCTGCAGGGCTGAAGCCAGCCTGGATCAGGCCATTCTGAAGCGAGTCACGGTCACGGACCAGGTCCGCGTCTTCGCTGAAATAATGTTCGAACAGGTACAGCAGTACATCAAGAATGCTCTCTTTCATTGCCCCTCGGCCTGCGTCGCGCGACGCTGTGGAGGTGAAGAAACTAGGGATTGCGGGTATAGCGACCGTGCTCGGTGACCACGTCTCCCTCCAGTTCCATGATGAGCAGCATGGAGGACAGCGTGGCGGCCGTCAATCCGGTGCGTTCGACCAATGCATCCATAGGGGTTGGGTCGTGGCCAAGTGCCTGCCACAAGCGCTGGTAGTCCGGATCCGGGCGCGCGGTAGAGGCCTTGGGCGCCGTCCTGGCCTGATCAGTGGGGGCGGCCAGGCGCTGGCGCAAGGCATCGGCTAACTCGCCCGAGAGCAGGCGCAGCCCGTCGATGATCTGGGCCGGCTCCTGGGCCAGGGTGGCACCCTGACGGATCAGGTGATGGCAGCCGCGCGCGAGCGGATTGTGCAGCGAGCCGGGCAGGGCGAATACCTCACGCCCGGCCTCGGCTGCCAGCCGCGCGGTGATCAGCGCGCCCGAGCGCATGGCCGCTTCGACCACCAGCGTGCCCAATGCCAGCCCGGCGATGATCCGGTTGCGGGCCGGGAAGTGCCCCGCGGCCGCCGCTGTGCCGGGCAGGTACTCGCTGACGACCGCACCACGCGCGGCGATGCGATCGCGCAAGCCGTGATGGTGTGCGGGGTAGGCCACATCGGTGCCGGTGCCGACCACCGCTACGGTGATGCCGTCGGCGCGGGCCAGCGCGGCCTCGTGGGCGATCGCATCCACGCCTGCCGCCATGCCGCTGACGATGCCCAGCCCGGCGCCCGCCAGGCTGGAAGCAAATGCGTGCGTGTGCTCCCTCCCTCCGGCGGTGGCTGCGCGGCTGCCGACCACCGCCACCGCTGGATGCCACAACGCATTGGGGTCGCCGTCCACGAACAAGGCCAGCGGCGGATTGACCAGATGCCGCAACAGGGCGGGATAGTCCGGATCCTGCCAACCGATGAGGTGATGCCCGGGCTGCGCGCACCAGTGCAGCGCAGCGTCCAGCGCCTGCGTGTCGGGGACACGCAGCAGGGCCGATTGCAGCGCGTCGCAGCCGGCAGCGCGCCATGCATCGGAGCCGGCGGCAAGGATCTCGGCCGGCGAGGCGAACGTCGTCAGCAGCGTACGGCGCGGCGGGCTGCGGCCGCCGGCCAGCAGCAGGATCAACAACGCACGCAGGTCTGGAGCAATCAGGGTCATGCAGTCAGCGTAGGCCGCAAACGACGACGGCGCCCTCAGGCGCCGTCGCGTTACAGCATCGGATTTTGTCGCGCTTACTGCGCGTCTGGATGCTTGACGATGTAGCCCAGGCCGGTCGGCTTGACGCTTTCCATCACCAGCGCATAGCTGACCTTGTCGAAGGTGCGGAACACCATCGCGTGCGAGACGTATTCGTCGGGCAGGCCGACGGTGGAACCAGCCGGGCCGCTGAAATCGTCATCGGTCCGCGAAAAACGCGAGTGCTTGACGCGGTCGCTGACCGTGCGGCCCTTGCGCCAGATCGAGAACACGGTGCCGTTGTTGATGCCCTCGCGCGCGCCACCGGAGATGGCGATCACGTCGCGGGTGCCGCCGACGATGAAGGCATCGGAGATGGCCAGCACGCGCAACTCGGTCTGCGTGGCCTGTTCCGAGGGCGGATGCGGAATGAACTGCAGATCGTACGGCTGGGCTTCGACCGCGATGATGCGATCGCCCGCCCGCACTTCACGGCCGCTGTCCTGCAGCAGCAAAGTCGCCGCCTTGGAATTGCCGCCTGCCGCGCTGCGGGTAATGGTGCCGACGTTGACCTGGGCCAGTTCATACCCCAGGAACTCGCGGCGACTGCTCGGCGCGATGTAGTTCTTCCAGATGTTGCCGGAGCCGGCGACGCTATTGCCGGCCATATCCAGATCATCGTTGGGCTTGGGCAAACTGAATTTCACCGTTGGGCGAACCACCGCAAAGCGCTGACCCGGCTGTGCGTCGTCCAGGCCGACCACATACGCCAACTGGCCAGTGGTGGCACGCGAACGACCACCCTCCAGACCCACGACATACGGCAGGCCGTCGAAGTCGTCGGTGACGCGCAGGTTTTTGAGAAACGGCTCGACGTCCGATAGCGGAATCGCATTGATCGGCGCTTCCTGACGCGGGCCGGGCTGCACAGTGCCCTTGGCGACGCGATCCAGGTAGGCCAGGCTGATCACATCGCCCGGGTAGATCAGGTGCGGATTCTGAATTTGCGGATTGGCCTGCCAGATTTCCGGCCACAGCCACGGCTTTTGCAGAAAACGCCCAGCGATGTCCCAAAGGGTATCCCCCTTGCGCACCACGTAAGTCTCTGGATGTTCGCCCACCGCTTGCGCGGCAGCGTAGGTCGCGACGGTCAGCATCGCCGCAGCGACGACCGTACGAAGTCGGTTCAACATGAGTGCCTTCTTGCCTGATTCCCCAACAGGTCCGCGCACTATAGTCCAGAAACCCCGGCGCTACGCAAGCAGTGCGCTAGAATAGGAGCGTCTTGCCGGCGCCGCGCCGGTGTTCCCAGCACGGGTAACCCCATGGCTTTGCTCCCCATTCTCGAATTTCCCGACCCGCGGCTGCGCACCAAGGCCGTGCCGGTCGATGCTGCCGAGGTCACCAGCCCGGCATTTCAACGCTTGCTCGACGACATGTTCCAGACCATGTACGAGGCGCCCGGCATCGGCCTGGCCGCCAGTCAGGTGGATGTGCACAAGCGTTTCATGGTGATCGACGTCAGCGACGAGAAGAACCTGCCGCAGGTATTCATCAACCCGCAAATCGTCAGCAAACAGGGCGAGCAGCTGTATCAGGAAGGCTGCCTGTCGGTGCCGGGCATCTATGCCGATGTCAGCCGTGCCGATGCGATCACGGTGCGCTATGTCGACCGCCACGGGCAGGCGCAGGAACTGAGCACCGAAGGCCTGCTGGCGGTGTGCATCCAGCATGAGATGGATCACCTGGACGGCAAGTTGTTTGTCGATTATCTGTCGCCGCTCAAGCGCGAAATGGTACGCAAGAAACTGGCCAAGCAGCGCAAACACGTTGCCTGACGGCCGGGATTTCGGAGTCGGGATTCGGAAAGCCGGTTCTCTCACCGATTGCCGAATCCGCCCCTGCGACTCCCCAATTTCCACTCCCGAATCCCCCGCCCAATGAAAATCATCTTCGCCGGTACGCCGGATTTTGCCGTCGCCTCGTTGCGCGCTGCCGCGCAGCGACATGAAGTGGTGGCGGTCTATACCCAGCCGGATCGGCCTGCCGGCCGCGGCCGTGGGCTGACCGCCTCGCCGGTCAAGCTGGAAGCGATTGCGCGCGGCATCCCGGTGTTTCAGCCGCAGACGCTGCGCTCGCCCGAGGCCCTGGCGACGCTGCGCGCGCTCGATGCCGACCTAATGGTGGTGGTGGCTTACGGCTTGGTCCTGCCCAAGGCAGTGCTGGCCGCGCCGACCTACGGCTGCTGGAATGTGCATGCCTCGTTGCTGCCGCGCTGGCGTGGCGCCGCGCCGATCCAGCGTGCGATCGAGGCCGGCGATACCGAAACCGGCGTGTGCCTGATGCAGATGGAAGCGGGCCTGGATACCGGCCCGGTGCTGCTGTCGCAACGTCTGGAGATCGGCGAGCAGGAGACCGGCGGGCAGCTGCATGACCGCCTCGCCGTGCTGGGTGCGCAGGTGCTGTCCGATGGGCTGGGGTTGCTGCGTGCCGGCGTTCGCCCGGTGGCGCAACCGCAGCCGGCCGAGGGTGTGACCTACGCGCACAAGCTGGACAAGGCGCAGGCGCGGCTGGACTGGGCGCAGCCGGCGCAGGAGCTGGCGCGGCGCGTGCGTGCGTTCAACCCGTGGCCGGTGGCCGAGGCGATGCTGGCCGGTGAGCGTGTGCGCCTGCATGGCGCAGTGGCGCTGGAGCTGGCACATCGGCAGGCGCCGGGCACCTTGCTCGCTGCCAGCAAGCAGGGCATCGATATCGCCTGCGGTGCGGGTGCGTTGCGGGTCCGCGTCTTGCAGCGCGAGGGCGGCAAGGCGATCACCGCCGCCGACTACCTCAACGCGCGCCGCGATCTGCCGGCGCTGACCTGATGTCGACGGAAGCCGCCACTGCCGGCGTTGCCTCGCGTCTGGCCGCAGCGCGGGTGCTGACGGCGGTGTTCGACCAGGGCCGCTCGCTCAAGGCCGAGCTGGCTGCGAGCTTGCCCGGCCTGAGCGATCCGCGTGACCGCGCGCTGGTGGAGGCGATCTGTTTTGCGGTGTTGCGCCGCCGCCCGGCCTACGACGTAGCGCTGCGGCAGTGGCTGGAGCGCCCGTTGCCGCCGCGCGATGCCGAACTGAAAGCGTTGCTGATGACCGGCTTCGCCCAGCTCGACGTGCTGCAACTGCCCGCGCATGCGGCATTGTCGGCCACCGTTGATGCGTGCCGTGCGCTGGGCCGGCCGCGTCAGGCCGGCATGGTCAACGCGATCCTGCGGCGCGCGCAGCGCGAGGGTTTCCCGGCAGTGTCTGCCGATGCCGGTTGGCCGTCCTGGTTGCGCAAGCAGCTGCGCGCCGATTGGGGCGATCACGCTGAAGATATCTTCGTTGCAAGCGCGCTGATGGCGCCGATGTGGCTGCGGGTGCATCGCGGGCGCACCGATCCGGCCGCGTATGTCGCGCGCCTGGCCGAACTGGGCATCGCTGCCGAAATCGATGCGGTGTTGCCGGATGCGGTGCGCTTGCACAGTGCGCTGCCGGTGAGTCAATTGCCGGGCTTTGCCGAAGGCGAGGTCTCGGTGCAGGACGGCTCTGCGCAGCAGGTGGCCGATGCATTGCAGTTGGCCGCGTCCGCGCGTGTGCTCGATGCCTGCGCCGCGCCTGGTGGCAAGGCGGCGCACCTGCTGGAACGTCATCCCGGCCTGCAGCTCACTGCACTGGATGTGGATGCGCGCCGGCTGGAACGCGTGCAGCAGACCCTGCAGCGCACCGTGCCGGGCGCGCAGGTTGCGCTGCATGCGGCCGACGCCGCCGATCCCGCCGCGTGGTGGGACGGGCAGCCGTTCGATGCGGTGCTGCTGGATGCGCCGTGTTCGGCCACCGGCGTGGTGCGCCGTCAACCGGATGTGCTGCTGCATCGCCGCGCCGACGATATCGATGCGGTGTGCGCCTTGCAGGCACGCTTGCTCGATGCGACCTGGCGCACGCTGCGTCCGGGCGGGCAGTTGCTTTACACCACCTGCTCCTTGCTCGCGCGTGAGAACCAGGCCCAGGTGGAGGCGCTTTTGCAACGCACCCCTGATGCCCAGGCACAGCCGTTGGGTGCGCAGTTTGGTCATGCGGCAGGGCCGGGGCGCCAGCGGTTTCCAGGCGAGCAGCACTGCGACGGATTTTTCTACGCGCTTTTGCTAAAAACCTCCTGATCGCGCGCCGAGTCGGCGTTCCCTCCTGTTTCCCACTGCCGCCGGCCATGCTCAAGACCCGTGCTTCCACCGATTTCTGGCTGCTGGCCATCACCGCTGTATTGGTCATCGGTGCCGGGCTGGGATTGCGTGACCCTTGGCCGGCGGACGAGCCGCGTTTTGCGCTGGTCGCCAAGCAGATGGTGCTGAGCGGCGACTGGCTGTTCCCGCATCGCGGCAACGAGCTGTACTCGGACAAGCCGCCGATGCTGATGTGGCTGCAGGCGCTGTTCTACACGCTGCTGGGCAATTGGCGGGTGGCGTTCCTGCTGCCGTCGCTGCTGGCAGCCCTGGGCACGCTGGCCTGCGTGTACGACCTGGGGCGGCGGCTGTGGACCCGGCGCGTCGGCCTGTATGCGGCCTGGATGCTGCTGTTCACGTTGCACTTCACCTTCCAGGCCAAGAAGGCGCAGATCGACCCGCTGGTGGTGTTCTGGATCACCCTGGCCAATTACGGGCTGTTGCGCCATCTGCTGATGGGCCCGGCCTGGCGCTGGTGGACGCTGGGCTGGTTCGCCGCCGGGCTGGGCGTGATCACCAAAGGCGTTGGCGTGATCGCCTTGCTGATGCTGATCCCGGCCGGCATTGCGTCGGCGCGCGGTTGGCCTGGCGTACGCGTGCATGTGCGCGATCGGCGCTTCTGGCTGGGGCCGCTGTTCTTCTTTGTCGCGATCCTGCTGTGGTTCGTGCCGATGATGGTGACCGCGCTGACCGCCGGCCAGCCCGAATACCGCGTGTATCTCAACGACATCCTGCTGCGCCAGACCGCAAAGCGCTACGCCAGTTCCTGGGACCACGCGCAACCGGTCTGGTACCACTTGAAGGGCATGGCCACGATGTGGCTGCCGACCATCCTGCTGCTGCCATGGGCGATCCCGGCCTGGCGGCGCCGGCTCAAGCGCCGCGATCCGCGCTATCTGCTGCCGCTGGCGTGGTGGCTGTTGGTGCTGGTGTTCTTCACCATTCCCAGCGGCAAGCGCGATGTCTACATCCTGCCGGCGCTGCCGATGTTCTGCCTGGCGCTGGCGCCGTTGGCGGCGGGGCTGTTGCGCCGGGCCGGGGTGCAACGCATGTTGTTCGGATTCGCGCTGCTGCTGACGCTGGTCTTCAGTGTTGGCGGGGTGGCGATGCTGATCGGGCATCCGGGCTTCGAGCAGAAGATCATGGACAGCCGCGGAGTCGGTAGCGAGGCGACCGACCCGCTCGGCTGGCTGTTGCTGGCGGTGGGGGTGTGGGGCGTGGCCAGCCTGCTGTTGCTGCGGATGCGTCGCTCCGCGCTTGCGGTCGCCTCGCTGCTGGGGGCGTGGTGGGTGGCGTTCGGGCTGGTCTGCTACCCCATCTTCAACGATTCCAGCTCGTCGGGCGCGGTGATGCGCGAAGCCGGGCGCCGGATCGGGGTAGATGCGCAGCTCGGGCTGGTGGCCTGGAAAGAGCAGAACCTGCTGATGGCCGACCGCCCCGCGCAGACCTTCGGCTTCAAGGTGCCGTGGGAACAACAGCTGCAACGCGGGGTGACCTGGCAGGCAGAGCAGCCTGCGCAACGCTGGCTGTTGGTACAGGAGACGGCGTTGCTGGCCTGCGTGGATCGCAGTCGCAGCCAATTGGTGGGGGTTGCCAACCGTCGTCGCTGGTGGCTGGTGCCGGCCGATGCGGTGCGCGGCAGCTGCGTGGCGAGCTCCAACGAGCGGGCGGTGGAAGCGCAGGAGCAGGGCAACCTGGAGACCGAATGAGGGCGCCGAGCACACCTTCCTGGCGCGATTTGCGCCGCGTCAATGCCGCCGCTGGCCGCTGTCTAGCGACGATTCATGCGGGGCATCGTTAGCTTGGCCGGCGTTGCCGCTGCGTGTTGCCCGCTTTAGCCTCCCTTTTGCCACCGATGCTCGATGAATTCCTTGCCCACTCAACCCGCTTCGCTGTCGCAGACTGCCCCCATCGCATCGCGGGCAGGCGTGCGCATCGCCGAACTGGGCGTGTTCCTGATGACCGCGCTGGTGGTCAGCATGCCGAGCGGCCTGCTGCCGTTCGGCGTGTGCCTGCTGCTCGGTTCGCTGGTGGGTTGGCGCAACCTGCGTGCGGGCATCGTCACGCGCGATGGGTCGCTACGTGCGCTGGGCTGGCTGACGGCGGCAGTCATCGCGATGTCGCTGCTGTCGATCGCCCTGTTCGAACATGGGCTGCGCGACGTCGATAACCGCTCGCGCTTTCTGGTGCTGCCGTGGGCTGCGTTGTGGGCGTACGCGCTGCAACCGCGCCAGGTCTGGTTGTGGCGCGGTGCACTGGCCGGCGTGTTCGCAGCCATGTTGATCGCCTTGTTGCAGGTGATGAACGGTGCCGACCGCGCGGAAGGCTTTACCAACGCGATTGTGTTCGCCGATATCACGTTGATGCTGCTGGTGGTGGCGGTGTTCTGTCGCCCGGTCGGCAACGTGCGCTGGCTGGTTGGCGCGGCCATCGCTGCGGTGGTGGTCATCGTGCTCAGTGGCAGCCGTGGTGTGTACCTGTCGTTGCTGGTGACCCTGGGTGTGCTGATCTGGGGCGCGGCCTGGCATAGCCCGCGCATGCGTTTGCTGGCTTTCATCGGTAGCGGCGTGCTGGCAGTGGGCGTGATCGTCAGCGTGCCGGCCTTGACCGATCAAATGCGTCTGGGTGAATTGCAGCGAGATTTGCAACGCTACGAGGTCGGTGACAGCGATTCGTCTGCCGGCGCCCGTATCGAGCGGCTGCATGTGGCCTGGGATACCTTGCGCGCGCATCCGCTCACCGGCGTGGGCGTCGGGCGTTTCGACGATGCGATGCGCGAGTTGCCGGTGTGTGCCGGCGATACCTGGTTGCTGCGTTGTCATCTGGGTCACGCGCATAACGATCTGGCCGAATGGGGCGCCACGCAGGGCGTTCCGGGCCTGTTGTTGTTGATCGCGGTGTATGGCGTGCCGCTGTGGATCTTCGTGCGACTGCATCGGCGCAGCGGGCAGCGCCAGTTTCGCGGGCCGGCAGCGGCCGGCGTGATGATCGTGATCAGCTACGCGCTATGTGGATTGACCCAATCGATGTTCGCGCATCAGGTCTCGGCGAGTTTCTACACGGCGATGGTCGGTGTGCTGGCTGGCCTGGCAGCGCGTCAGGCGCAGCAGGCTACATCTCAGTCGCTGCGTTGATCGTCCGCGCGCGGCGGGTCCTGCACCGGTTGGTTGTGCTGTAGCAGCCACAACATGATGGTCTTCTGGCGCACGTAGTTGGCACGCACATAGGCGTAGATCAGCCCGTGCCAGCCATCGCGAAAACCGCCACGCAGCAGATAGCCGCGCCAGAAACGCCAGGCCGGCGCCAGCACCAGCTTGCTCCAGGTCGCGCGTTTGCCGCGTGCGTACTCGTGCTCGGCCATCATCTGCGCATAGCGCTGGGTCTTGGCCAGCTGCTGCGCCAGTGAGCGATACGGGTAATGAATCAGATCGCCGGGCAGGGTGACGACGGTTCCATCCACACTCGCCGCTTCGTGGATCTCGCGCTTGCCGCGCCAGCCGCCACGCCGGCGATCGAACAGGCGCAGCACACGATCCGGATAGGCATTGCCATGGCGCAGAAAGCGGCCGAAGTAATCCGACAGCCGCGCGAAGCGATAGCCGGCCGCCTCGGTGAAGCCCGCATCGCGCGCGGCGATGATCGAGCTGCGCAAGGCATCGCTGATGCGTTCGTCGGCATCCAGGCACAGCACCCAGTCGTGGCTGGCCTGTTCGACGCAATACGCCTTCTGGCTGCGATAGCCGTCGAAGTCGCGTTGCAACACGCGTGCGCCAAGCGCAGTGGCCAGCGCCACGGTGGCGTCGGTGGAGCCGGAGTCCACCACCACGATCTCGTCGCAGAACGCCAGCGAGCTCAGACAGTCGCGTAGGCGATCGGCCTCGTTGAACGCGATAATGCAGGCGCTGATGCGCGGCCGTTCGTCGGGTGCGGTCAAAGAGGACATGTGATGGCCGAGTACCTGCTGTTCGCAACGGAGCGTTACGCGTTGCCTATTCTGGCGCCATTGGCGCAGGCATTACAGACCCGCGGCCACTCCGTGTCGGCCTGGTTCGAGGGCGGTGCGCGTGGGCTGGCCTTGCCGGGTGTGCGCGAGGTCGGCCTGCGCGAGGCGCTGGCGCTGCGTCCGCGTGCGGTGTTCAGCGCAGCCAACTGGGTGCCGCCGTTTATCTCCGGCGCCAAGGTGCAGCTCTTCCATGGCTTCAACGTGCAAAAGCGCGAAGACAATCGCGGCCATTTCCGCGTGCGCGGTCTGTTCGATCTGTACTGCACGCAAGGTCCGGCCACCACGGCACCGTTTCGTGCATTGGCCACGCGCGAAGGGCATTTTGCAGTGGTCGAAACCGGCTGGCCGAAGCTCGACCCGGTGTTCCGCGACGATGGCGGACGCAGCGCCGCGTTGCGCGCGCCAGCCAACGGGCGGCCTGTGATCCTGTTCGGCTCCACGTTTACCGAGCGCTTGAGCGCTGCGCCTGCGCTCTATGCTGAGATCGCCGCCGATATCGCGCGCGGTACGCATTATTGGCTGCTGACCTTGCATCCCAAGTGCGCGCCAGAACTGTTTGATCGCTATCGCGCGCTGGCCGGGCCGAATGCCCGCTTCGTCGAACCCGAAGAGGTCATGGCCGCGCAGCGTGCGGCCGATGTGCTGGTGTCGGACACCTCATCGATCGTGTCCGAATTCGTGGTGCAGCACAAACCGGTGGTGACTTTTCGTAACCGCGTGCCGCAGCCGCATATGCTCGACTTTCAGCAGCCCGATCAACTGCCGCAGCAACTGGCGCGCGCGCTGGCGCCGGATGCGGCGCTGCGTAGCGCGCTGGCCAGGTATGCCGACGCGATCCATCCATATCGCGATGGGCAGTCGTCGGCGCGGGTGATTGCCGCGACCGAGGACTTCATCGCCGGCAAGCTCGGCCCGTTGCGACGCAAGCCGTTGGGTGCGCTATGGCGCGGGCTGCAGATTCGGCGCGAACTCGGGTATTGGGGTCCGGCGCAGCGTTGATTGCTGGTGTGGTTGCCCGGTGACGCGATGTTGCCGCCGATCAGCGGTGTTGATCCGACCTGCCAATCCCCAATCCCCAATCACCAGCGCAACTTGCGCCGCGTCAACGCCGCACCGAGTTGTGCCTGCAGCTGCTGCGCCTGCGCCAACGGCACAAAGCGCAGGCGTAACGCCGGGCCGGTTGCGCTGGCGCCGGCGGTGTCCAGCCAGAGCGTGGCGGTGCCGGACAACCGATCCAGCGGCGAGCGTTGCAGTTGCAGCGCCTGCAGCTTGTCTAGTTCGGCCAGCCGCCACCAACGCTTCCACCAGCCACCGCGCACGGCCACATACCGCGCATCCAGCGCATAGCCCATGCGTTGCACCTGGCGATACGCCTTGAACGCACTCCAGGGCAACCACAGCAACACCCACGCCGCCTGATTGCCGAATTGCCAGGCCAGGCCGGCCATCAGCGGCAGCAGCAACAGCAACGTGGGCAGGCTCAGCCGCCACCAGCAATGCGTGGCGATCGACTGCCACTGCGCAGGCGGCCAGGCAGCACCGGGCAGCAGGCGCTGCAATAAGGCATCGCAGCGCTGCGGGTCGGCGATCGGCGCGAGTTCCTTCAACGCGCTGCCTTCGTTATCGCCAGTGCCTGCCACGGCAGTGTCCACGCGCAACTGGCGCCGGCCGAACAGGCGATGCAGGCGGCTTTCGTACAGCGTCCACGACTGGATCCGCCGCAACGCCACGCTGCTGCGGACGCGCGTCAGCAGGCCGCGCTCCACGGTGAGACGGCGCTCGGATTCACTGAGATGAAAGCCATGGTATTGCGCCACCGCCAAGGCCACAGAGAGCGCGCGCATTGCGAGTAAGACCGCTAAAAAGCCGATCAGCACCAGCGCAGCGGTGACTGCCGTGCCCGGATGGATCTGGCTGACATAGCGATACGCCAGCTCGCCATTGTGTTCGACGAAGTTGGACACCGTGCGGCGCGGAATCATCTGGTAGATCACACCGAAACTGGCTGCCACCACCACCATGCCGCGATTGGAAATCAGCCCCAGCCGGATCACTTCGCCCATCGGCAGGCGCAGTAGCGTGTTGCTGTTGTTGTCGAGCTGCGGCGCGGCGGCATCGGTGTGGTGCGCGCGGCGACGGATCAGGTCTTCCAGCGCCAGTGCCTGATCCAGCCGCAGCACGCGCATTTCCGCTTCGGGTTTGTGGCCACCGGCCGATTCCAGCCGCACTTCGGCCACGCCGGCCAGCCGGTGCAGCAGCGATTGATGCACCACCACGTTGTGGATACGCGCGAACGGGATGTCGCGCCGGCTGCGTTCCAGCAGGCCGCTGCGAATGGCCACGCCGTCGGTGCCGATGCGGTAGCGGTAGGTGAAGTAGCGCAGCACCGAAATCGCCACCAGCACCGCGATCACCACGCCGGTGGCGATGTGGTCGGCAAAATCGCGGCTGCCGTCGCGGCTGCCGAACAACACGAGCGCGGCCAGCGGAATCAGGAACTGGCGGATCTGCTGCAGCAGCACGAACATCCACGACAGCGGATGCAGGCGCTGTTCGGCGTCGCCGGGATGTTCGATCGCGCTCACAGCGCGTCGTCGTCGTGATCGAGCTGGCGCGCGAGGCGGTCGCGCAACCGCTCGGCATCGTCCTGATCCAGGCCGGACAACGCCACTGCATTGAGCCGGCTGCCGGCGGTGTGCACCACCAGTGTGGTCAGGCGCGTGGCGCGCTCGATCGGGCCGCGGCGCAGATCCACATGCTGCACGCGCGAGATCGGAATCCGTGTGTCGCTCTGCCACAGGTGGCCGCGTTGCAGCGCCAGGCCGTGCTGGTCGAGCTTCCAATGGGTGAGCCGATGCCGTTTGACTGCAAACCAGGCACTCAGTGCAGCGGCTATCAACGTCACGCCCAGCACCACCGGCCAGTAACCCCAGGCGTGCAGCGCGGTGGCCATCACGCCAGCGGCAATCAGCCCGGCGAATCCGCCGCCCAGTGCGCCATTCACCCCGGCCACATAGGCGCCACGCTGCGGTAGCGCCTGCCACTGTGCGTGGTCCACGGCCTGAGTCTCTGCTGGAGCAGGCTGGACGATGACATCGGGGTGCGGCGGTGGAACGTCGTGCACTAGGCTGGCCTGCAGAAGCGGTGCGCAAGCATAGCCGGGCGCCGAGGGCGGGCGCATCCGGCGCAGGCCGTGCTTACTGAGCGGCCAGAATCAGCGCATCCACATCCAGCGCGTGGCCGGCACGGGCGGCCTTGGTGCGCAGGTATTGCTCGTTTTCGGGGGTGATGTCGCCGGTGACCGGGATGCGGTCTTCGACGCTGATGCCGGCCGCGCGCAGGCGTTCGGCCTTGGCGGGGTTGTTGGTCAACAGCCGGATCCGGCCGATGCCCAGGCCGCGCAGCATTGCCACCGCGCTGCCGTAGCGACGCTCGTCCGGGCCGAAGCCCAGTTGCGCGTCGGCATCGATGGTATCCAGGCCGGCATGTTGATAGCCGTAAGCGCGCATCTTGGCAGCGATGCCGGTGCCGCGGCCTTCCTGGTCCAGATACAGCAGCACGCCGCCGCCGAGGTCTTTCAGCTTGGCCAGGCCGTGCCGCAGCTGGTCGCCGCAATCGCATTTGAGCGAGCCGAACAGATCGCCGGTCAGGCACGAGGAATGCACGCGTACTGGCACCGCAGCCGAGAGGTCGGGCTGGCCGACCACGATCGCCACCTGGTCGCGCTGCGCCACCCCGCCTCGAAACACCACGAATTCGCTCATGCCCAGGCCGCGCAACGGCACCGGCGTACGCGTGACCAGCTCGTAGCCGGCGGCGGCGGATTTGGCGCAGCCGGCGCCCAGGTCGTCCAACGCCAGTGACTGGCAGCCGGCGAAGGCAGCCAGGTCGTCCGCGTCGCGCAGGTCTACCGCCAGCATCGCCGGCAGCAATAGCCCCAGACGCGCGATCTCCACTGCGCCTGCGTCAAGCGCATCGCCGGGTGTCCACTGCGTCGGTACCGGCGTGTCGCGCAGATAAGCCAGCGCGGCAAGCTGGTCGTAGCTGTGTTCGATCAGCGCCACGCGCGCGCCCTGCGGCGCGCTCAAGCCCAGTACCTGGGCGCGGGTCGGGGTGACGAACAGATAGTGACGCCCCTGCGCCGCACGCGCGAAGGCCGCATACGACTGCGCGGTGCTGCTGTCCAACGCCAGCACCGCGCGCGCCTGCCCGTTGGCAGCCGTCAGCAGCACCGGGCGGCCGGATCGCAGTTCGGAGGCGGCGCGCTCACAGCGGATCGCCGCCGGATCACCGAAGGCGTGTGCGCTGGGGGAGAGGACGGGGCTGCTCATGCACGACTCCAGATGGGGATTGCCACGGCCGCTTCAAGGCGGACGCCGCCGCAGCCACTGGGTGGTCGCGTGACGCCATTGTCGCGTGGTTCGCAACGCCCGGTCGCCACGGCGCTGTGGAACGCTGCATCCAGCGGATGCAGATTGGGTGGCGCAGCAGGCGCCGATTGGTTGCATGCCGGTCGCGTTGTTCATCGCCCGGCAATGCTTTTTAATCCCAAGACCCTCTGCCCGCCTAGGACCCCATGTCTCTTATCGACTGCAGCGAAGCCCGCCACGCCAGCGCCATCCTGGACATCTTCAACGATGCCATCGCCAACTCGACCGCGCTGTACGACTACAAGCCACGGCCACCGGAGAGCATGGTCGGCTGGTTTGCGACCAAGCTGGCGGGCGGCTTTCCGGTGATTGGTGTGGAAGACACCGACGGCACCTTGATGGGCTTTGCCAGCTACGGCACGTTCCGCGCCTGGCCGGCGTTCAAGTACAGCGTGGAGCATTCGATCTACGTGCATCGCGACCATCGCGGCAAAGGGCTGGGGCGCACGCTGCTGCAGGCCTTGATCGCCGCGGCGCAGGAGCGCGGTGTGCATGTACTGGTCGGCGGCATCGATGCCAGCAATCAGGCCAGCATCGCCTTGCACGAACAATTCGGCTTCACCCACGCCGGCACGGTGCGCGAGGCCGGTTTCAAGTTCGGGCGTTGGCTGGATCTGGCGTTCTATCAGCGCATTCTGGCCACACCGGCCGATCCACACGACGATTGAATAGTGCTGCCTGGCGCCGACACGGCGTGCCGCGCTCTGTTCGCACCCTTGTTTGAGCCGGGCTGAGCGGTCGGGCGATGTAGCGAGTTACTGCGACGCGGCCTCACCCAGTGCCTGTCTGCGATGGAGGCGATCGGAATGCGCTGCGTGTCAACGCAGCGTTGCACGGGATCTGTTGCACAGGATCTGCAGCCAGGAGCGGCTAGCAAAACGTAGCCGTGCCGTCGGTGTGCTGGCCAATCTAGTGCGGATGCCGCTCGGTCGCATACGGATTGGCCTCGCCGCTGCCTGGCGGGCGCAGCGTGTAGCGCTTGTAGGTCCACTGGTATTGCGCCGGGTCGCGCCGGGCGATCTGTTCGATGCCTGCATTGAGCGCGCTGGCCGCGCGCACCGGGTCTGCATCGGCCACCGCCGGGTCGGACGGCTGCACATGCAGCGCGAACTGCAGATCGCCACCGGCGCGTTCGCACCAGCCGTACAGCACGATCGCGCCGGTACGTTCGGCAAGCCGGTTGACCAGGGTCATGGTCAAGGCCGGAATGCCGAAGAACGGCGCAAAGACGCCATCGCCCATCTTCGGTTGCTGGTCGGGCAGGATGCCGACCGCGCCGCCGTCCTTGAGCACCTTGAACAACTGCCGCACCGCCGGGCCTTCGGCACGCACCTGACGCACGTTGTCGCCGCCGCGGGCCAGTTGCAGGAAGCCGTCCACCGTGTCCGACTCCGGCGGGCGGTACACGATCGCGATCGGCCCGCGTTCGGACAGCCACTGGTTGAGCAGTTCCCAGTTACCGAAGTGCGGTGCTGCCACGATCACCCCGCGTCCGGAGGCCAGCGCTGCGTCGTAGAGCTCCTGGCCATTGCGTTGCAGGCGTGCCAGGTTCTCGGCCGGCGGGCGGGTCCAGGTGCGCAGCACTTCCAGTGTCTGCCGCGCGGTCGAACGCAGCACCTGCGCATGCAGCTGCGCGCGCTGGCCGGCATCCAGTTCCGGGTACGCCAACTCCAGGTTGCGACGTGCCACGCGGCTCTCGCGCGCATCGAGTTTGCGCCAGCTCCAGGCCAGCGTATCGGCCACACGTTTGAGCAGCGGCCACGGCAGGCGACCCACGGTGGCGGCGGTGGCGTAGAGCAGGCGAGCGCGAGCATCAGGTTTCATCGACGTAATTCTAAACAGCGCGGTCGCCGAAGGCCCGCGCGTGACAGTACGGGCAGTGCTGGGCATGCTGCGCGACACAGTTTGCTCAACCACAATGCCCATGCTTGCACTGATCCAACGCGTCACCCGGGCCTGCGTCACTGTCGATGCAGAGCGCGTCGGTCAGATCGGTCCCGGGCTGTTGGCCCTGGTCGGGGTCGAACCCGGCGACAGCGATGCGCAGATCCGGCGCCTGGCCGAACGCCTGCTCGGCTATCGCGTCTTCGCCGACGACGCCGGCAAGATGAACCGCTCACTCACCGAGACCGCGGGCGGGCTGCTGCTGGTCAGCCAGTTCACCCTGGTTGCAGACACCAGCTCCGGCACCCGGCCCGGCTTCAGTACAGCCGCACCACCGCTGGAGGCTGAACGGGCGTTCAATCAATTGGTGGCGATCTGCCGCGAAAAACATCGCGGCGGGGTGGAAACCGGGCGTTTCGGTGCCCATATGGTTGTCGACCTGGTCAACGATGGCCCGGTGACCTTCCTTCTCAGGCCCTAGCCAGCGCTACACCAGCGGTCTCGTCTTGAATCCGGCAGACGGGGCTTCACGCTGGTATAATGCTAGGTCCTCTTTCCAATCTCAAAGCCGGTGGCGCGAGCATCCATGGCCAACGAACGTCCTGCCCAGCAATCCGACATCAAGCTACTGATCAGCAAGGGCCTGGAACAGGGCTATCTGACCTACGCCGAAGTCAATGACCATCTGCCCGACGACCTGGTCGACCCGGAGCAGATCGAAGACATCATCAGCATGATCAACGGCATGGGCATCGATGTCCATGAAGTTGCGCCCGATGCTGAAACCCTGTTGCTCAACGATGGCAACACCGGCAACCGCGAGGTTGACGATACCGCCGCCGAAGAAGCCGCCGCCGCGCTGACCGCGCTCGACACCGAAGGTGGCCGTACCACCGACCCGGTGCGCATGTACATGCGCGAAATGGGCACGGTCGAGCTGCTGACCCGCGAAGGCGAAATCGCCATCGCCAAGCGCATTGAAGAGGGCCTGAGCCAGGTCCAGGCAGCATTGGGCGTGTTCCCGCTGTCGACCGAGATGCTGCTGGCCGATTACGAAGCGCACAAAGAAGGCAAGAAGCGTCTGGCCGAGATCGTGGTCGGCTTCAACGACCTGATTGAAGAAGCCGACGCTGCTGCTGCGGCGCTTGCCGCCGCCGGCCCGGTTGCCGTCTCCGAAGACGATGCTGCCGACGACGACGATGCCGAGGATGGCGACGACGACGCTGCCGAAGAAGAGGCCGGCCCGACCGGTCCGGACCCGGTGGAAGTGGCAACGCGCATGGAGAACCTGGCCAACGAATACGCCAAGTTCAAGAAGATCTATGCCAAGAACGGCGCCGAGCACAAGCTGGTGGTCAAGGCGCGCGAGGACATGGCCGCCATCTTCACCACGCTCAAGCTGCCGCTGCCGCTGACCGACGCGTTGGTCACCCAGCTGCGTGGCGTGGTCAACGGCATCAAGGACCACGAGCGCAAGGTGCTGCACCTGGCCACCACCGTGGCACGCATGCCGCGCAAGGACTTCATCCGTTCCTGGGAAGGCAACCAGACCAACCTGGAATGGGTGGAAGACGCCCTCAAGCGCAAGCAGAAGTGGTCGTCGGCGCTGCGCGATGTCAAGGATCAGATCGTCTCCGAGCAGCAAGGCTCGATCGAGATGGAGAAGGCCAACTACCTGACCCTGGGCGAGATCAAGGAGATCAGCCGCGCGATGGCCTATGGCGAAGCCAAGGCACGCAAGGCCAAGAAGGAAATGGTCGAGGCCAACCTGCGTCTGGTCATTTCCATCGCCAAGAAGTACACCAATCGTGGCCTGCAGTTCCTCGACCTGATCCAGGAAGGCAACATCGGCCTGATGAAGGCGGTGGACAAGTTCGAATACCGTCGCGGGTACAAGTTCTCCACGTATGCAACGTGGTGGATCCGTCAGGCCATTACCCGTTCGATCGCCGATCAGGCGCGCACCATCCGTATTCCGGTGCACATGATCGAAACGATCAACAAGTTGAACCGCATTTCCCGTCAGATGCTCCAGCAGTTCGGCCGCGAGGCCACGCCGGAGGAACTGGCCAAGGAAATGGACATGCCCGAGGACAAGATCCGCAAGGTGATGAAAATCGCCAAGGAGCCGATCTCGATGGAAACCCCGATCGGCGACGACGAGGATTCGCATCTGGGCGACTTCATCGAGGACACCAATGTGGAGTCCCCGATCGACAACACCACCAACATCAATCTCTCCGAGACGGTGCGTGATGTGTTGGCCGGTCTGACCCCGCGCGAAGCCAAGGTGCTGCGGATGCGCTTCGGTATCGACATGAATACCGATCACACGCTGGAAGAAGTCGGCAAGCAGTTCGACGTCACCCGCGAGCGGATTCGTCAGATAGAGGCCAAGGCGTTGCGCAAACTGCGTCACCCGAGCCGTTCGGAGCAGCTGCGTTCGTTCCTTGATATCGACTGATATCAGGGCGATGCCAGCGCAGTGATCACAACAGCCCCGCAATCGCGGGGCTGTTGCGTTATGGGTCAGTCGAAGGACGATACTTTCAGCAAGTGCGGGGGGGTGCGTGCCCCGGCAGCGTATTGCAGCGCTACGGCATTCACGCATCGGCGACGAAACCGCACGGCGCCGCAACATGAAATCGGCGCTTCTCCAAAGCTCACGTGGTGTTCTAACCGTGCCTTCTAAGTTGACGGACGCACGCACACGAGACCGCCTTATGAGCAGGCAAAGCCGCTTTGAAACCACCACGTACCGCGATCACGAAATCCGCGTACGCGTCGAGCAGGCTGCGCCCGATGCCAACTGGACGGTGCAGGTTGATGTATATGCGCTTGGCGGTCAACGCCAGCCACGCATCGACGACCAGGGGCTTGGTTGGGAGACGTATCAGGACGCTATTGCGCACGGGTTTCAAGCCGGGCGGAAGTTGATCGATGCGCAGTTTGAGATGGCGTAGTGGGCGGGTTGAGGATTGGGGTAGTGATTCGGAATTGCTGAGGTATATGTAGCGCTAGATCGTTCACCCTCGAGTACTGCGGCAGGACAGATTGATCGCGTACACCTTTAAAGCCTGGCTCACGCCGGGCTTTCCTGTATCTGCATGCGCAAACACAGGTAGGTGCGGCCACTCGTCCTCATGGACACCTGATGCCAGCAGACAGCGACGCGCACGGACAGGTAAACTTTCGCGTCAGCTGGACGGTCCGACATGCCCTGCATCTCGCCACCCACCCCGCCGGGGCCTATAGCTCAACGGTTAGAGCAGAGGACTCATAATCCTTTGGTTCCAGGTTCGAATCCTGGTGGGCCCACCAAATTCAAGTTCAAGAACATCCGATGTAGTCCGGAAAGTTCAAGAAATTCCCTGAAAACCGTTGGTATTTGGTCTAGCAAGGTCCAGCTGTATCCAGTTGCATCCGTGTGTGAAGTGAGTCAGGCTGTGAGTCGTCCCAGTGCATTTTGCCTGCCCGACTCACAGCTACCTGACTCACATGCTTACAGATACAAAGCTTCGCGCGCTTAAACCTAGGGATGCTGCCTTTCGGGTAGCTGACTCAAATGGCTTGTGCATTGAGGTGCGTACCACTGGTGCAAAGGTTTGGCGATATCGCTACCGGTACGCAGGCAAGCCAAGCATGGTGACCATCGACGAGTACCCGGCGCTTTCACTGATGCAGGCTCGTGCAGAGCGCGACAAGTTACGCATGCTGCTAAAGGGTGGAGCCAACCCAGCCCATGTCGCTCGGATTGAGCGAGCCGTCCAAGCCGAGCGCGTGAACACCACATTCGGAACCATTGCGCTTGAGCTGTTGGCTAAGCGAGCGAAGGAAGGGCTAGGTCCAGGTTCGGTAAAGCGAGAACGCCGTCTGATCGAAAAGGATTTGGCTTTTATTGCTGACATGCCGATCACTGATGTCAGTGCTCCCATTCTTCTGGCTGCTCTAAGGAAGTTGGAACAGAGGGGCGTGGTGGAGACTGCCCACCGGGCACGGTCTCATGCAGGACGAGTTTTCCGGTATGCGATTGCGACGGGCAGGGCTCAGCGAAATCCTGCTGAAGACCTTGTAGGTGCATTGGAGCAGCCGCAAACCAAGCATTTCGCAAGCCTGACCGAGCCTGGGCGAATTGGCGAGCTTCTGCGCGCGCTGTGGGCCTACCAGGGCTCGCTTGTGACCTGCGCGGCCCTCAAGCTGGCCCCCATGCTTTTTGTGCGCCCTGGCGAACTGCGGCAGGCCAAGTGGACGGATATCGACTTGAAAGCCGGTGAGTGGCGCTACGTCACTAGCAAGACAAAGACCGCGCACGTCGTTCCTTTGTCCGCACAAGCAGTGGCAGTGCTTGAAGAACTATGGCCACTCACCAAGCGCAGCGACTACGTGTTTCCCGGCGTGCGCAGCGCCGATCGCCCCATGAGCGAGAACACGGTCAATGCCGCGCTCCGCAATTTGGGCTTCGATGGCGAAACCATTGTAGGTCACGGCTTTCGTGCGATGGCGCGGACCGTGCTGGATGAAGTTCTGGGGTTTCGCCCAGACTATATCGAGCACCAGCTCGCGCATGCCGTGCGTGATCCATTGGGGCGAGCCTACAACCGCACGGCGCACCTGCCAGAGCGCAAGAAGATGATGCAGGGGTGGGCCGACTATCTAGACAGTCTACGGACACAGGGGCAGACAAGCTGAGATAAGGCTGTGTCAGCCGTTTCTGTCAGGAAGTGCGTATCAGATCTGCTTGCTCGTACCGAGCCGCCTCGCCAATGCCCTGCCGGCTTATCACCATATCCCGCCGCAGCTGGAACCACTGTGCGTCGCCGTGGCGCACCAGATGGTGCCGCCTTACCTGAGTGCCCAGCACGAGATGCGCGGTAAGCTGCTTTTTGAAGTGCTTGGCGACATATGTCTCGAACAGCTTTTCCATCGGGAATGTCGACTCCCCGTAAAGTTAATCCAACCATAGCCAGAGCTCCTGGTCGACGGGGCGGTACGCACTATCAGAAAGGGTTTGGGATGGCGCGCCTACTCGGCAAAGTTCCGCTGCATGCGCGAAGCGCACGATTGCCGTTTAGTACGGCTGTGTGGACATGCCGGCTTTGACTGCCTGCCAGTAGTAGCCATCGACAGCCCGGCCGACTCATAACCTGCGGTTACGAGCCCCCCGGCTCGGGAGTCCGACGATGTGTTGCAACACCGCGCGCAATGAAGCATGGAACACTGCCGCATGATGCAGGGCGGGGAACTCGCGGTAGCGCACTGCAAGACCTGGCAGCGTCGCCAGGCGCTTTGCCAGGTGCAATGCCGCGTCAGCTGGCGCGCCTTGAATTGCATTCAATAAGTCTGTGTGATCAGGACGTTCACGGCTACGCGGATCGATCTGGCCGGCTCGCTCTGCTCCACCGAGAAATATCCATATACGCGCGGGATAGTGCGACCCGCATGCAATGAAGTGCTCCTCGGGCGTGCCTAACAGTGCGCCTTGCCCCCACCATAGTGACGGGCTGGCAGTGGCGAAATCGGTGAACAGGCCGTCGCCAGCATACAACGCGTGCAACACAAACAGTCCGGCCAATGAATGTCCCCACAGCGCCTGCCTACTGCGATCCAACCGCACGTGGTGTGTGATCGCAGGCATTGCTTTCAGCAGCAGAGCATTGAGCAATGCTTGCGCACCGCCACCTACCAGCCCGTCTGGTGCATCGGGAGCTTTAAGAAACGGATGGTCGGCAGGCTGGAACGTATAATCGCGAGCGCGGGTAGGCAAATCGATCAGCAGGTCGTGGTCGGCATCGATAAACACCAGCACGGGCGGCGCCGGCAGCTGCGACAACCGGCACAGCAAGACGGTATCGAAGTGGGTAAGCGCCCGGTTACCGTCCAGCATCCACAGCGACGGAAAACCGCGTCTGGGTGGCTGCACACATGGACGTGCAATACGAATGCGCCAGCGACGCCCATTATCTTCATCAATCACTACGCTGTCGAAAAAACGGTAGCAACGAGTCGGCGGCAAGCGCTTGCTAGTTGCCCGGACGCCAAGCCTCAGCCGGCCCGAGCTAAGCCTGTGTTGCTGCGGATTGATGCCGCGCCATGTTGTTGAGATCATTGGAGCATTGGGCAGGCGCGACCTAATAAAAAAACTGCGCTCGACAAATCTCGCCTGAATACTTCAAGTATTTTCTATATGAATTCATGATTTTTTACCCGGCCTGTTGATTTTTAATAAAAGATTGCGCTAGCGATAAAGAGCTGCACTAAAAACAGCAATACACGCTATCGATATCCAGTTTTCGGACTGATTGTGCGTTGTCGTTAAGGTGGATTGCTCGTCATTTGCATTGAATAGATATTTTTTCTTCAGATGATTTGAACTGAATGTTAAGGGGGAAGTGTACGTGGCGGGTAAGTATGGAATGTCTCGCCGGAAGATCGCAACAGGTTATGACAGTAGCGCATTGTTGCTGCTTGCAAGTGCTGAGACAGAAGAGCTGGGTATCTAGATCAGGAGAAATGTTTAAGATCTTCCATTTTTGTGTTTAAAACGTGTTTAACCCGTGAGTCAGCACGGATCTAGACGCTTGTTTTTCCTCACCACATAGCCGATCGCTCTAGTAGCTCTTCAACACACCCGTAGCACACTGATTGCCTGGCTATCCTTAAGTAAACAAATAGGGTAAAGCGCTGGATCGCTCTTTCGTCCATCAACCAGCCTCAGCCCCACTCGACGTGGACTGAGGACATGGGGACGCGCAGCAACAGAAAGATGCGTCTGTAAATGCACTCACTCCTTACGCCCTCTCAACCAAGCTTCAATTTCCGGGACCCGTCGCTCTCGCAGCGTGGCGCGCGTTTGAATGGCGGCGATGGCTTTTTCTGCATTGCTGCGTGCGTCTGGCTCAAGATAGTGGTCTGCGTACACCTTGACCTTGTCGGCGGTCTGCCGGTTGGCCGAGGTGGCAACCAGGCGCGGGTAGAAGCCGCTGCGGGAGGTGGCACCGATCAGTGTGTCTACTTGTTCGCGATGCGCGACCGCGAAGTCAAACGCCAGGTCCGGGTGCTGGCGTGCCACCTGCGAAATCATGCGCATGCCGATGTTGCCGCCAGGCTCGCTGGTCATGCCTAGGTCAAGTGCACGTTGTGCCAGCGCAGCATCTTGCGTATTCGCAAGCAGTACGTAGTACTGCGTACGCAGCGTGTTGCTGGTCTGCGCCTTGGCCAGAACGTGTAGACGATCCCATGTGGCGGCGTCGGCATGGCGGGACACGATGTCCAGCACACTCTTACGCAGATCAGGCGGCAATGCATCGGGATCGGATTCAAACGCGACAAAGCGGCGCCGCGCTTCTGCGACGATGGCAGGCTCGCCCATGGCGCCCAGCGCGCTGAGCAATTGCGCGCGCGCCACCTTCACCTGGCTGCGCTCGTTGACGCGGCTGTCCCAGCCCAGGTTGCCAAAAGCTGGCGTCAACCGCGACGCCGCATAGCTACGCCATGCGGCCTGCTCTTTGGGCGCGCCATCGAATACCGTGTCGATTCCGTCGAACAGCTCGGCCACCACCTGCCACACGTCTGGCGGTGCCGTGGCTGCCACGCTGGTGGTGAGATCGAGCAGGTCGGCCTCCGGTTGCAGGGCGTTGGTGGCCAGCGCACTGGTGTCCATCAGTGCGCCCATCTGGTCCACGACCGGCAATGTGGAGAAACCTGTGCGCAGCACCTTGAAATCAGCGGGCGCATAAAGCGTGCGGAAGTAGCCGTTTTGCCCGGCATTAACCACAACAGGCCCACCGCAACCAGGCAATTGTAGTTGCGCGGTGCCGTCCACCAGTACCCGCGTGAGCGTGCCACTGGCACCGCGTACAGCCACCGGTACGCGCCAGCGCAGCGGCGTCTTGTTCGGGCGATCCAGCGTGTACTCGCCCTGCTCCAGATCAACCGTGGTGCTGCCCACAGTGCAGGTGGTGCGCACCTTGATCAAGGGCACGCCCGGTTGCAGGGTGAAGTCGTGCGCCACCTGAGTGAATTGCTTGCCTGGCGCTACGGCATCGAATTGCTGCCAGAGGTCATCGGTGGTGGTGTTGCCGTAGCGATGCTGGCGGATGTAGCGCCGGACACCATCGCGCCATTGCTCGGCACCAAGGTAATCTTCCAGCATCGCAATGATCGCTTCACCCTTGTTGTAGGTGATCTGGTCGAACGCCTGATCGGCTTGCTCCACCGTGGTCACGTGCTGCACCACCGGGTGAGTGGTGGCAGATGCGTCGCCCTGCATAGCACTGCGGCTGCGCAGAGCTGGAAGCATGTTGTTGCTGTCCCACTCCGGGTGCAGCTTTTGCGTCGTACGCGCTCCCATCCAGTTGGCAAAGCCCTCGTTGAGCCACAGGTCGTCCCACCATGCCATGGTGACTAGGTTGCCAAACCACTGATGCGCGATTTCATGCGCGGCCACGCCGAAGGCACGTTGCTTGTCGTCAATGCCAGCCACTGCCGGATCCAGCAACAGATAAGCTTCGCCACTGAGAATGGCGCCCCAGTTCTCCATAGCTGCGTTGTAGCGTGCCGGTGCGGCAATGTTGTCTAGCTTTGGCAACGGGTAAGGCTCGCCGAAATACGCGTTGTATTCATGCAGAATGTTGCGCGACGACTCCAGCGCAAACTGTGCTTGGTCTAGCTTGCCGGTCTGGGCCACTACGCCGATCTCGGTGCCATTCTCGGCCTTGACCGTGGCGCGCTCGAAATCGCCCACACCCAGGAACAGTAGATACGTGGACATAGGGGGCGTGGGCTGGAACACCACGCGCTTCAATCCGCCGGCGATCGCGGTGGACTTGGCCACCGGTAGGTTGCTGATCGCCATTTGCGCGGCCGGTACATTCACCGCCAGATCAAAGGTGGCTTTGAAGTTGGGCTCGTCCCAGGAGGGAATGAAGTTGCGTGCATTGGCCGCCTCAAACTGAGTAAGCAATGCACGCCGTGGGCCTTGCGGCGTCGTGTAATCAGCAGCAAACAGTCCGTTGGATTGGGTGTTTATCACCCCGCTATAGGCGATGGATAGCACGTAGTTGCCGGGCGCCAGCGGCTTTTCAAAAGTGAAGCTGGCAGTCTGTTCCTCATCATTGGCGCTGACCATGGCTGGCTGCGGCGTGTCACGCTTGCGCTGGGTGAGCGTGGCGTTGACAAAGGTGAGCTTGGCCGCATGTAGCGTGATGCTGTCAGTGGGTTGCAGCACGACGACGTCAATGGTCACCTTGCCATCAAAGGTGAGTGCATCGGCATGCGGCGTTATCTCTACCGCGTAATGCGTGGGCTTAGCGGTGCGGGGTAACTGGGTCGTAACTGTGCTCACCGGCGAGCTTGATCTGCGTTGGGCAGCAGCATCCCCTTGAGCCGAGGAAGGCAGGGAAGTACTGATCAAAGTCAACGTGATGGCAGCTTGCAGGATGTGTCGCACAGTGATTGCCTCGGAGAGGTAGACGCGATGTTCGGCTTATATCTAAAGTTATAAAAAAACATTAGTAAATTATTGCAGGGTGCGAAATACTCTACACGGAAGCGTAGTTCAGGCCCGCAAGACGCCCGAACTGCTGAATGGCTGGACGCCATCGATCCGCAGGACTTAATGATTCATCCTCAATAAGTCTGATTAGTCCTATTTGACATGGCTGTGCTTGCAATAAATCGAAAGCCATTGTTCCTTTGTGTGGGAAAAGTGCCGTAAAATTAATTTTCCTTATGACGCTGAGGGTATCACTAGGTCGCCGAATTCCATTGCATTCAAGACATGCATTGGGAATTCAACGAGATAATAAGAGATCCGCGCTTGTTAAGCGCGGAGCCACTAAAGGTATTTTATGCAAATGCTTCTGCAAACCCAATGAGTGCAATTTCTGGTAATCGGCAGGCGTGCTCTCTCCTTGGCATGAATACTTGCGTTTATTGATGGGTCGATAATTTCTTTTCGCTTGCGCTGCGCGACTTGGCTAGATAACTGATGGCCAGTATCAGGAACCACATCGGGCTGGCCAACAGCGCCTGGCGTGTGTCGCTCTGTAAGGTCAGCAAGACAATGACGAAGGCGAAGAACGCGAGGCATACGTAGCACATCAGCACACCGCCGGGCATCTTAAAAGCTGACACTGCGTGCAGCTCCGGGCGCTTGCGCCTATAGGCGATGTAAGCGCACAGAATCAACGACCACACGAACATGAAGAGCACCGCCGACAATGTCGTGACCAGAGTAAAGGCGGTGACTAGGTTGGGGATTAGGTACACCAGCATCGCGCCCAACAACAAGCAAACGCAGGAGAACAGCAAGCCGCGTGCTGGCACTGCTGCACGAGAGAGCTTCGCAAATCCCTTTGGTGCATTTTGCTCTTCGGCAAGGCCGTAAAGCATGCGACTGGTCGAAAAGAGACCGCTGTTAGCCGACGAGGTGGCTGAGGTGAGCACTACGAAATTAATCAGACTTGCCGCCGCTGGTATTCCGGCAAGTACGAACAGCTCCACGAACGGACTTTTGCCGGCCACTACCTGCCGCCAGGGCGTCACGGCCATGATAGCGATCAGGGCAAGCACATAGAAAATCAGGATGCGCACAGGAATTGAATTGATCGCTTTAGGCAGGTTGCGATGCGGGTCGGCGGTTTCTGCAGCAGTGGTGCCGACCAGCTCGATGCCGACAAAGGCGAACACTGCGATCTGGAATCCAGCGAAGAACCCGCCAATTCCCATTGGGAACATGCCGCCGTCATTCCACAGATTGGACAGCGATGCCAGGTTGCCGGAAGGCGAACGGAACCCCCACATCACCAGCCCCGCGCCAGTAATGATCAATACGCAGATGGCGATAATCTTGATTAGTGCGAACCAGAACTCTAGCTCGCCGAAGAGCTTCACTGTCACCAGGTTCAACGCAAGCAAGAGTAATACACACATCACCGCTGGAATCCACGGCGCTAGGCCCGGAAACCAGAACTGTGCGTAGGCAGCGATCGCGATGACATCCGCAATGGCGGTGATGATCCAGCAGAACCAATAGGTCCATCCACAGAAGAAGCCCGCCCATGGGCCAAGCAAATCTGTGGAAAAGTCGATGAACGACTTATATTCGAGGTTGGACAGCAGTAGCTCGCCCATGGCACGCATAACGAAGAACAGCATCGCGCCGATGATCAGGTAGACGAACAGGATTGAAGGGCCAGCCAAGCTGATCGTCTTGCCCGAACCCATGAACAAGCCGGTGCCGATTGCCCCGCCAATGGCGATTAGCTGCAAGTGGCGGTTGGAAAGACTGCGCTGCAGATGATCGGGCGCGGATGGGTCAGACATGAGGAGCGGACCGGCGACTAATGAGCTGGCCAACGTACATCTTCGTTGATCATATTGTTGCCTAGTAACGCAAATTGAGACCGCGAAGCGAATGTTTGAAGATTTTTGGAAGCGCAATAAAATTTAGAATCGTCACTGCTACACGAGAGCTTCGTAAAAAAGTACGTGAATGCATATGGGATAATGATTGACTAATGATTTGGCATGCGACTTTTACTAGCGAGCTCGATTCGTCTTAAGCAGTTATCGCCTGGCGTTGAAATAATGGCCTCGGCTAGAACGTGCCGACCAGGAAGCCCACGTTTGAGATGAATTTCGTTCGGCACACTGAATAACCTTCTTATGCCGGTGCTGTCCTGCGTGGCAGAGTGGGCCGAGCCGCAGTCACAGACCCGCGTCCGGAGCGATGGCGCGATGCATGCCAATCTTGTCCGCAACGAGCGCGACGAACGCTCGCACTTGAAGTGGACACATCTATGTTTATCGGGGTTAGGGAGCGTTTAAAAGACTGCGCCCGCCCAATGCTTGATATCAGTTGCAGCTGCTCACTGAAGCGCTGCAGATCGCTAGCTTCTCCGGGGCTGGTGAGGCCGCGTGTAGGAGTGAGACTGATAGTGAATGCATGAACTGACTAGGCTGATATCGCTCCGCTCCAGGATGCGTACAAGCCGCCGCTTGCGGTCGCTGACCGGCGGCTGGTTCACCCATCGCAGGATCTTGACCTACGATTTCAAGTTAGGCGCGCCATCTGCGTTGTCCGATGCATAGGCGTTGATGATCGCTGCTACCAGCCCTGGGAAGCGGGCGTTGATTTCTGGAAATCTCGAATGGTTCCGCATCTCAACACCGTGACGCTCGCTGCGGATCAGTCCAGCCTCGCGCAAGATCTTGAAATGATTCGACAGCGATGATTTCGGAATCACGCGATCGCCCAGCTCGGCGACAGAAGCACACGCCTCGACATGGCCGGCAGTGAGGATCTTGGCAAGGATCGCCGCACGGTTGGGGTCCGACAGCGCATGGAGAATCGCGGCGGGTCGAACGTCTTCGATAGCAGGATGAAGTAAGGGTCTCATGGTGATTTTCTGCAACGCTTGACCTCGGTGACCATAGTTCATAATATCCGAACTATGGGACTAGGGTGTGCGTTCTGCAGCTCTGGTCAATGTCGATGTCAAAAGTAGCAATCGAGGATAGCAACATGAAGAAGCTGGCAGGTAGGGTGGCAGTGGTGACGGGGTCCTCAAAGGGGATCGGCGCAGGCATCGCAAAGGCGTTGGCGGCAGAAGGCGCATCAGTAGTGGTCAACTACGCGTCGAGCAAGGCGGGAGCAGATGCCGTGGTTGACGCTATCTCCGCAGCAGGCGGCAAGGCGCTTGCAGTCCGGGCAGACATCTCCATCGCCGTCGAAGCACAGGCACTTATTGAATCTGCGGTGACGCAGTTCGGGCGTCTCGACATCCTGGTAAACAACACCGGGGTCTGGGATGTGGGAGCGGTAGAGCACGTCACAGAGGATCAGTACCGTCGCCTGTTCGATGTCAATGTTCTGGGCATGATCATGACCACACAGGCGGCCATCAAGCATCTTCGAAACGAAGGTAGCATCGTCAACATCTCCTCTTCGATCACCACCTTGCGATCGCCAGGTACATCGCTGTACACCGCTAGCAAGGCAGCCGTTAACGCAATTTCTGGCGTATTAGCCAAGGAACTTGCCCCCCGCAAGATCCGCGTCAACGTCGTCAGCCCAGGATTTGTAATCACCGAAGGAACGACAACTGCCGGCATCGTCGGTTCGGAAATGGCAAGTGGCATCGTGGCGCAGACGCCCCTTGGACGTGCAGGCCAGCCGGAAGACATCGCAAGCGTGGTGACGTTCCTTGCATCTGACGATGCCCGATTCGTGACCGGTGAAGAGATCCTGGTCACCGGAGGATTACGCTGACTAATGCCTTCATGCAGCTGGCCTGACCCGGCCGGCTGAAAAAGGCGCGAGACTTTCCTCAATAAGCATGCGGAAATGTTGTGGCGTGTCTACTTGCGGACAGGCGGACACCCCTCGGACGTCCGCGGACACCGTGCAGTCAGTAGGGGTAACATCTGTCGCGGAAGAGCTTGGCATGGATCCTGCTTGACCTACCTGATCTATCAAGGCTCTCATCTAATGGCATCCGTTCCAAAGCACCGCCCGTCTTCGAGCCGCGTACTCCCTGTCTTCTGCGCCGCCTTGGTGCTCTGGTCCGAGATGCTTTCCCCTGCTAGCGCGCAACAGGCCCCACAGTCGAGCACCGCTTATCAGGGATGGGCTGCCATGGCGGACAAAGATGTCGACTTCTCGCTGCAGTGGTTTCGGGACCAATCCATCATGGCCGTGTACCCAGATCCTTCAGGGTTTGAGGCCACTCTGTCGAAAGCACGCAAACAAGCCGATGCGGACCTACAGCAGGTCAAGAATTTTGAGGGCTATCGACAAACGATGGCTCACCTTTTTTCAACGTTCAACGATGCGCATGCTTACGTCTCTATTGAGCTGACACCTGTGTTCTATCAATGGCCGGGCTTTCTCGCGGTCTACCAGGGACGCCGTTTCCTCGTTGCTGGATCGGAAGGTGTGATAGCCAACGGAGCTGAGATCACGGAATGCGACGGACTGCCTATGGCCGAATGGTCAAAGCGCGTGGCGCCCTACCAAAACATGATTCCAGGCCTGGAGTCCACGCATGCACGTGTGGCACTGAACCTCTTTCGGGATTCAGCGAGTCCCTTCATAGCCAGGCCCCGCAGCTGCATCGTCGACGGCCGCAGCGTTGATTTGCAGTGGCACATCATCCCCACCACCGAGCTCGCAAAAATCCGGTCACAGTTGGTCCCTCAGCTGGGAAGAAGCGTCACTGTCGAACCGTTCGGTAACGACGGCGCATGGGTGCGGCTCGGAAATTTCTCTCCACGAGACCGGAAGGAGTCAGATCAGTTTGAGGCGCTCTACAAGGTGGCCCCGTCACTGCGTGATAAGTCAATCATTGTGCTTGATGTGCGCGGAAACACTGGCGGGCCTTACGAATGGTTTATGGGTGTATTGCGTGCGCTCTATGGCAGAGAGTATGCAAATTACTATGCCCGTGAACGATTGAAGATTTCTGCTGTCCTCCGAGTCAGCAAGGAGCATCAGCGCGACGCAGCAGCACCACAGGGACAAGCCGACCCCAGCGCCCCGGCAGAGGGGCCGAAAGACGGCACACCCTATGACGCCGACAACAGCCTATACGCCGCCGCAGTGGCACGGGGAGAGACAGTAATCAAAGAGCCGGTGAACGCTAACAAGGTTCCGAAGCCCAGACGCATACCCGCCAACCCTGTCAGGGCAAAGGTCTTCGTCCTGACTGACTACGACTGCGGAAGTGCGTGTATTGCGTTTGTAGATGAGCTGAAGAACTTCCCTGGGGTCAAACAGGTTGGCCTTGAAACGTTTGTTGATACGCGGACAGGTTCTCCAGTCGAAGCTGACCTACCCAGCAGTAACGGCGTTATTGCGGTCCCCTATGTGACACGTGACGGCCGACAGCGCAACGACAACGTGCCTCAGCAGCCTGAGATCGAGTACAAAGGAAACATCGCTGACACCGCGTCTGTAAAGGCTTGGATCGAAAAGATAGCTCGCGAGTAATGAAGTCCGTACTGGGGAGAATGCAGCGGCTAGCAAGCAACGCTGCTGGCATCGATGTAAGCTAATACACCCACCCAAATACGCTGTTCTATCGGGGAGCGCACGCTTGGAAAAATTTCCCCATAGACCCAGCCGCTACAACGGGTCGAAGCCAAGCGGTTGAGGAAATTAGTCGGCCTAACTATTGATCGCTAATCTAAATTTTCCTGCCTCATAATCCTTTGATTTCAGGTTCGAATCCTTATGGCCTTGGCCGTATCCCGAAATGGCATCGTTAGCGATCAAGCATTCCTTCAACTATTCATGACGCGCGCAAACAGGGATTGGTGCAGCGAGCGCGGAGTAGCCCAAATCATGAACGCGCCAATCTTGTTGCCCAATCCGGGGACAACGCTAATGCGACCCTTATGGAGTGCGCGGATGCCCGCACGTACCACCGGTGCCGGTTGCATCATCGCAAGCTTCAATCCGAGGGTGATCTTTTGCTGCGCAGCCTGAGCGAATCCAGTGTTGGACATACCTGGGCACAGTGAGGTGACGGTGACGCCATCGCGCTTGAATTCACGATGCAGCGCATCGCCCAAGCGCAGGACGTACGCCTTGGATGCACCATAAACAGCCATGTCCTCCACACCCCAGAGCGCCAGCAGACTGGCAACCAGAAGGATCCTGCCGTGACCGCGCTGGCGCATATCGGCGCCGAACAGTCGGGTCATGACGGTAAGGCTAGCGATATCAAGCTGCACCATCTCCAGGGTGCTTTGCACCGAGGTGTCCAGGAAGGTGCCTTGTAGCCCGTGGCCGGCGTTGTTGATGAGGATTTCCACCTCAATGCCCCGCTCCCGGAGGCTGGAATGCAGGGCCGTTATGGCCGTTACATCTGACAGGTCAACTTGTTCGGTGATGACTTCCACTCCATGTTCGTGGCGCAGCGCAGTTGCCAGAGCCTGCAGGCGCTCCAGCCGACGCGCGACAAGAATCAAAGGGTGGCCCTTAGCCGCGTATTGCTTGGCAAATTCTTCACCGAAACCGCTGGAAGCGCCAGTGATCAGGACCCAGTCTGTGTTGTTGCTTGGCATGGTGGTGGCTCTGTGCATGGTGGACGACGTGGCCTGGATCCTGGCTTTCAGGCAAGATTGGAGACCGATGGTCTTCAATCTAGAAGACCATCGGTCTTTTATCAAGTGAGGTACAGGTTTTCGTATGAATTCGTTCACGCCATATGTCCGCGCACGCTCGGTTGAGCAAAAAGAGGAGCGCCGCCGCCACCTTTTAGCCACTGCTCGCGCGATGCTGGATGACAGCCCGGGCGCGCTTGATCTGGGAATCAATGAACTGGCGCGCCAGGCGCAGATGACAAAG